>JANDJJ010000203.1 GCA_024330945.1 Nitrospira sp. | reverse complement strand
GGGCCGGACCTCTCCGTGCCGCTCGTGGAATTGACGATGACCGGGCCGGAGAGCATCCGGCCCTCCGCGAGGTTGAAGGATGTCGAGCGCGACCACATCCGGCGTGCTCTTGAGGCGGTTGATTGGGTGATCGGCGGGCCTGCCGGGGCCGCCGCGCGATTGGGGATGAAGCGGACCACCCTTCAGTCAAAAATGAAGAAGCTCGGCATCTCACGGCCTTCTTAAACGGGGACTCTCTCCTGCGCCTCGCGCGTTTCCGGCCTCTCGCCTCAGAAACACATTCCCCTTAGCGTTCATCGCTTTCGGCGCCGATAAATCGGCACCGTGCCGTTATTTCGGCTGCCGTCGTCTTTCCGTTGTCTGCATTGCGTTATGAGTTCCCGGTGAGCACGCCTGATCGTCTTGCGTTTTACTTCCTTGGGTCGTTATTGGCCCGCAAAAGTCGGCTGGAACGCAAATTGCCGATTGAATATGTGGGAGAACGAAGGTGCGGCTATGGCGCCGTCGACGTTTCTGAACGAGCATCTGAAACGTAATCCACCGGCGGTTATGATGGATGAAACGGCGTCGATTGGATTGGCACATGGAAACGGAGCGAGGCGGATATGTTGAAGATCACCGGACGGTATTGCGCCGGGGAAAGCTCGATCTCGCTCGTTCTTGAAGGACGCCTGGCCGGTCCTTGGGTGGAGGAACTCGAAAAGTGTTGGCGACGATTGAGTGGGAGCCAACAACGGACGGCCGTGATTGATTTGGCCGGGGTGACGTTCATCGACGCAGCCGGAAAGACGCTACTGGATCGACTGTGGCGGGAGGGCGCGACGCTTCGCGCGTCCGGTTGTATGACGCGGGGCATTGTGGAGGAGATCATGGGGAAGCGGGACGCGGATTGAGGACGTCAACGATGGAACAGCAAAAGAGCAGGGTGTCGATGGAAGAAGACCAAAGAAAGAGGGGCCCCATTGCCGCCCACCTCGTGGAAGATCACCGGAGGCTCGACGGGTTGCTTGAGAGGGCCGTTGCCGATCCGGATCGGGTGGACCGTGAATTGTACGACCGATTCCGGTCCGGACTTCTCCAGCACATCGGCATGGAAGAAAAGATCCTGCTGCCGGCCATTCAGCGGTGGCGAGGCGGAAGTCCGTGGCCCCTGGCCCCCAAGCTCCGGCTCGATCACGGCGCCATTGCGTCCTTGCTCATGCCGACGCCCACGGCATCGGTGATCGGCACGCTCCGCGACATCCTTGCCGAGCATAATGGAGTCGAGGAAGGACCGGAGGGATTGTACGCAACAAGCGATGAGTTGGCCGGCGCGGAAGCCGAAGAGATGCTGGCTCGACTGCGGGCGGCTCCGGATGTCGCCGTGATGCCCCACTCCGATACGGAGGCGGTCATCAATACCGTGCGGCGCGCCGTTGAAAAAGCCGGCTATCGGTTCAAAGAGTGATGATCGAATGATGATCGGCGGGATCATGCTCCGTCGGTCGTCGTATGTGGAGAACAAAGGATTCAAAAAGGTAAACTGGCGGGTCGCCGTCCGTCGGAGAATGAAACGAGTGAGACCCATGAACAGACCGTCCGCATCCGTCATGGTCGTTCTGGGCGGGAGCCTGCTGGCGTTTGCGGCCGGTTGTAAGCCGGAGGCCGGCTCGATGCCCGCGCAGGATATTCCGCAGGTCGAGGTCATCACGGTCTCGACGCAGCCGATTCCCGACGAGCCGGAATTCATCGGCCAGGCGGAGGCCTCGCGGCCGGTCGAGATCCGATCGCAGGTGACCGGCATTTTGAAAGCGGTTCTCTATCGAGAAGGGCGTGATGTGAAAAAAGGCGACCGGCTCTATCAAATCGATCCGGTGCCGTTTCAAGCCGCAGTGGCGGCCGTCAAGGCCAAGATCGCACAGGCGGAAGCGCGATTGGTCCAGGCCACGCAGGATTTGGCCCGTGTCAAGCCGTTGTTGGCGGAGCAGGCTGTGAGCCAAAAAGACGTCGATGACGCGGTGGCGCAGGAGCTTGCCGCGAGGGCGCAGCTTCAAGCCGCGCAAGCCGAGCTCATCAAGGCGCAGTTCGATCTGGACAATACGTCG
>JANDJJ010000202.1 GCA_024330945.1 Nitrospira sp. | reverse complement strand
GCACGGTCGTTGGACTGACGAGGGGGGACGTGGTGGTTTCCGGTTTCGGATCGTCGGACTGTCGATCGGGATGCGGAAGCCATCTCAAATACCGTGGATCCTCAGAGAAAGCGGCGGTATCGGTCTTCAAGAGCATGGAGTGGCGGAGATGGGCGGCGGATGATCCCTCTCGGTAAAACCGTACCCGCTGCGCTGTCATGAACGAAAGCCCAATGTCTTCGCCTTGTTTCCGTGTTCGGCGGGCTGAACGGGGTCTCCCGCTGGCGGTTATTTCGAACACCCTGCTAGAATGCGCGCACGGTTCCCACGATACCTATGACCGCCCCAACCCTCATTCTTCCCGAGCGATCCCGCGCCATCGCCGCCGACTTGCGGGCCCAACTCGGCTCCGACAAGGTCAAGGACGACCGGCCGACCATCACCGCCTATGCAGTGGATGCCGGCATCTATCGCATCGAGCCTAAGGCCGTCGTGTTGGTCGAGTCGGAAGACGACATTGCGGCGACGGTTCACTACGCTGCCACCCATGGCATTCCGCTCACGCCGCGCGCCGCCGGCACTAACCTGACCGGTTCGGCGATCGGCTCTGGCATCATCCTCGACATCTCGCGCATGAACCGGATTGTGGAGATCAATCGCGAAGAATTATGGGCCAAGGTCCAGCCTGGTATTGTGCTGGCAGAACTCAATAAACAGTTGGCCGGAGAAGGTCTGTTGTTCGGCCCCGATCCGTCCAGCGGGGACATGTGCAAACTGGGCGGGATGTTGGCCAATAATTCCGCCGGGCCCCATACGCTTCGATACGGATCGGTGAAGGACAATGTCCACCGATTACGGATCTGCCTGGCCTCCGGTACCTGGCTGGAGGCGCGAGCGTATCGCCTGGACGACCAGGCCTTGACATCTCTTCTGGCGGCAGTTCCGCCACTTCAGCGCGTCTTGACCCTTGTTCAAGCCCACGTGGATCTCATTCACGCGAAGAAACCCACGGTCAGCAAGAACAGTTGTGGCTATAACCTCTTTGACCTGGCCGACGGGTTGGGACAGGGCCTGTTCGACCTTCCCAAACTGCTGGTCGGCAGCGAGGGAACGTTGGGAGTGATCAGCGAGGCCACGATTCGCCTGGTTCACAAACCCAAAGCCACCGTGACCGGACTGATCCATTTTCAGCGACTGGAGGAGGTGGGCGAAGCGGTTCCTCGCTTGCTCGAGCTTAAGCCCAGTGCGCTCGAAGTAATGGATGCCAACACGTTGGATCTGATCGGCCGATCCGCCCATGGGATTCCCGTCGATGCTGCTGCGACCTTGCTGATCGAATTGGACACTGATTCCTTCGACGATGAATGCTCAGCGCGGGCCGATCGCTTGGCCCAGGTCTGCCGTCCGTTTCAGCTTGCAGCGCCGATCGCCTTTGCGTTTGATCATGAGCGGCGCGAGCAACTCTGGAAGGCCAGGAAAGCCCTCTATCCCACGCTCTATCGGTACGATCCTCGAAAGAAACCGATCAACTTCGTGGATGACGTCGTGGTCCCGGCTGACCGGATCAGCGAATTGATCCAGTATCTGGAAACCTTTTTCGCCGGCCAGCGAGTGCCGGTCGCGATCTTCGGCCACATCGGCAATGGCAATGCCCACATCGTGCCGCTGCTGGATGTCAATGATTCCAATGATTTCGAGAAGATGGTTCAAGCGTACCATGACATCCATTCGACCGTGCTTACGCGATTTGGTGGGTCAATCTGTGGCGAACACGGAGATGGGCGCATCAGAGCCGACTATGTTCAGAAAATGTTCGGCGAGGAACTGTACCAGTTGTTTGTCCAGGTAAAACAGGCCTTCGATCCGGGCAACATTCTGAACCCTGGCATTAAGATCAGCGACCGGCCATTCACGGATCATATCGACTACACCAGACTCTCGAAATCTTGCGCCACCTGCGCCAAGTGCAACTCGGTCTGTCCTGTCTACGATGTCTTTCAGTCAGAGGATATGAGCGCTCGTGGGTGGTTTGAAATCGTGACGGCCGCCGATTACAGCTATTTGAACTCGAAGCGGGTCGTGGAAGCCTGCCTAAACTGCAAATCCTGCCGGACGATCTGTCC
>JANDJJ010000201.1 GCA_024330945.1 Nitrospira sp. | reverse complement strand
CTCCAACTCCTTTCGTTGAGACCTCAAGCGCCCTCTCCGTTTCTTGCTTGCGATCCGCCGTTCACGGGATGGGTTGGTGGGGAGGTGGGTTTGCGCTTTGTTCGCGGAACGATCGCTTTTCTGGATCAAGGCCAGCAATCTGGCGACAGCCTGCTGCCGATTCCGTTCGCGGGAACGGTGCTCCCGCGATTTGATCGTCATCACGCCGTCGCTTGAAATTCGATGGTCCCGCAGCTCCAACAACGTTTGTTTACAGGAAGGTGGAAGCGGGGAAGCTTTGATATCAAATTGCAAGTGAACGGCGGTCGACACCTTGTTGACGTGCTGTCTTTCGGCTTCTTGAGCGCGCACGGAGTGGATCTCGATTTCGGAATCCGGGATGGCGACGTGGGACGAAATACGCAACATGTTGAGTAGCTACCACCAGAGCCCATCCGGCACAATGCCTGGCCCAGCTCCTGTTGACGGCGCCGTGGCGACGATTCAAGCCGGCCTCCGTAGCAGATGAATTCGAGACGCGCAGAGGAAGGTCTTGCGATTTCTGAGGGGCGAAGAGTACCCTGTTGCGCTCAAGTGGCCGGTTCAGGCTGGTCGCGTTTGCACGTATCATCCGCGCACGACGGTCCTACCACGGTGAACCCAGGCGAAGGCCGATGCAAGACGATCAACCTCTCTCGGAAGGAAAGAAAATGTCTATGGAACGAATAGCGGGGCAAAGACGGCACCATGCGGCATATGTGGTTTGGGTTGTGACTCTGTGGGCGCTGATCGTATTCGGTGCGTTTCCTGCGCAGGCCTACACGGAGTTGGGACCCAATACAAAGTCGGACTTTCGACTGTGGACGCCGGTTTATCTGACCGTGAAGTTGCCCGCCTCGTTTCTCGCCTATATGGAGGTCAACCCTCGTTTCGCGGACGATGTCACGAATCTCGATCAATTGTTGCTCCGCCCGGCGATGGGGTATCAATTAACGGACCATGTCTCCATCTGGCAAGGCTATGCCTGGGTGGGCAACTATAATCAGCCGGCGGCTCCCCGATTCTTCGAAGAGAATCGCATCTATCAGCAGGTCAATTATCTCCATAAATTCTCGCATCTCAAATTCCTCAGTCGAACCAGATTGGAAGAACGGTGGATCGAGCATGCCGACGGCACGGCCGTGCGGTTTCGCCAGATGTTTCGAGCGGATGTCCCGATCCCACCAGCCCCTACCTGGGCGGTCGTCGTGTACGACGAAATCTTCGTCAATCTCAACACGGTCGGCACGATCACGAGCAAAGGACCGGAAGCCGGGTTGGACCAGAACCGATTCTTCCTCGGCGTCAATAAAATCTTCAATCAGCACCTGAACGTCGATCTCGGCTACCAAAATCAAATGATCAACAACCGAAAACTTGAAGGTAACGCGAACCTCATCAATCATATGCTCCTTGTGCAGCTTTGGATCACGTTGTGAGTGAACCGGCGCGCTGTTGTGCTCCTCACAGAGAAGCAGGCCATCGCTTCTGAAGGATATGTGTTTCTGGTGGCGGGGAGGGATGGGCTATTGCAGTTCAGGGAGGCGATCGATAATGCGCAGATGCACGTCGTTGCCGAGTTGAATCTGTACCATTTTGGTGGCAAGGTTGTCACGCATCTGTCTGATTTCTTGAAGAGAAAACCGTATTTGTCCCCCACACCGTTCGACCAGGTGATAAATGAGAAGAGCGGTCAAAAAGTGAACATCCTCGTCGCTGGCATGTTCGCTCAGGTTGAGAATTTGAGCCATAGGTGATCCTCTCTTTCTGCACGGAATTATTTCTTGAGCAAAGAATTTATGGCTCATTGAAGGATTGCTCTGCAATGCCCCAAACGTAGGGGGTGGTTTCGGCTTAGGTGTGGGGGAGAAGAAATTGAAGACGACTCTCCCGGAGTTGTTCAGCCAGGCGTATCAGCGCCTGGGCCTCCTCGAGGCGTCTTGAGTCTCCGCGTGCGGAGGCTCAAGATCGGCGTTTATTGCAGGGCGAAGGCGTGGGACTTCGCAGGAAAGGTTATCCAGTTGCCGACCGGCTCGTAGCGGACAAACTGACCTGTGTGGATATCCAGGACAATAAGATGGAGCCACCGGTTGTCGAACAGATGGCGCAGATTCTTATGCCGTTGCACGATGGAGCTGACGAGAGCAGGGCGACCTTCGACAACGAAG
>JANDJJ010000200.1 GCA_024330945.1 Nitrospira sp. | reverse complement strand
GTGACCGATCTGCTGGACGGATACATCGCCCGCCGCACCGGTCAGATTACGAAGCTCGGGAAGCTGCTCGACCCCATTGCCGACAAACTGCTGGTGTTGTCGGCGCTCATTCTGCTCGTGAACGTGGATCGAGTCGGCGCGCTCGTGGCGATCCTCATCATCGCGCGGGAATTGACCGTGACGGGCATCCGCGCCATGGCCGCCGGCGAACGGATGATCATCGCGGCGCAGACGATGGGTAAGTACAAGATGGCCCTTCAAGTGGTGGCGATCGTGCTGTTGATCTTGGATGGAACCTGGCTCGCCGAATTTGGCAACGTCTATCTCGTCGGCACCGCCACGCTCTACCTGTCTCTTGTGCTCGGCTATTTGTCCGGTTGGCAGTACGTGCGGAGCTTCTGGAAGCAAGTCGTGGCCAAGGGATTCTGAACCGGCTTCGATCGACCGCCCGTCGTGAAACACGATCCTTTCCTTCTGCAAGTCTTCGGTCTCTTAAGCCTTCTCTTCATGGTTCTTGGCTGCCAGAAGAACGGGGAGCCTCCTCCACAAGTCGAAGCCTATGAGTACCCCGGCCTCCGGACGGGTGGATGCGAGGCTGGATCGCGGTCCGGTCAAGCCGGCGCGAGTGACGGCCATGTGTCGGCCGACGGCTTCCGCTATCACGTGCGCACACCGTCCAATTACGACCCCACGGTCGCCCATCCGCTGCTGATGGTCTATGCCGCGGCGGGCCAGAGCGGTCTGACAATGGAGCGGTTCACGGGACTCACGCCGACGGCGACGAAGGCCGGAATGATCATCGCCTATGCCGATCATCAGCCGCTCAACATTTCAACCATCGAACGGCTGGGGTCGTTGCCCGGCGAGATCGCCAAGACCTGGTGCGTCGACGAGCGGCGTGTGTACCCCACCGGTCACTCGGACGGAGGCACGGCGGCGTTGGCGCTGGCGGTGCTCGATGGAACCAAGCAGATTCCAGCGGCTATTGCGCCGAGCGCCGCCGGTTGGACCGGCAAGGATCTGGAGGTCTATCACTGTCCGGCGCCGTTGCCGGTCATGATTCTCCATGGAAAGCATGATCGGTTGTTTCCCGGCTGGGGCCGCCAAACAGCGGACTGGTGGGCTGGGTGTAACCACTGTGACAGCGCCGAGACCACCGTGATCGAGGGCGGATGTCTTGCCTATCAGCGGTGCGAAGCAAAGGGGCCGACACTCTATTGCGAAGGATCGGGCGGACATCGGGATTGGCCCGGCCTCAACGATCTGATGATTGAGTTTTTGATGCAGCCTGACAAGTTTGGCCGGGCCGCACCGTCTTCGTTGAGCCAAAGCTCTTAATACAAGCGATTACTGCAGCCCATGGATCTTGCTGGATTGACCCTTCCGCTCATCGTCATGGGGTACGTGCTGGGTGGCGTTCCCTTCGGCGTTGTGGTCTGTAAAATAATGGGGTTGCCGGACCCGAGAACGGTCGGCAGCAAAAATGTGGGATTTACAAACGTCTTGCGGGTGGCCGGCAAACAGGCCGGTATCCTGACCCTGATCGGCGACATGGGCAAGGGCTGGATCATGGCCTATGGCGCCACACAGTGGTATCAGACGGAGTGGCCGATTCTCCTGATCGCGCTGGCTCCTTTCATCGGCCACCTCTATTCGCCGTTTTTGAAATTCAGGGGCGGCAAGGGGGTGGCGACGGCGCTGGGCTCCGTGCTCGGCGTGGCGCCCATGATCGGGCTGTTGCTGCTCTTGGCGTGGATCGGCGCCGTGGCCCTGTGGCGCTATTCATCGGGAGGAGCCCTGACTGCATTTGGGCTCTTTCCGATCATCGCGGTGTTCGTCCATCCGACAGGGCCGTTTCTGCTGTTTTCGCTTGCCATCACTCTGCTGATCGTCGTCCGACACAAAGACAACATCATCCGCTTGCTCAGAGGAACCGAGCCCAAGATCGGAGAGAGGAGATAGGGGCGTGTCGTTCCGGAGCAGTTCTTCAACCAAACGATCGGCCGGAAGGGGATGGTCTCCCTATGGGGCCACCCGGACCAACACCTTGCCCAGTGGGCCTTGGGCGAGCCGGGCAAACCCTTGTTTGACCTCTTCAAACGGCACGATGCTGTCCACCAGCGGCTTTCGCCCCAACCGATTCAGCCGGAGGATGATGTCCTCCCAAATCATTCGTGCTTCTTGAGGACCGTAATCCCCGACCGATACTCCTCCCAACCGGATACGGTGAAACAGCAGAGTGGCAGGATTGAATTGAGGGACAGTGCCGCCGCTGCGCCCCACAAT
>JANDJJ010000199.1 GCA_024330945.1 Nitrospira sp. | reverse complement strand
CCCAGGCCGGGGCGTATTTTGTGACCATTTGCACGCAGGATCGGGCGCATCTGTTCGGCGATATCGTCAATGGGCGAATGCGGTTGAATGACGAGGGGGAAATCGTGCGACGATGTTGGTCGGACATTCCGACGCATTTTCCGAATGCGTCGTTGGATGAATTCATCGTGATGCCCAACCATGTTCACGGAATCATCGTTGTGGATGGTAGGGGCACGGCATGCCGTGCCCCTACGGAACAATTCGGTCGCCCCGTCACCGGTTCGATCCCAACCATCATTCGTTCGTTCAAATCCGCCGTCACCAAACAAATCAACGAACAACGCCGCACGCCCGGTGTACCCATCTGGCAACGCAATTATTACGAACACATCATCCGCAACGACGAAACCATGAACCGCATCCGGGAATACATCGCCAACAACCCATTGCAATGGGCATTGGATCGGGAAAACCCAGATTTCGTAGGGGCACGGCATGCCGTGCCCCTACGGAACAATTCGGTTGTCCGGTCACCGGTTCGATCCCAACCATCATTCGTTCGTTCAAATCGGCCGTCACCAAACAAATCAACGAACAACGCCGCACGCCCGGTGTACCCATCTGGCAACGCAATTATTACGAACACATCATCCGCAACGACGAATCCCTGAACCGGATCAGGGAATACATCGCCAACAACCCATTGCAATGGGCATTGGATCGGGAAAACCCAGATTTCGTACGGGCACGGCATGCCGTGCCCCAACCGAAGGACCAGCCGAAGGACGAACCATGGCGCATCTGACCGAATCAGAAATCGAATCCGCCGCGATGGATTGGCTGGCCGGATTGGGATACGAAACGGCCTTCGGCCCGGACATATCGCCTGCCGGCGAAACCCTCACCCCGGCCCTCTCCCAATGGGAGAGGGAGAACTACTCCCAGGTGGTTCTTGAACGCCGTCTTCGTCAGGCGCTCCAGCAGCTCAACCCGCAGGTTCCGGCGGATGCTTTGGAAGAGGCTTTCCGTAAACTAACCCGCCCGGACTCACCTTCCCTCGTGGCAAACAATCATGCCATCCACAGGTACCTGGTCGAGGGTGTGCCGGTCGAGTACCAGCGGGCCGATGGGTCTATCGGCGGCGACCTCGTGCGCGTGCTCGATTACGGAGAGCCGGAGAACAACGAATTTCTGGCGGTCAATCAGTTTACCGTGGTCGAGGGTGGGGGCGATTTGCTAATCGCCCCCACACGCCGGCCTGACGTGGTGCTGTTCATCAACGGCCTGCCCATAGCGGTGATGGAACTCAAGAATGCCGCCACCGAAAACGCCACCATCTGGTCGGCCTTCAACCAGCTTCAGACGTACAAGCAGCAGATTCCGTCGCTGTTTGCGTTCAACGAGGCGCTGGTGATCTCTGACGGCGTGCAGGCGCGGATCGGTACGCTGACGGCCGACCGCGAGTGGTTCATGCCCTGGCGGACCATCGAGGGCGAGGAACTGGCGGACGCACGGCTGCCGCAGCTTCAGGTGGTGATCGAGGGCGTGTTCGCGAAGCGACGGTTCCTGGACCTGATCCGGCACTTTATCGTGTTCGAGGATGTAGGCGGCGGCGTCCTCGTCAAAAAGATGGCCGGGTATCACCAGTACCACGCCGTGAATGTGGCGGTGCAGGAGACGATTCGCGCCTGTGTGCCTCCTGATTTGCCTTGGCAGGTACAAGAGAGCGAAGGGGCCTATTTTACCAAGGGGCAGAAAGACGCCAAGCCCGGCGACCGCCGCGTCGGCGTGGTCTGGCACACGCAGGGATCAGGCAAGAGCCTGACGATGGCGTTCTACGCCGGGCGGGTCGTGCTGCATCCGGCGATGGAGAACCCGACGCTGGTCGTGATCACCGACCGAAACGACCTGGACGACCAGCTTTACGGCACGTTCGCGCGCTGTCACGAATTGCTTCGCCAGCAGCCCGTCCAAGCCATGAGTAGAGCCCACTTGCGAGAGCTCTTGAAAACGGGGTCGGGCGGAGTCATTTTCACGACGGTTCAGAAGTTCTTTCCGTCCGACAGTGAAGATCAACACCCGCTGCTGTCAGACCGCCGTAACATCGTCGTGATCGCCGACGAAGCGCATCGCAGCCAGTACGACTTCATCGACGGCTTTGCCCGGCATATGCGCGAGGCACTGCCGAACGCCTCGTGCATCGGGTTCACCGGCACCCCCATCGAACTGACGGACAAGAACACCCGCGCGGTGTTCGGCAACGACATCAGCATCTACGACATCGAGCGGGCAGTAAAGGATGGGGCGACGG
>JANDJJ010000198.1 GCA_024330945.1 Nitrospira sp. | reverse complement strand
GACTTGCCTGACCCATTGGGGCCGACGATGCCGAAAATCTCGCCAACGCCCACAGTGAATGAAACCTGGTCTACTGTCCAGGAACGGTCCGGAGGAACTTGGTCGTACCGAAACGAGACATGCTCGACGACTATCGCCGGTTCTTCCGACCCCTGTTCCGTCGCCTGTTCCAACTCGTGGACAATCGGCATCCGTGTCATCGCCCTCGGCCTCTTCAGACCATCCGCAGACGATCAAACCATCCGACTTTTGTGTGTCAACAGAAAATAGAGGAAAATCGGCCCCCCGACCAGCGCGGTCACCACCCCAACGGGAATCTCAGACGGAGCGAAGACCGTGCGAGCCACCGTGTCAGAAAGCACCAAACATGCGCCGCCCACAAGAGCTGACGCCGGTATCAACAATCGATGATCGGCTCCCACGGCCATCCGAACCAGATGGGGGACCACCATTCCTACAAACCCGATCATGCCACTGACTGAGACAACGGCCCCGACCAGCAAGGCTGTCACGATGTACAGCCGTTTCTTCGTCTGTTCAACGTCGATGCCCAACGACCTCGCCGTCTCCTCCCCTTGCGTGAGCAGGTTCAAGACCGGCGCGTGAAACCACAACCACGCTGTTCCAATCGCGACATAGGCGGCAATCGCCAGCAACCCGCTCCACTCCCGAACGGTCAGCACCCCCATGAGCCAGGCGATCAGACCGACAGAACGGACCGGATCCATGATCGACGTGATGAACATCATGAGGGCCGTGAGTACGGCATTGAGCACCACCCCGGCGAGCAACAGGCCATGGACCGGCAATCGGCCATGGGATTGGGCCAGCCGGTAGATCACCACCAGCGTCATCAGCCCTCCAGCAAACCCCCAGACTGGCGCCACCGGTGCTCGTGTCAACAATGACGAACCAGCCAGCAAGGTCGCCAAGGTGATACCCAATGCCGCTCCACTGGACACCCCAAGCACATAGGGGTCGGCCAACGGGTTGCGCAACAAGGCCTGTAAGGTCGCTCCCACTGCCGCCAAGGTGCCACCGATCAGAAAGCCCATGAGGACACGAGGCAATCGGACCTGAAACAGAATGACTCCCACCGGACCGAGGGACTCATCAACGCCGCCGGTCGTCATCAGCCCCCACCACGCCCGTAGGATCTTGCCCCCCTCAAGATCCGCCGCTCCGAATCCGGTGCAGACGATGATGACGGTGACGGCAACAGCCAACAGTCCTGCCAACACTCGCCGGCGGCGGACGGTCGCCACGGCACCGGCTGTGATCCGGTCGAACTCTGGAGATCGGAGTGGCAAGCTGGACACTGGTGATCGAGCTGTCGCCGAAGCCAACGGGACCACTTGTCCATCCGGCATGAATTTATGATCCTCCGCGTACACTAGGTTCAGGAGAAGCTGACGAAAACGGATGGAGAATCGCCGCCAGTCGTTCAAGGCCCTCGACAATTCGGGGGCCCGGCCGATTCAGCAGATCTCCCGGTATGGAATGCAGCCGTTCCTGTTTGATGGCGGATAAGCCGGACCACCGTTGCCAGGCCCGCCGTTGCTCATCCGGAACGCCGGCATTGGATTCAACTGGAAAGATCAGCACGTCCGGATCTTCGAGCAATACCGTCTCAATGCTGAGCCGGGGATAGGGTATGGTGCTCTTGGCCGCCACATTGATCCCCCCGGCCAAACCAATCAGTTGATCGATGAAACTGCCCGGACCCACGGTGATTAACGGTTCGCTGTTCAAGACATAGAGCACCCGCACCGGCGTGAGCCCCTGCACCCGCTGCTTGACAGCGGTGATTCGCTGCCGTAACTCCATCACCAGCGCGGCCGCCTCGGCCTCCCGATTGACCATCCGCCCGAGCGTCTGAATCTGCGTGAGCACACCGTCTATGGTTTTGCCGGAGAGGAAAAATAGCGGAATACGCAGATGATCCAACGAGGCAACAAGATCGGGCTTCACAAGTTCCTGCGGAGCCAGAACCAAATCCGGCTGCAGGGCGACGAGCGATTCCACGTTGGGGCTCCCGTAGCCGACCTTCGGTTTGTGCAAAGCCTCGGGGGGAAAATCACAGAAGGGGGTCACCCCGACCACGAGGTCTCCAGCCCCGATCGCAAACAACATTTCCGTGATACTGGGAGCCAATGAAACAACCCGGCGGGGAGAAGAGGCAAGGTGGAGCTTCCTGCCCGCATCGTCAACGAACGACCGCGATGACACATGGGTCATGAACGGCATACCGGTTAAAATTCCTTGCGGGCGTCGCTTCATGGCCGGCAACTCTCCCTGTGTGTTGGCAAAGCTTGTCTCCTCCGGACTCGCAGCGAGCGCAATCAACAGGCCTATCGTTCGCCAACACCGAAACCG
>JANDJJ010000197.1 GCA_024330945.1 Nitrospira sp. | reverse complement strand
GGGACGATGGTGATGATAGGCCGGTGCTTTCGTTTTCCATCATCCTCGTCATGGGTGTCTCCGGTTCCGGGGAAACGACGATCGGCCGGTTGCTGGCGGAACAAGTGGGCTGGTGCTTTGCCGATGCGGATGACTTTCATTCTGCCGAGAATCGAGACAAGTTGATGAGAGGAATGGCTTTGACTGATGAAGACCGACGGCCGTGGCTGGAGTGCCTTCGATCGGCCATGGAAGGGTGGATTGAACAGAGGCGCTCCACGGTGTTGGCCTGTTCGGCGCTCAAGGCGGCCTATCGGAGTTATGTGATGCAGGGCTGGGAGCATGTGGTTCGATTGGTGTATCTCAAGGGCAGTGCCGATCTGATTGCGCGGCGCCTGGCCGATCGAACGGACCATTTCATGCACAGGGATTTGCTCGCCAATCAGTTTGAAACGTTGGAAGAGCCGAACGATGCGCTCGTCATCGCTATCGACGAATCGCCTGAGCGGATCGTGGCTTCCATCAGATCTCACCTCGGTCTGTGACGAGGAAGGGCGACATGACAAGACGGGGCGAAAGGAGCGGACTTCCAAAGGAGAGGCGTGGATCGTTCGATGGATCGTTCGGTTGAAAACCAGGGGACGGCCCCGCTGATCCAGCCGGTGGTGGAGCCTTTTCAGAAATTCATCCATGCCGAGTCGGCCGGAGGGATTCTCTTGCTGGTCTCGACGGTCATCGCCCTGGTTTGGGCCAACTCGCCATGGTCTGAGCACTATGCCGCCTTCCGGCGGCTGCCGGTCACGGTGGGGATCGGCGACTTCGTGCTCACCGAGCCGATGGTGCTTTGGATCAATGACGGGCTGATGGCCATGTTTTTTTTCGTCATCGGCTTAGAGATTAAACGTGAAGTGCTGGTCGGGGAACTGTCCTCGCTGCGCCAAGCCTCGCTGCCCCTCGCCGCCGCGTTGGGCGGATCGATGCTTCCTGCGGTGCTCTACGCCTCGTTCAACGCGGGAACGGACGGCGCAAAGGGGTGGGGCATTCCCATGGCTACGGATATCGCCTTTTCGCTGGGTATCCTCTCCTTGCTCGGCAAAGGCATGCCGCTGGCGTTGAAGGTCTTTCTTGTGGCGCTCGCCATCGCCGACGATTTGAGCGCGGTCCTGATCATCGCTTTCTTTTACACTTCGACGATTTCGTGGGGGAGCCTGGCGATGGGAGGTGGGTTCTTAGCGCTCTTGATCGGCGCGAACATTGCGGGCGTCCGTCATCCCCTGGTGTACGGCCTGTTGGGAATCGGCGGACTCTGGCTGGCGTTTCTCTTGTCCGGTGTTCATCCGACCATCGCCGGCGTGCTCGCGGCGTTCACGATCCCAGCGCGCACGACACTATCCGGAGAAGAGTTCATCGCCAAGAGCCGCCGGCTGCTCGAAAAATTTCAAACGGTGATGGAGGAGAGCGGTTCCCCGCTGGCAAGTCAGGCAGGGCACAAGGTCGTCTCCCGGCTGCGCGAGGCTGCCGGTGAGGCCGGCACGCCGCTGCAACGATTGGAACAGGGGCTTCATCCCTGGGTGACGGCCGTGGTCCTCCCGCTGTTTGCGCTGGCCAACGCGGGAGTGTCGTTGGAGGGAGATCCCCTGAGCACGTTGGGACATCCGGTCGCGCTTGGGATCATGGCCGGTCTGGTCATCGGCAAACCGGCTGGAATCTTGTTGGCCTCCTGGTCGGCGATTCGCGCAGGCGTCGCGACGATGCCGCCGGATCTGACGTGGCCCCATTTCATGGGGGTCGGGTTTCTGGCCGGAATCGGCTTTACGATGTCGCTGTTCATTGAAGGACTGGCCTTTGGGAAGACGCCGCTCGATGCGCCGGCGAAGGTGGCCGTCCTGGCGGCGTCGGCCGTGGCGGGATCGATCGGCTGGGCGTTGCTCAGACGCCTTCGCCGGATCGAAGGCTGATGGAAGGGGATCGGAAAGACGGCGGCCGGAATCGGTTGCCGAGGAGGAGATGATGCCGATGTTATTGATGGCTCTGCTGTTCGCGATCCTTATCGCCCTGTTTGCGCTGCAAAACACGGCGGCGGTTCACGTGCGGTTTCTCGCGTGGGAGTACGAGACCTCGTTGGTGCTGGTTATTCTCGGCTCGGCCACGGTCGGCGCCGCCCTGACGTTCATCGCGTCCCTGGGGCCGCGAATCAGGCGAGCCGGAGAAATCCGCCGCCTGGAAGAGACCGTTGAATCTCAGGGAGAGCGCATTCGCCATCTGGAGGCGATGCTTGCGCAGTCGGCGGAGAGCAAGTTTCCAGGCTCGGCACCGTGATCTCTTTCACCCCATGGCCACCTCGGCGGCGTCCAAAACGTCGATCATTCCGGTTGTATTCGCTGATGCGTTGTCTATGGTGCGCCGAC
>JANDJJ010000196.1 GCA_024330945.1 Nitrospira sp. | reverse complement strand
ATCTGCTCGACAAGGCGCGCCGGCAGCCGGACAAGGTGCGGATGGTGCTCGACAAGATCAAGACGGACGGTCTCTTGCCGACGTTGGATGCTGTGCGGCATAAGCTCGATCAGCCGCTTGCCATGGGCTATTGCAACGTGGGCGTGGTGATGGAGGTAGGGGCGGGGGTGACCGGCTTTGCGGTCGGCGATCGGGTGGCGTCCAACGGCAAACATGCACAGGTGGTGGCGGTGCCGAAGCATCTCTGTGCCAAGGTGCCGGATGGGGTCAGCGACGAGGCGGCAGCCTTCACGGTGCTCGCGGCGATTGCGCTGCAGGGGGTGCGGTTGGTGCAACCGACGCTGGGTGAAGCGATCGTGGTGACGGGGCTGGGGCTGATCGGGCTGCTGACTGTGCAACTGTTGCGCGCGCATGGGTGCCGCGTGCTGGGGATTGATTTGGATCCAGCGAAATTGGAGTTGGCGAAACGGTTCGGCGCTGAGACAGTGGATCTCTCACGCGGCGAAGATCCTCTCGCCGCTGCCGCACGATTCTCGCGCGGCCGCGGCGTGGATGCTGTTGTGATCGCGGCTTCGACGACGAGCAACGAGCCGGTGCACCAGGCCGCGCTCATGTGCCGTAAACGGGGCCGTCTCGTGTTGGTGGGGGTGGTGGGGTTGGAACTTTCCCGCGCCGACTTCTATGAGAAGGAACTCACCTTCCAAGTGTCTTGTTCCTATGGGCCGGGCCGCTACGATCCCACGTATGAAGAAGGGGGCCATGACTATCCCATCGGCTTCGTGCGCTGGACGGAGCAGCGGAACTTCGAGGCGGTGCTCGACATGATGGCCGACGGACGGCTGGACGTGGCGCCGCTGATCACCCACCGATTTGATCTGGACCAGGCGCCAGAAGCCTATCGACTGCTCACGGCCGGCGGGTCGTTGGGGATTGTGCTGCACTATCCCCGTCCGGATGAGCAGTCTGATGAGGTGCTGCGGGCGGCGCGGGTCCGTTTGGTTGATGTGCCGCCACGCTCCGCTCAGCCTTCTGATGCCGTGGTCGTGGGAGTGATCGGGGCCGGCAATTATGCGTCGCAGATCCTGATCCCGGCGTTCAGACAGACTCCGGCTATTTTGAAAACGGTGATCTCGGCCAAAGGGGTGAGTGGTGTCCATGCCGGCAAGAAACATGGGTTTGAGGAAACGGGGACGGAAACGCACTCGGTGTTCGCCGATCCTGCCATCAATACGGTCGTTGTGGCGACGCGGCACGACAGCCATGCACGTTTCGTCTGCGAGGCGCTGCGCGCGGGCAAACATGTCTTTGTGGAGAAGCCGCTGGCCGTCACGCGCGAAGAATTGGCCGACATCGAGAACACGTATCGCGAGGTCAACGCCGGCGCAGAGGGCGCGCGGCTCCTGATGGTTGGGTTCAATCGACGTTTCGCTCCGCAGATACAGAAAATGAAGGCGCTCTTGTCAGCCGTCCGAGAGCCGAAGTCCTTCGTTATGACTGTCAACGCGGGAGCGATTCCCTCGGATCACTGGACGCAAGATCCCGATGTCGGCGGCGGCCGGATCATTGGCGAGGCCTGTCATTTCGTCGATCTCGAACGGTTTTTAGCCGGGGCGCCGATTGAGTCGCTTCAGGTGCAAGCGCAAGGTCGGCGGGGACAAGGGCCGGCGGCGGACCAGGTGACGATGACGCTTCGCTTCGCCGATGGCTCGATGGGGACCATCCATTATCTGTCCAATGGCCACAAGTCGTTTCCCAAGGAGCGGCTGGAGGTCTTCTGCGCCGGCCGTATTCTCCAACTCGATAATTATCGCACGCTGCGCGGCTACGGTTGGCCGGGGTTTACGCGCATGGGGCTCTGGCGGCAGGACAAAGGGCAGGCGGCCTGCGCCGCTGTCTTTATCGAGGCCGTTCGGTCGGGGACCCCCTCTCCCATTCCGTTCGAGGAACTGATCGAAGTGACCAGGACTACGTTTGACATCGTGGATGCGCTCCGGTAGGCCGTGGTCCGCGAGGGTGCCGGTTCATGAACCGAGCGTTGTTGTTCTTGCACACGGTGAGGTATCTGCGGCCCCGCCAAATCACGGCCCAGGTGCTGAAGCGGCTCCGGCCGGTTTCTGTTGTGCCACAGGTCCACTCGGTTCGGCTCCGGCCCGGTGTTTCGATCGGCCCCTGCCTCGACGTCTCCTCTTCTGAGCCGGACGATTGTTCGTTTTGTTTTTTGAATCGGCGCATGACTTTTCCTCTTTCTGGTGTCGAGTGGACCGCGCCGGCACTGCCGAAACTGTGGCGATACAATCTGCATTACTTCGACTATCTTGCTGACCCGGCTCGGTCCGACGAGGCAAAGTGCCGCCTGATTGCCGATTGGATTGCGAAGAATCCGCTGGGCGTCGGTGACGGCTGGGAGC
>JANDJJ010000020.1 GCA_024330945.1 Nitrospira sp. | reverse complement strand
CGGCCACGCCAAGCGTCTGCTTCATGGCGGTCGTGCTGGGGGCGTGGCACAACCGCGCGGCGTTATCCACATTGTTCGTGCCGAGAAAGCGCGCCGCTTTCTGCGCCACGTAATAGGTTTCGTTCGTAATGCCGCGCGAGGTCAGGTAGAACGCCATGCGTCGCGGATCGGTCACACGGATACGGTCGGCGATGATATCGAGCGCCTGATCCCACGAGATACGTTGAAAGCCAGCATCGCCGCGTCGGCGGATCATAGGATAAGGGAGGCGACCGAGAGCGCGCAGTCGCCTGCCGTCGAGGGTGCGCAACCCGGCGACATTGTCGAGCCGGCGGATGTCGAGCGGCGGCATGGTATTGAGCCGCAGCAGGTTCAACCGCACCGTACAGAGATGAATGCCGTCCATCGTAAAATCGCGCAGACCGGCAGTGCCGAGGGCGCACCCATCGCACACGCCGTCGTGCAGGATGCGCCACGCAGCGCCGAGGTTATCGCGGTTCTCCCAGAAGGTGCGCACAATTTCCCAGTAATGGTTCGGCTTCACGTGGCCCAGCCCATTGGGAACAAGGCTGACCCACGTGGCAGGGTTGAAGCCGTGCAGTTGCATAGCGCCTCCTTCGCAGTTGCGGAGAAAAGGGGACGATTACCACATATTGTACCAGGGATCAAGCCCTGCCGAGAACGCGACAGTCCCTCGGGGTTTGTCTGTCCTGATACGAATACTCGGTCATTCGTACAATACTGCCGGGGCGCTGCGGGCTAAAGCCCTCGCTGAGCAAGTGAAAGCCCCGCTGGGGCTGCTGATGCCAGGTCGCGGTCAGCGTTCACGACTGTCGGTGCGTATTGTGGATCGTTACGCCCCGCGAACCGGGCGCGCGAACGTCTTGTCTGACTGACCGCAAGTGAGTATAACTTGCGGTCAGTTCGTTGTACAAGACACAACGGTCAACGCACACCGGCAAGCGTGTCGTGGACGTATGACTGCGCACTGGCAGTCCGCCCGGCGGCTCAAGCCGCGGGCTACGTCTGCAAAGCCCGCCTGCGCGGGCTGAACCGGGCGATGCCGGATTGTTTGCTCAAAAATATGGTTCAAATGACCGCACATTTGTATGAGCAAGGGATTGTGGCGTTTCTCAGCGTGCACTGCTGTAGACCACGCAGGCAGGATTCGCTTCCCCTGGACTGCGGCTTCAGTCGCCCTGCGGATGGGCGGACGACCGGCGCAATGGCAGCCAGATCAGGGCGATCAGCGCCAGGCTGACGGCATGGAGCGGCAATCGCCACCACCAGGGGACGACTTCATCGAACGCATCGACCGGTTGCGCCTCGGGTCGGAGCGGCGCGGCTTTCGACCATGCCAGAAATGCGTCGCCGACCGGCAACACTCCCAGCATATACCGTTTTTCGCCGCCAGCGTCGATCCCCATGCCAAGGAACTCGCCGCCAAGTCGCAACGGTTCCGCCAGACGGGCATCGCCCCACGCGCGCGCCGCGCCCAGCGTCACAGTCGTTGCCGACAGACTGACTCCCGCCAGCAATGGACCGGAGTCCACATCACCGACGCCCTCCTGCCCGTGCGGATACTCGCGCACCCCCGGCAACCCTGCAACAGTCGTGACGAACTGCGCCCGGAAACGCCGGTATTGATCCAATCCCCATTCTGGATCGACTGCCGGAAGAAAACGCGCGATGATGCTCTGCGACGAACCGCGTGCGCCATCGATCGGTTGCCCGCTCTGCGGATCGGCGCGGTGCGAGAGCAGCCCGGTCGCCGGGTCGATCCGCTCCCGCGCCATTGCAATCCAGCGCGCAATCACATCGCTGTAACGCGCCTCGAACAGGTCGTTGCAGCGCCGCAGCGCAGCAATGCCAACCACGCTATCGACGGGACATGCCTGATTGGGGTAGGAGGTGAGAAACGGCGTGGCGCTGCGGGCAAAGGCGGCGCTCAACGCCTCACAGTCGGCAGCAACCCGCGCCACCCGTTCCGGCGCATGCTGATCAGGCGCTTCGAGCGCCAGGATTCCGGTGCGTAACCATGTGCCCCAACCGACGACGAACACCCCGAATGGCGGATCGAGAGCAGGAGTGAACGGTGCGAGCGCCGCCGGCGAATCCAGCCGGTCGGCAGCCTGCCACGCCTCGGCAATTGCCTGCGCGCGCAGCGGGTCGTCGGCAGCGACGGCGGCGCCGGCATCGACCCAGGCAAGCCCATACAACACATGGCTGAAGAAGAACCCTTCGGGAAAGAGTTGCTGCATCTCCTCGCCGGCGCCGCGGTCCAGCGCACTGCGCAAAAAGCGCAGTTGCGCCACGACATCCGGCGGGAAGCGCCCTGGTCCCGCCACGTCCGTCGGCGGCAGATAGAGCCGAAGCTGGATGAGCAGGAGGGGAATAGTGCAGAGGAGGGCGAAGAACTGAACGATACGTCGGATAATGGTCATTGGCTACGATTGACCGTAATAAGGTCTTTCTCCTCTTCAGAAAGCCATTATCGCCGCTATCATACCGCAAAATTCAGGTTTCTGAGCCATACACAGAGACGAGGCAGGCAAACGGCGCCGAGATCAGCCGCTGCGACCGAGCGCAGCGAGGCGAAGCCTGTCGGGTGCATACGCTGGTTAGCCAGCGCATTTGTCTTTCGCTCACCACCAGCGCATAATGCCATAGGAATCAAATGCCGCATCACTACTCACCAGGGACATCTGCTCGACTTGAGCTTGTGCTGCCAGTAAACGATCAATATGGATCGCAATGATGAAAAGGCAAGGTCACGACCTTTGCCGTATGGCTAGAGCCTGTTATGCACTTCAGAGATACACGTGGTATGATTTCAGTATGACACGTCAACCCTATCCCAGCGATGTGAGCGACGCGGAGCGGGCCTTCGTCGCTTCGACAGGCTCAGGGCGCCGCCGCGCGCGGCGATCGTTGCCGCGTGCACCATGCAATCGCCCCCCCCTGCCCCCCCGCAGGGGGGGGGAAAGAGGGGGGGGCGCAGCGCGCGCCGGCTATGACGGGCATCAACGCCCCTCCCTTTCCCTCCCCCCGCAGGGGGGAAAGGGGGGCAGCAAGGTCCACGTGGCGGTTGATACGCTGGGTCAGTTGCTGGCCGCGAAGCGCTGAGCCTGCCGAAGCGTGGTCGTCGCGCCCGCCGACGAACCGGAACGCGCGCCGGTCGCCGAATTGGCGGAACAGGTCCACGCTTCGAAGCGCTCAGCGCACTGCGCCGTCACGGGCGAGTCGGTCGAAGCGGCGCCTGAGCCTGCTTGCGCTGAGCCAGCCGAAGCGTCGAAGCGTGGCGTTCGTCGACCAGGGCGATACAGGAGAACAACCGGCGGCCGACGCCCACGCCCACGGCATCCGCGGCTGGAGGTCGTCAAACGGTCGGAAGCCAAACGCGGCTTCGTGCCGCTGCCGCGCCGCTGGGTCGTTGAGCGAGGCTTCGCCTGGCGAAGCGCTGAGCCGGTCGAAGCGATGGCGCGCTTTCGCCGGCTGGCACGCGATGATGAGCGGTTGCCGGAGACCTTAGCGGGATGGCATGTTCTGGCCTTTGCGATGCTCATGCTGAAGCGATGCGCTGAGCGGGTCGAAGCGCGATGCGCTGAGCCTGCCGAAGCGCGGTTCATTACCTTTATGCTCGAAAGTACATAACAGGCTCTAATGTCTCGCTCCAGCCGACCGCTCCGCTCGGTTGCTTCGCTCCCTCGCTTCGCGGCGGCTGAGCTCAGTGCCGTTGGGCGGGCACGGTTCAAAATTCAGCGGTACAACTATCACTGTTCATAACTTTTGGGAGATACCTGCAAGGAGGGAACAACATGCGCGTCAAGGTCGTACTCGAAGCCAGCGATGAAGGCGGATACACCGTTTACGTCCCATCTTTACCTGGTTGTATTAGTGAAGGAGAGACCGTCGAAGAAGCCTTGAAAAACATCCAGGAAGCCATCGAACTGTACCTTGAGCCTGTCGAAGATGATCTGGTTATGGAAGAAAATGCCCTGGTACAGGAGATTGAACTGTGAACCAGATACCCAGTCTGCCGTACCAGCAAATTATTCGCGCCTTGCAAAGGGATGGTTGGACTGTGGTCCGTCAACGTGGCAGTCACATCCGATTACAGAAGCGTGTAGGGAGCGAAGCGCTCAAGATGACAGCGCCGGCGCATCGTCCAGTCAAACGCTCTACATTAGCACACATTTTGAAGCAAGCGCGGTTGAATGTGGACGATTTCTTGAAGTTGCTATGAGTAATCCAAAACGCCCGCCCAACCCGCCGCTACAGCCGACGCCGCCTTCGGCGGCGCGGCTGAAGCGCAGGCCGTTAGCCCGCTTGTTTTCCACTTGTGGGGACGCGTGGTGTGGCGTCAAATCCTCCTGAAAGGAGTTTCGTTATGAAGGTCTTGTTCCTCGGCTCAAGCAGTCGCCCTTGGTCGAGTGGTTACAATCTGTAGGCGAAGAAGTTGTAGCCACTATGGAACCGATTGATGTCGCGTTTATAGATGCACACTCACCTGACTTTATCGTGAGTTATGGGTATCGTCATATCATCAAGAAAGATGTTCTTACTCGGTACACCGATAGAGCTATCAATCTTCATATTTCCTACCTCCCGTGGAACAGGGGAGCAGACCCCAATTTCTGGAGTTTTGTCGAAGATACCCCAAAAGGGGTAACGATTCATTATCTGAATGAAGGGGTCGATATGGGTGACATCATTGTCCAAAAACAAGTTACATTTTCCGAGAGTGATACTTTGAGAACGAGTTACGACAAACTTCAAGATGAAATACAAGCACTTGTCAAAGAATACTGGGCTAGTATTCGGACGGGTGAATGCAGTCGCAAAAGACAAGAAGGCAAGGGAACATTCCACAAGCTTAAAGATAGGGAAAGACTTTCTCACCTTTTGAGTAACGGATGGGATACACCGATTACGGTTTTAGAAGAATATGCGGCTGAAACTCAAATGTCTATGCAGTTTTGGGAGAAATATGATGCTGAAATCGAAGAAATACGTAAGCAAGGTAAGTCGTGAGCCATAAATCCGAAGGCGCTGGCTAACAAGCGCATCAAGCCGACACGCTCCTCGTGCGGCTGAACCCGACCATTAGCCTACCGAATCAACGCATGACGAAACCGACAGGAAGGATTTGATGGCAGGAAAGAAGCAGACCGAGACCAAGCGACCGATCGAGTCCTACGAGCACCGCAATAAGACGCGGGTCAACAACCCGCCCGCCGGTTTGGTGACGCCTCAGACCGACCCCGACACGGACGAGCACAAGAAGCGCTACGCCTACAACCCGCACCTCGACCCGCAACTGGTGTGGGCGGGCAAGGCCGAGCACACCTCCTTTGAAGTCCCCACCGTCTCGCTCCACGTCCACGAGCGCATTGACCCACGCACCATTATCGAGGCGGTGCGCAAGAAGAACGGCAATGGGCAGCCGGCGCAACTGCCCCTCTTTGAGCTTGCGCGCGCAGCGGCTCTGCGCGAGGCGGTGGAGTTCTACCAGCATCGGCACGGCTGGAGTAACCGCCTCATCGCCGGCGATTCACTGCTGGTGATGAACTCACTGCTGGAAAAGGAGGGTATGGCCGGCAAGGTGCAGATGATTTACATCGACCCACCCTACGGCATCAAGTACGGCTCCAACTTCCAACCCTTCGTCAACAAGCGCGATGTGAAGGACGGCAAGGACGAAGACCTGACCTGCTCCTGGCGAGGGAGTTGCTCACCGAGATCGGCAGCATCTTTGTGCAGCGTTCCGACGAGAACGTCTGCCGCATGCGCTGTTTGGCGGGATTGGACGCATAGGACGCGCAAGGTCCACAGGAGAGGTTGCCAACATGAGTGAGAAGCAGTTGCTACGCGAAGGCCAGATTCTCACCGGCTCGCTCTTCAACGAGCCGATGCGGGTGGAGACCGTGCGCGCGAACGGGCCCGACACGTGGGTGGCCGGTCTCGTGGGCATGCAATCGGAACAGTTCCGCAGGGTTACCCTGACGCGGCGCGATCTCGAGGGCCTCACCATCCGAGACACACAGCACACCTATGACGCTGATGGTCGCCTCCTTCGTCTCGGCTTGCAGGCCTACGCCCTCGGGCTAGCCTACGAGTTTGATCCCTATTTTGGCCTGTCCATCTCCCGTGTGGACCCGCTGCCCCATCAGCTTGAAGCCGTCTACGACTACCTCCTCAAGCTCGCCCGCATCCGGTTCCTCTTAGCAGACGACGCCGGGGCCGGAAAGACGATTATGGCCGGGCTGCTCATCCGCGAACTCGAACTCCGTGGCTTGGTAGAGCGCATCCTGATCGTCTGCCCCGCCAACCTCACCTTCCAATGGCAGCGCGAGCTCAAAGAGAAGTTCGACGAGAAGTTCCTCGTCCTCAAGGGCGGCGACATCCGGGACCAGTTCGGCGTCAACCAGTGGCTCGAGCAGAAGCGGGTCATCACCTCGCTCGATCTTGCCAAGCGGGCCGAGATTCTGCCCGGACTGCGGCAGGTTCACTGGGATTTGGTCATTGTGGACGAAGCGCACCGCATGTCGGCCTCGGACGAAACCCACAAGAGCCTGCGCTACAAGCTGGGCGAACTCCTGCGGGACACGTCGGATCACATGCTGCTGCTGACGGCCACGCCGCACAAAGGGGATCCCGAGAACTTCAGCCTCTTCCTCCAGCTCCTCGACGCCGACGCCTACGCAGACGTCCGGTCCATCCACGAGGCCATGAACCGTCGCCGCGCGCCCTTTTACCTGCGCCGCACCAAGGAGGCGATGGTGTACTTCCCGGAGCGCCGGGCAGACGGGACGTGGGTCGCCGAGAAGATCTTTACGAAGCGCATCCCGCACACCGTGGCATTCCAGATCGACGGGGCGGAGTTCGACCTCTACCGCGACATCACCCGCTTCGTGAAGCAGCAGAGCGCCAAGGCCGCATTACAAGGCGACGACCCTCGCGCCCGCGCCGTTGGCTTCTTGATGTCCCTCTATCAGCGCAGGCTGGCATCGAGCACCTATGCGATGCGGCGCTCGCTCGAGAACCGGGCGAAGCGCCTGGAGGAGGGCTTGAAGCGGGCTCAGGACCTCGCGCGTCTGGCCCCGCCGGACCTTCCCGACCCAGACGAGCTGGACGAAATGGAGGAGAGCGAGCGCGAGCGCCTTGAAGCGACGCTCGAGACCATGACGCTTGCGGACAACGCCCAACAGATCCGCGAGGAGATTGATCATCTGAAGAAGCTGGCCGACCAAGCGCGGAAGGTCGAGGCCTCTGGCGCGGAGGCCAAGCTTTCAAAGTTGAAGGACCTGCTCCAACAGGAGGGCTTCTTTGACAAACCAGAGCAGCGTCTGCTCATTTTTACCGAATTCAAAGACACCCTCGACTATTTGGTGGAGCGGCTCACGTCTTGGGGGTTCCGCGTCGGGTGTATCCACGGCGGGATGAAGCCGGGGTCGCGCGACGAGCCGGGGACGCGGCTGTACGCCGAACAGCAGTTCCGGGAAGGAGCCATTCAGATCCTTGTGGCGACCGAGGCGGCCGGTGAGGGCATCAACCTCCAGGTCTGCCACATCCTCTTCAACTACGACATCCCGTGGAATCCGAACCGCCTCGAGCAGCGCATGGGCCGCATCCACCGTTACGGCCAACGCAAGGACTGCCTGATCTTCAACTTCGTGGCCACGAACACCATCGAGGGACGGGTGCTGCAACGATTGCTGGCAAAGCTTCAGGAGATTCGCGATGCCCTCGACGATGACGCCGTCTTCAATGTGGTCGGCGAGGTTCTCCCGGCGGCCCATGTGGAGCGGGTGCTCCGCGACTACTATGCCGGGCGGCTGGGCGATGCCGACCTCGAGGAGCGGTTGCTCCAGAACGTGGATGAGCAGGAGTTCCGGCGCATCTGCCAGAACGCCCTCGAGGGCCTCGCCACCAAGAAGATCAACCTCGAGATGCTCATCGAACGCCGGGCAAGAGCCAAAGAGCGCCGCGTGGTGCCCGAGACCATCGCGCGGTTCATGCAGGAGGCGGCCGAGTTCGTGCCGCTCACGCTCAAACCCATTCCGCACCTGCCCCACACGTTCGAGCCGGGCAGGACGCCGCCGATCCTGCGCCGTTATGAGAGTGACCCAAGCTGGAAGCTGCCCGCCCTGGCGACCAAGTATCCCCGTTGTTCGACGGACCGCGAGACGGCCGAGCAGCACAACCTCGAGTGGGTCACGCCCGGCCATCCGCTGTTTGAGGCGATCCGCCGGCACACCTATGATAAGGCGCGCGACGCGCTCGCCAAGGGCGCGGCCTTCTATTCGCTCCAGCACGAGGAGCCGGCGCGAATCGACTTCTACCGCGCCCGGGTGGTTGACGGCCTCGGGCACGTGGTTCACGAGCGACTCTTCGCCGTGGAAATCAGGACTCACCACAGAGACACAGAGGACACAGAGAGAAAACAGAAAGAGAGATCTCCGTGCTCTCCGTGTCTCTGTGGTGAAACGATCCTTTCAAACCTGATGCCTTGTGAGCCACCGGAGAATCTTCCATCCGTCGCATTTCAGCCCGAGCCGTCGGCATGGCTGCATGAGAATGCCCTCCAGCCATTCCTGGAGGAAACCCGCAAGGAACGCTTGGACGAAATTGAACGCATTGCCGCGCACGTGGATCTGTCGCTTACAGAACTCATCCAGAAGGCTGACGAGGAAATCGGCAAAGCACAAGAAGCCGTGGAGCGCGGCGAGCAGGGAGCGGAAGGCCGCCTCGCCCAGGCCGAAGCCCGGCACGACGAGTTGCTCCGGCGACGGGAACGGCGGCGCAAGGAGCTCGACCAGCAGCGCGCGCTCTCGCTCCAGGCCGTGGAACGCCTCGCCAGCGTCCTCGTTCTGCCCCATCCCGAACGTGAAGCGCCAGAGGTCCGCCGCCTCAAACCCAATCTCGAAACCGAGGCGGTCGCCATGCGGGTGGTCATAGAGTACGAGCGCGCACAGGGCCGGCAGGTGGACGATGTCCACGAGCAGAACCTCGGCTACGACATCACCAGTCTTGACGTGCATTCCGGCGAGCTGCGGCTCATCGAGGTCAAGGGACTGGCCGGCACGAGCGGCGCGATCCTCCTCACCCCCAACGAACGCCGCGTCGCTGAAGATCGGCGCGACTGCTACTGGCTCTACATTGTCACCAACTGCAGCGCCAATCCCCAGCTCCAGGAGCCGATCAAAGACCCGGCGCGCTTCGACTGGCGCGAGGTCACCAAGGTATCGCATTATTGGCTGGAGGTGGATGCAATGACCAAGCCAATGCGGGTGCGGGAAGAGTCCCCGCCGTATGGAGGGCTGTCGTGACGCTTGAGGATCTGAGGCGCCTCATCGGCGCGGGTGAGACACTTCGGGTGGAGTTCAAGGGTGAAGAGCAGCGCCCGCTTTCGGATGGCGATCTCATCGAGGCGGTGGTATGTTTGGCCAATCGCTCGGACGACACCCCGGCGTGGGTTCTGATCGGTGTCGAGGACGACGGTCGCCTGACCGGTGCGCGTCCTCGTCATCACGATCGGACAGACCCGCTGCGCCTCCAGGCGCTCATCAGCAACCGGACGCGGCCTTCGCTGGCCGTGCGGGTGGAAGTGCTCACGCTCGAAGGCAAGGACGTTATTGTGATCGGGATTCCTTCTACGCGCTCACCCGTCGGCACGGCAGACGGCAAATACCTCCGCCGGGCGCTCGGCGGCGATGGCCGCCCCGCTTGCGTTCCCTTCCATTTTCACGAGATGCAAGCGCTCCAGGCGGATCGAGGCCTGCTGGACTACTCCGCGCTCGTGATCCCGGACGCTCGGTGGGACGATCTCGACCCACTGGAGTTCGAGCGTTTCCGCCGCTTCGTCCGCGAGAGCCAGGGGCGCGGTGACACCAGCCTAATCGGCCTGTCCGACACCGAACTAGCAAAGGCGCTCGGCGCCGTGCAGGCCAATCACACGGCGTCCGCAGTGCGGGTGCTCGCCCTGCTGCTGTTTGGACGGGAAGAAGCTTTGCGACGGCTGCTTCCGACGCACGAGGTGGCGTTTCAGGTGCTCTCTGGGCAGAAGGTCGAAGTGAACGACTTTTTCTGCTGGCCGCTCTTGCGCGTCGTCGAAGAGGTGCTCGGTCGTTTCCGCGCCCGCAACCGCGAAGAAGAGATCTTGGTGGGGATGCTGCGGATCGGCGTGCCCGACTACCCACCAGCAGCCTTCCGCGAAGGCCTGGCCAACGCCCTCATCCACCGGGACTACACGCGGCTCGGCGCGGTGCACGTCCAGTGGCACGACGACCGAATCGAGATCGCCAATCCCGGCGGTTTTCCGGAAGGCGTGCGGCTCGACAACCTTCTGGTGACGCCGCCCCGACCGCGCAATCCCCTCCTTGCCGATGCCTTCAAGCGCGCCGGCATCGTCGAGCGCACTGCGCGGGGCATCGACACGATCTTCTATGAGCAACTGCGCAATGGCCGCCCAGCGCCCAACTATGAGCGCAGCAACGACACCGCCGTGGTGCTCGTCCTTCCTGGAGGCAAGGCCAACCTCGCGTTCGCCCAGATGGTCGCCGAGGAGAGTCAGTCAGGGCGCGCCCTAGGGGTCGATGAGTTGCTCCTGTTGAACCACTTATGGCTCGAGCGGCAACTGACGACGGATGAGGCCAGCGCTCTCATCCAGAAACCGCAAGCCGAGGCTCGTAGCTCCCTCCAGCGGCTGGTCGAGGCGGGTCTGATCGAGCCTCGCGGGGAGAGAAAGGGCCGAACCTGGCACCTCTCGGCGGCCACCTATCGTCGGCTGGGCGAGCAGGCGGCCTACGTCCGCCAACGCGGCTTCGAACCGATTCAGCAGGAGCAGATGCTGCTCCAGTACGTTGCGAGGCACGGCCGCATCACCCGGCGCGAGGCGGCGGAGCTGTGCCGGCTCTCGCCCGATCAAGCCTATCGCCTCCTCCAGCGGATGGCGAAGGACGGCCGATTGATCCGACACGGATCGAAAAAGGGAGCGTGGTACGAACACCGCGGATAAAATAACCGCGCGCGGTTATCTGATAACATCGCGCGGTTATTCTAAGCGCCCTGCGGATATAAGGACCCAGCACTTTTCGACTGGCGCGAGGTCACCAAGGTATCGCATTATTGGCTGGAGGTGGATGCAATGACCAAGCCGATGCGGGTGCGAGAAGATGAATCCGAATATAGAATGTATCGCTAAGGCGCAGCGGAGGCGGAGAATAGCTAACATGAAAACGGCTCTGCGCACTCCGTGCCTCTGTGGTGAAAGGTTATACCCATGATCCCTAAAGACTGTAAACGCCTCGCCGAAGTTGACTTCCCCATCGCTGTCGTGTCGCGTCACGCAGCGCGGGAAAAATCCATCCGCCATGGCCATCCCTCCACCCTCCACCTCTGGTGGGCGCGGCGGCCGCTTGCCTCCTGCCGGGCGGTGCTGCTGGGGCTGCTGCTGCCCGACCCCTGCGACCCCCAATGCCCCCAAGAGTTCAAGGAGCAGGCGCGCACACTCCTGCCGCGCGTCCAAGGCAACGTCGGCCCTACGGATGAGGATCTCCAGAAGGCGCTGCTCACGTTCATCGGCGATTTTGCCAATTGGGACCTTGCCGCCAACCCCGCCTATCTCGAAGTCAGCCGCGCCCTCGTGAAGGCAGCGCACGGGGAGGAGGCGCCGCTGGTGGTGGATCCCTTCGCCGGCGGCGGCTCGATCCCGCTGGAGGCGCTGCGGCTTGGCTGCGAGGCGTTTGCTAGCGACTTGAACCCCGTCGCCGGTCTCATCCTCAAGGTCATGCTGGAGGACATTCCGCGGTTTTCTCACCACAGAGACACAGAGCGCGCAGAGGAAAACAAGAGAACCCCTCTGAGTCCTCTGCGCCTCCGTGGTGAATCCTCATTGGCCGAGGAACTTCGCCGCGTTGGGAGAGAAATTAAGGAGCAGGCCGAACGGGAGCTGGCCGAGTTCTACCCTCGTGACCCCGACGGCGCCACGCCCATTGCCTATCTTTGGGCGCGGACGGTGCGCTGCGAAGCCCCCAACTGCGGCGCCGAAATCCCGCTGGTGCGATCGTTCTGGCTGTGCAAGAAGCCCAACCGTAAAGTGGCGCTGCGGGCGGTGGTTCACCACAGAGACACAGAGTGCGCAGAGGAAAACAAGAGAACCCCTCTGAGTCCTCTGTGCCTCCGTGGTGAGTTTCCCCATCTTACCTTCGAAATCTTCCAGCCGAGAAACGAAAAGGAAGTCCCCGAAGGCACGGTCTCCCGCGCGCGGGCAAAGTGTCTGTGCTGCGGCGCGGTGCTGCCGCCGGAGCGGGTGCGAGCGCAACTGGCGGCTCAGCGTGGCGGCGCGGATGTGATGTTTCACCACAGAGGCGCAGAGAGCACAGAGAAGAGAGACTCTGTGTCCTCTGTGTCTCCGTGGTGCAGAACCGGCGGCGCCAGACTCCTGGCGGTGGTGACGGTCAAGCCCGGCCAGTCGGGGCGCCACTACCGCCTGCCCACCGAGCGCGACTACGAGGCGGTGTGGAAAGCGCAAAAGCGTCTGGCAGCGATCCTCGACGAGTGGGAGCGCGGCGGCAGGCAGGGGCTGTGCCCGGTGCCGGATGAGCCAACACCCGCTGGTGGCGGCTCAGGGGCAGGTCGTGCGTTCAGCGTGCAGAAGTACGGCATGTTGGAATGGGGCGACCTCTTCACCGCGCGGCAGAAGCTGGCGCTGGTGACCCTCTCGCGGCTGGTGCGGGGGTTCACCACAGAGACACAGAGGACACAGAGAGAAGAAAAAATGAGCGAGGCGATAAGGGAGGGGTTGGCGCTCGCACTATCTAAGCTATCAGAACTAGCAAATGCAATATGCGCATGGGAGCCAATTGCGGAATGTCCGCGTCACATCTTCGGGAGGCAAGCCATTCCAATCGCATGGGACTTCGCTGAAGGCGTAATATCCTCGGAAGCAAGCGGAAGCTTCAGCGTATCTTCAGAGAACACGGCGAATGGCGTTGCAGCCGTGACGCAACCCGCAGCAGCCGGCCACGTCCAACTCGCCGACGCCACCGCTCATCCGCTGCCGGATGCGGCGGCCACAGTATGGTTCACCGACCCGCCCTACTACGATGCGGTGCCCTACGCCGATTTGTCGGATTTCTTCTTCGTCTGGCTCAAGCGGGCGCTGCCGGGCCACCCGCTGTTGCGCGATCCCTTTGACCCGTCGAACCCCCTCACGCCCAAGAGCCGCGAGGCCGTCCAGAACGAACGCTCCGAAACCGACGACGGCCGCCCCAAGGACAAAGCCTTTTACGAAGCGACCATGGCCAAAGCCTTCGCCGAGGGGCGGCGGGTGCTGCGCGAGGACGGCGTGGGCGCAGTCGTCTTCGCCCACAAGACCACCGAGGGCTGGGAGGCGCTGCTTTCGGGCCTGATCCGCGGCGGCTGGACCATTACCGGTTCGTGGCCCATCGCCACCGAACGACCCGGAAGGCTGCGCGCCCGCGACTCCGCAGCCTTGGCCACCAGCGTCCACCTTGTCTGCCGCCCGCGCCCCGATGACGCGCCGGTAGGCGACTGGGCCGATGTGCTGCGGGAACTCCCCAAGCGCGTGGGTGACTGGATGGAGCGCCTGCAATCGGAGGGCATCCGCGGCGCGGATCTCGTCTTTGCCTGTATCGGCCCCGCCCTCGAAATCTTCAGCCGCTACGCGAAGGTTGAAACCGCCGACGGGCGCGAGGTCACGCTGGCTGAGTACCTCGAGAAGGTCTGGGAAGTGGTCGGCCGCACCGCACTGGAAACCATCCTCGGCACCGCCGAAGCCCGCGCTCGGAACGGCGCCACCGGAGCGCTGGAGGAGGATGCGCGGCTTACGGCCCTGTTTCTCTGGACGTTGCAGAGCACGAACGGAGAAGGGATTCACCACAGAGACACAGAGGGCACAGAGGAAGAGGAAACCGAAACAGATGAGGAAGAAGACGCTGCGCCTGCGCGGTCTAACTCCGGCTTCTCCCTCCCCTTCGATGTGGTGCGCCGCTTTGCTCAGCCCCTCGGCATCGAACTGTCCACGTGGGAACGCCGAATCATCGAGACGAAGAAAGGCGTGGTGCGACTCATGGCCGTGTCCGAACGAGCCAAGCAGATCTTTGGCAAGGATGGGGCGGACATCGTAGCCGACTGGATCGCGGAGGACCCACAGAAGAATGTTCAGGGAGTGCTCTTTCCCGAGATGGAAAATTTACCGCAGAAGCGCAGAGGACGCAAAGGCATCGTGATCGATGAGGATTCTCTGCGAACTCCGCGTCTCGGCGGTGAAAAAGAGGCCACCACCCTCGACCGCGTTCACCTCGCGATGCTGCTCCAGGCCGGCGGTCACGCAAGCGCCCTGCGCACCCTGCTGAAGGCGGAGCAGGAGCGCGGGCCGGAGTTCCTGCGCCTCGCCAATGCGCTCTCGGCCCTCTACCCGAAGGGCAGCGAGGAAAAGCGCCTGCTCGACGCGATGCTCCTGGCGGTTCCGAGGTGAAGATGCACCACAGAGACACAGAGGACACAGAGATGGAGTTGAACAAGTTGACAGAGAAGATGCACCACAGAGACACAGAGGACGCAGAGATGGAGTTGAACAAGTTGACAGAGAAGATGCACCACAGAGACACAGAGGACGCAGAGATGGAGTTGAACAAGTTAACAGAACAGATCATTGGCGCTGCGATTGAGGTGCACGAGGCGCTTGGGCCGGGGTTGTTGGAATCGGCCTATGAGGAATGTATGTGCCGCGAACTGGCTCTGCGCCAGATCCGCTTCGATCGTCAGCGCCCATTGCCCGTCGAATACAAAGGCGTGAAACTCGATTGCGGCTATCGCCTTGATCTGTTGGTGGCCGAGGCCGTCGTTGTCGAGATCAAGGCGGTCGAAGTCATTGTTCCCGTACACGAAGCCCAGTTGCTGACGTATCTCAAATTGGGCGGGTGGAAGATTGGACTGCTCATCAACTTTAACGTCGCTGTTCTCAAAGACGGCATCCGCAGGCGGATTCTATGATGTTCTCTCCGTGTCCTCTGTGCCTCTGTGGTGAAACTGAATATGATGTTCTCTCTGTGTTCTCTGTGGTGAAAGGATCTGAACATGATGTTCTCTCCGTGTCCTCTGTGCCTCTGTGGTGAAAGGATCTGAATATGATGTTCTCTCTGTGTTCTCTGTGGTGAAAGGATCTGAACATGATGTTCTCTCTGTGTTCTCTGTGTCTCTGTGGTGAAAGGATCTGAATATGATGTTCTCTCTGTGTTCTCTGTGTCTCTGTGGTGAAAGGATCTGAATATGATGTTCTCTCTGTGTTCTCTGTGGTGAAAGGATCTGAACATGATGTTCTCTCTGTGTTCTCTGTGTCTCTGTGGTGAAAGGATCTGAATATGATGTTCTCTCCGTGTCCTCTGTGCCTCTGTGGTGAAAGGATCTGAAATGGAACCCTGGTACAAAGTCGCCACCCCACGCAAGGAAGTCCGGGAAGGCCGGTCCTTCAACCCGGACGAATTCGCCATCGCCCTTGAGCAGGTTGTAACGGGCACCGCGCCGGAGGATTATCGCGACCCAGAGCAATTTTTTAGTCGGACCTGCTGGACGCGCGCGCTGCGCGAGCACGCCGGCCTAGTGCTCCGCAGGCTCTCGGGTAAGACCGACAATACCGCTCCGGTCCTGACCCTGATCACCCAGTTCGGTGGCGGCAAGACGCACACGCTGACGGCCCTGTACCATCTCGGCACGAGTGGCGACAAGGCCGCGAACTACTCCGGAGTCTCCGATCTCCTGCGCGACGCAGGTCTCTCCTCGGTTCCGCAGGCGCGGGTCGGCGTCTTTGTTGGGAACGCCTGGGATCCGCAGGATGGAAGGGAGACCCCATGGATCGATCTTGCGCGCCAGCTCGCGGGCGACAAAGGCGTCGCAGCGCTTGGCGCAGCCGCGAAGACCACCCCGCCGGGGACGGATTCCATTGCCCGCGTCTTTCAGGCGGCGGACGCGCCCGTGCTCCTCTTGTTCGACGAGGTCCTCAACTTCCTCAACCGGCATCGCGGCATGGCGGAGTCGTTCCACGCCTTCATTCAGAACCTGACGGTCGCCATCACGGGAACGACGCACGGCGCGGCGGTGATCAGCCTCCCACGTAGCCAAGTCGAGATGACCGACTGGGACATGCAGTGGCAGGACAAGATCGCCAAAGTGGTTCGGCGCGTCGCCAAGGACTTGATCGCCAACGATGAAACAGAGATTAGCGAAGTCATCCGGCGGCGGCTCTTCGAGGACCTCGGAAGCGAGCGCATCAGGAAGAATGTGGCGAAGGCCTTCGCCGACTGGTGCTTTGAGCGGCGGGCGCAACTGCCGCCGGAATGGACGGCCGTGGACACGGCAACGACTGAAGCCAAAGCGCGCGAATACCTCCGCAGTCGGTTCGAGGCCTGCTACCCCTTCCACCCGGCCACGCTCTCGGTCTTTCAGCGCAAGTGGCAGGTCCTTCCTCAGTACCAGCAGACCCGCGGCACCTTGGCAATGCTCGCCCAGTGGATCGCCTGGGCCTATCGCGACGGATTTACCACAGCTAGGCGCGAACCGCTGATTACCCTAGGATCCGCCCCGCTTCATGACCTCGGCTTTCGCAGCACGATCCTCGGGCAACTCGGCGAATCACGCCTCGTTGCGGCCATCGAGGCGGACATCGCTGGCGAACGTTCTCACGCCCGGGCGCTGGACGTCGACACCAAGGGGCCGCTACGCGACATCCATCGCCGCGTTGGGACCGCGATCCTTTTTGAGTCTTCGGGCGGCCAGACCGACAGGGTGGCGCACCTGCCGGAATTGCGCTTCGCGTTGGGTGAACCCGAGGTGGATACAACATCCATTGACAACGCTGCCCTTGCGCTGGAGAACAAGTCGTACTTCATCCGCAAGGTGGGCTCGGATGGATTCAAGATCGGCCACCAGCCGACGCTGAAGAAGGTCGTCAACGACCGTCGCGCTTCGTTGGACGAAGAGACCGAGATCAAGCCCGCCATGCGCAAGCTTATCGAAAACGAGTTCCGCCGGGGCGCCAGCATTCCCGTAGTACCGTTCCCCCGCGACGGCGCGGATGTGCCAGACACGCCGAAGTTGACGCTGGTGATCGCAGACCCGGAGGCCGAGTGGACGAGCGACGGTTCGTTGCGGCGCCACATCGCGGAATGGACCAGGCAGCGCGGCAAGTCGCCGCGGCTGTATCCCGGAGCGCTGGTCTGGTGCGTCAAAAAGCCGGGCCGCGAACTGCGAGAGAAAGTTGAGCTGTGGCTTGCCTGGCAACGGGTCGCCCGTGAAGTGGCCGATGGCACGTTGGGGGGCGACTTCGACCGGACCGATCGCGCCGATCTCCAGTCGAATCTGAAGGCCGCCGAGGAGGCCGCCAGGGACGAGGTGTGGGGAGGCTATCGGTTCGCGGTGATGTACGAACCCACACCCCAACCCGCTCCCGAGGCTGATGGGCTTCGGGTGATTGACCTCGGCGCCGCGCACGCCTCGAGCGGCGAGACGCTGTGCGGCAGGGTCATTGCCGTCCTGAAGTCAGAAGCGCTCCTCAACGACTCGGTTGGCGCGGGCTATCTCGAGCGGAACTGGCCGCCCGCGTTCAAGGCATCCGGGGCTTGGCCGCTTCAGAGCCTGCGGCAGAGTTTCCTGAACGGTTCGCTCACGCGGCTGCTCGACCCCGACACGACCCTGCGGGGGAAGATTGTCGAGTTCGTGGGGAGGGGCGACTTCGGACTCGCCTCGGGCCAGAACGCCGATGGGACCTACGAGCGGCTGTGGTTCAAAGAGCCGATTTCTGCAGACGAGATCGCCTTCGAGTCAGGGGTCTTTCTGCTCACCAAGGCCAAGGCGCAGGCGCTTAAGGCGAGTATTTTAGAGCCAGCTTCGGTGCCGGAACCGCAACCAAGTCCCGCAGTGCTGGGGGCTGGGCCAGGTCCCCTGTCTGCTGAGCCAAGTACGACACCAGCAGGCGAACCCGAGCCTCAAGCGGCGCCCACCCCTGGAATCCAGACGAAGACGATCCGTCTTGTCGGCCCCGTTCCACCCGAGTCGTGGAATCGGCTGGGGACGAAGCTTCTGCCCAAACTTCGGACGGGCGGGCAAGGCGCCGATCTCAAAGTCAGCGTTGATCTCTCGGTGACGGTCAACTCTGATGTGGTAGGGAGTCTGACCTCGGATCTGCGCCAGATTCTAGAGGAGTTGGGGGTTGCAGACAAATTACGCATTGATGCGGGGTAGGCTAGGCTTAAGGCCAATGGAGCAGTTTCATGAATGTGAGTCGTAGCGCACCCTCGATTCCGCACTGTGGAGCAATTCATCCGCTCCGACCGCATCCACATCACCCCGCCGCTCTTCTACGAGGACGACCTGCGCCGCCGGCTCATCATCACCCTCACCATGAGCCGCGTCATTCAGCACGGGCTGGACGCCGTCCGCCAGGAAAACAGCGAGCGCCTCGAGCCAATCTTCGACCGCGATCATCCTATCCGCTCCACCGGCGAGATGAGCGCCTGGTACACGGGTAAACCCTGCTATGTCACCCGCACGTCGCACATCAATGTCTGCGTCTATGACAGCGCCTGGGAAGCCTCCGACGCCGTTGCCCTGGAAAATAGCCAGGCCGTCGCCGCCTGGGTCAAAAACGACCACCTCGGCTTTGAAATTCCCTACCTGTATCAGGGGGTAGTGCGGAAGTATCGTCCCGATTTTCTCGTGCGGCTGGTACGTGGCGAGATGCTCATCCTCGAAACCAAAGGCGAGGAGAGCGAGCAAGACCGGGTCAAACACCGCTATTTGGATGAGTGGGTGAAGGCTGTCAACGCGCACGGCGGCTTTCGCCGATTTGTTAACTCAGTAACAAACCGGTTGAACGTATAATTTTGGTGAAGGCTGTCAACGCGCACGGCGGCTTTCGCCGCTGGAAGTGGGCGGTCGCGCGGCGTCTGGGCGAGATTCGGGACGTGCTGATGCAAAACGGGGAAGAGCAATAGGAGGCGAACCAAAGCATGCGGCTGGCGGCGCTTCGCGCCGCAGCATTCCGTCGTTCTTCCTGCGGTTCGCGTCGTGTGCGCAGCAGGACGGAACCAATCCGCCGGCCCCTCCTGCACGCGGCCTTCAATAGCGGATGTCGTCGCCGACCTCCGGTACGTGAGGAGCGCAGGAGTGACCGGCTTGAGGATGCCGGACGGGTGGACTGCATTACAGACGGGTTTTTGCGGCCCACGCTGGGCGAGGTAATGGCAGCACACAACGCCGCTCCGCGAGGTCATCGACAGCCGGTCTGAGGAAACGACATCGTGCCACGTCCACTTCCGGTTGGTATACGGGGACGTGTGCTTCAGGGCATCGGGGAGGAATCCGGTGTCGTAGCCTTTGGCTAGACCCTCCTCGGGCCGGCGCTGCACCTGTTGCAGGCGCTCCTGTAGTGGGGCGCAACGAGGCTGTTGGGCGCCATGGTCACCCGGACGTCCATACCCGTACCGTCACGCACCCTGTCGTTACGCGACGTCGAGGCGCTTGACGCGCAGGCGCGCCATCAGCCGCAGGCCGGAGCCGGAGCGGCGTTGCACCATCAGTGGGTGGGATCGGGAGGTGGTCGAGCACGCGGCGCACGTTCTCGTTGGCGAGGACGGCGGGCAGGCGTTTGGGCTTCTTGGCGTGCAGGGCGGCAATCGGGCCTCGGCTCCTTATGCAACGCCTCGCGGGAGAGGAACAGAACGGCACTGCGGGTGTGATGGCGGGTGGAGGCGGCGACAGTCGCTTTGCCCGCCAGATGGGTGAGGAAGGCTTCGACTTCGGGCGCCCCCATCTCGTTAGGGCGGCGTTTGCCATGGAACAGGATAAAGCGCCGGATCCAGTCCACTTAGGCGTTTTCGGTGCGGATGGAGTAGTGTTGAAGGCGCAGGGCGTCGCGGACCTGGTCGAGCAGGTTCTAGGGAGTTGGTTCCATTGGTGTTCCTCCGGCGGGCTTGACACCCTTCGGTTTTTGTCCTATCGTACTGGCGAGCCAGGCGCCTCGGGCGCTCCGCACAAGAGTGCGGATGATGATATGATACGGAACCGTCCAGAGGGCAAGTGAGAAGGATTCCGTCTCAGACGCTCAAACGGAGGCAAAGATGGATTCCGTACAATCAATAGGTATGCCCCTTTCTTGAAAGGACAAATATCGTTTGGCAGGATAATCTTTAATGACCATTATGATAGTTGCCGAAAACTACCGACCAGCATTTGAAAATCATATTACGCAAGGTCAAATAGCACCTCTTCTCTTATTAGGGGATGCTCTCGTTGTGCTCAAGGAACTTCCCGATTCTTCTGTTGACTGTGTTATGACCTCGCCACCGTATTGGGGAAAACGAGAATATGAGAATGGTGTGATTGGGCTTGAAAGAGATTACCGCGACTATGTGCGACACTTGGCGGAGATCTTTCTTGAGCTGAAGCGTGTCTTGAAATCCACAGGGTCATTCTGGCTCAATATTGGAGATAGCTATCAACGTAAGAACTTGCTTGGAATCCCTTGGCGTGTTGCTTTCGAATTGACTGATAAGCAAGGTTGGATTCTCCGTAATGCTGTTGTGTGGAATAAAGTAAAAAGTGGTATGGATAACACAACTGATCGACTCGGTAATATTTACGAAATAGTTTTCCACTTCGTCAAGCAATCCAAGGGTTACTACTATAATGCGAATGCCATTCGCTCAAAGCCACGTGAAGCGAAAGTCGTGAATGGTGCGGTCGTTTCTGCAACAGGGGTATCAGGAGTGCGCTATAGACGCCAAATTGAACTGTCCACAGCCTTATCCGAACAGGAAAAAGCCGCTGCTTATGAAGCCCTTGATAAGATGCTTGCAGAAGTTGCGGCAGGGCGTATTTCCGACTTTCGTATGATTATCCGCGGTCAACAGCGCACAACGCATTCAGATAGTGAAAAGGTATCAGGACGCGCAAAAGAATTACATGAAAAAGGTTTCTACTTTCTACGATATCACCCCAAGGGTTGCAAACCAAGCGACGTTTGGGATATTCTTCCAGAAGACACTCAAGGAAGAAACTTGCATTTTGCGCCTTATCCTGTCGACCTTTGCCGAGTACCAATCATAGCTACATGCCCCCCAGAAGGAGTTGTTTTAGATCCTTTCTGTGGTACAGGCACTACCCTCTATACTGCGCTGAATCTAGGTCGCAAATCTGTAGGAATTGACTTATCTCTTAAGTATCTCGAAATTGCACAAGAAAGGTGTGCCACTTTACTATGAGCAAAATTGCCGAACTTTTTGGCATCTCAACTGAGAAAAGAGATGCAAACTGGAGAGAGACTGTTCGAGAACAGCTCTGCCCTTTTTTAGAAAAGAAATGCTATAAGGTTAGAAAAAGCGACCCAAACACTTCAATTGGAACATGTACAGTTCTTTATGGGAAATCGGCTGAGCCTATTGTTGTATGTCCGACCCGTATGACTGAGCGGAGACAGATTTTTACTGACTGTCTTCATCTTCTTACTACACATAAACCGGGTAACGAATTGCACATTGTCTCGGAAGTCTCTATTCCAGGTGGCAGCGTTGATTATTTTCTAGTTTCCGTTAGGAATGGAAAGGTTAAAGATTTTGTTGGCATTGAAATTCAGACGTTAGACACAACCGGTACAGTATGGCCAGATCGGCAAAGGTTCCTGAGAGATATAGGGATTCCGCGAGCAGACGATGCCGAAAGCTCTGATAAAACATATGGTATGAATTGGAAAATGACGGCAAAGACCATTTTGGTTCAGATGCATCACAAAATTGATACCTTTGAGCATGTGAATAAAAAACTGGTCTTGATCGTGCAAGACAGGCTTCTCGAATATATGGCTAAGAAGTTTAACTTTGAACGTCTTAAGAACCCAGCCGTGCTTGAAGATTCGATGCATTTTCATTCGTATCATATTACTCGGCAAGATGACGGATCGTTCAAATTAATCATGCAGTCGCGGCTAAGTACAGATGCGGACGGAATAGCTACTTGTCTTGGTTTACAGGCTAAAGCCAGAGTGGAACTCAATCAAATCTTGAAAGTATTGAAGGCTAAGATTTCTCCCGCTACTCGTTTTGTGCCAGTGCAAAAAACGGAGATAGGGGCATAACAAGCGCTTCCAGCCGACCGCCCTTCGGCGGCGCGGCTGCAGCGCAGGCCGTTAGGCGGCTGAATTGCAACGCGCCTAACAAGTCAAGGAGGCAACGAATGAAAGGGGATAGCAACCGTCAATTTCAAGGGAGGTGTTGGTAAGACAACGGTGACTTGGCTTCTTGCCAAATACGCAGCAGAGAAAGGCAGGAGAGTACTGGTAGTAGATACAGACGCCCAGATGAGTCTTACATTGGCAGTACAATTACAAGAAAGTGGAGCTATGTATGGGGAGTTCGAGAACTGGTATGAAAATCAGCATAGGAGAAGGAATAAAACCATCCTGAATGCATTGGAGAAATACGACAGGATGGAAGGTGGGCATTTCGATTTCCCGATTGATGCCTCCTTCATCTATCAAATGAGTGAAACTCTTCACTTCATACCCTCAGTAGTTGATTTATACTGGCTTGAACTTGAGGTTTTCGATAGAGAGAAAGTCAAACACTTTATCAGAGCTTTGCTTGGCAAGATTGAATATTCGAAAAGATTCAACTACGACTATGTTTTCTTCGATTGCCCACCAAACTTTACTGCACTCTCGTACTCAGTGCTAAGCTGTTCGAGCCTTATTCTGATACCTGTCAATCCTGACGTTTTTGCCTCACGTGGCATTGGTCTGATAATAGACGGTCTCCGTTATAGAATCCAACCGTGGCCCAACCCTACTATCGCTGTCTTTATGAACAAGGCCAAGTTGTACAGAGGTAATCTTACGAGAGAGACCGAAAGATACTGGACGGAGTCCAAAGTGGTTTGTGATGACAAACGTAGAGACGGTGTACTCATAGAGACTTGGGATTCTTTCATCCCTGAGAAGGTAGATATCAAACGTGCTATACCTGGAAGGTACTTTCCTCGTGAATTAGAAGAACACTTCGCGGGGTTGTGGCGAAATATCGAAAGGGTTTTGAGTCAATGAACAAGATTGAGACGATAAAAAAGAAGATAGAGCGGATAGAAGAGCTTCTTGCTGAGATAAAAAGCGAATTGGAAGCTCTAAGTAAAGAGGGTGAAGCGAAACCGAAGAAACAACGGCAAGCAGAGGAAGTCATACCATCGGACGATGAACTGCGTTTGGAATACGACAGACTATACCAAGACTTCATCGCTTCGAGTTCGAGAGCCGTAGAGGAATTTATCAAGGGCAAGAGTAAGACTTACCTAAAGGCTTTTTGTAGAGCCAACAATTTACCCGTGGACACAACTAAGGTATCTAAGGCTGGAATTGTAGATATAGTTTTGCAGTGGATGGCTCAACGTAAAGCCATTACTCAAAAGGCAACGTAATGCCGCCCAACTGCGCATCCAGCCGACAGCGCTCCGCTCGCTGCGCTCGTCGCAGCGGCTGAGCTCGGCGCCGTTAGCCCGCTCATTGCGGGCAGGAGAAACAGGATGGGCGAGTTTCTCGAACGTGAAAAACTGCGTCAGGCAAGATTCAAGGCAAGTTCACCGTGCTTTTCCGAGGCGGCTCGCGCCGATGGAGTTTACAAAGGCAGGTCACGTCCATTTTGTTTGCCTATCGAATATGCTGAAGAGAATCTGTTTCCCGAACTTCGACAGGCGGCACTTGCCTACTTCGCATCTCAAGGTATCAAATGGCACGACGGGCAAAATGGCAAACCCAGCAATCATCTTTGCGACTCGCAGGTCTGCTGTGTCAATTTCCTCTTTGCTTTCTCGGATAAGCCTGACGCATTAGCCAAACTCTTGCGCCCCGTCTTCCCCGCTATTCGAGTAATGCTCCCTATAGAAAGTGGACAGTACGTCGCTTTTGAGTGGATAGGCGAAGAAAACTACTTGGGCGAGAAAATCTCGCGTAATGGCAAACGCACACGTGGCGCGAATTTTACAAGTGCGGACGCGATGGTGATGTTTGAACGGATAGATGGAAAGCGGCAAATTGCTCTGATTGAATGGAAATACACCGAGTCGTATGGCGGGGCGTCGCTCAAAATCGCCAAGAGTGGTACGGACCGCACCAGCATTTACAGGCCGCTTTTCAGACGGGATGATTGCCCAATCAATAGGGATTTGTTGCCCGATTTTGAAGTGCTGTTTTATGAGCCGTTCTATCAACTTATGCGCCAGCAGTTTTTGGCCCACGAAATGGAACGAGCCAAGGAGCTGGGCGCAGAGACGGTATGCGTACTTCATATTGCTCCAGCCCGTAACGCCGATTTCCACCGAGTGACTTCACCTGCTCTTGCGCCACTTGGCGAAACAGTTACAGATATTTGGAAGAAACTGGTGCGCCCATGCGACAGGTTCATCAGCGTCAGTACCGAACAACTATTTGGCGGTTGGTCGGTTGAAGAATTCCCAGAGACACAGGGGTGGTGGGAATATATCACTACAAGATACGCCTGGATTCAGCAGGGTGCGGGCTAACACCGCGTTCCAGCCGACGCCGCTTCGCGGCGCGGCTGAACGCGACCGTTGGGCGGACAAACCACGGGTAATGAGAAGCCAGCTAAGACCACGATGAAACGTCACGCAAGAGGACAGATGAGCCTCCCAGGAATTGACCCCGGCTTTCAATTCGAAGCGGTGGCCCCCGAGCGGCTCCCTACGAATACCACCGCGAACCGGCACGCCATCCACCGCTGGTTCAACTTCATCGCTGGTTTCGCACCAGAGTTCGTCGCCGAACACTGTCCAGAGAGCGCTGATGGGATCCTTCTTGACCCATTTGCCGGTTGTGGGACCTCCCTTGTGGTCGCGCAAGCTAGTGGCAACCGCGCCATCGGATTTGAACCCCACCCGTTCTTCGTCCGGATCGCCCGAGCCAAGACGGCTCCCCCACCGACCGAAGTTCGCCTTCGAGTTATTGAGGAAGTGCTCTTGAACGGCGCTGCCGCCGCGCTGCCGCAGAGTCCCATTTCGGGACCCGCACAAACATTCCTTGCGAAGTTGTTCGACGAACCGACCCTCACCCAGCTGCTAGCTGCCCGCGTGGCGCTTGAAGAGGCAGGCCTGGCCGAAGATGACCTTGCTTTTCTCTTGCTCTCCCGGGTGGTCGAAATGTGCTCAAGGTCCCAGACAGACGGCATCTACAAGGCCCCAACCTCCCGTAAGAAAGCGGCCCCGCCTCTCGACGCCATCCGCGATGTAATCGATGAGATTCGGTCTGACGTGGAGCTGCTCGACAATAGATGCAGCGTGCCTGAAGTCCTTCTGTATCAGCGCTCTTCCGAGGATATGAGCGTGGTTGAGACCGGTAGCATCGACGTTGTCGTCACATCTCCGCCTTATCTCAACAACTTCGACTTCGCGGAGATGACCCGTATGCAACTTTACTTCTGGGGCCTCTGCGGGTCCTGGCGAGAGATCACGCACAAGGTACGCGCGCATCTTATCGTGAACACGACAACAGCCCTTACAGGCCACAGAGACATCCAGTCGAAGTATCGGGATGAGATCCCGGCGCCGATCCTATCGGATCTCGACAGAATCGTGAAGGCTTTGGCACGGGAACGGCGACAGCGCCCAGGAAAGAAGGAATATGACCTGCTTGTCTATCCATACTTTGCACAAATGACCCGCGTCCTTCGAGAGACACTGCGCTGTCTTAAGCCAGGCGGCACAGCGCACGTGGTCGTGGCGGATGCTGCGTTCTATGGGATACACGTAAGCACCCCCCAATACCTCGCGTCAATAATGACCGCACTCGGATACGACTCCGTCACCTGCACGAAGCTTCGCGATAGAGGTCATCGTTGGATACTGGAGAAGAGGGAGGGCTCACCCATAGGTCTTGGTGAGTACCACATCTGTGGCAAACGGGGGAGCGGTATCTGATGGCTTCGATGCGAACCCTATATCAGATTGCTGATGCCGAGATCCGCCGTTGCATCGAAGTCTATCTCGGACTGGCGCAAGCCTCCAAAGGACTCACTGCGCTTGTCCCTCAGCACTTGACGGATGAGCGCGCGAGGATCATTGTCATGGCTGGCCTCGGCATTCCCCCCAGGCAGGCCACGCCAGACGAAGTTCATGCCGAGTGGCAACGCCGCCAAGCCCTCACATTCGATCTTGAGACGGCGATCACTGCTGGCGTTTATAGCAACCTGCGATCCGTGGCGGAATCACTGTACGAGGAAGTCAGCGCCCAGACGAATGGCTTCACGCGCTTTGATCCTGCTTATCTGGTCGATAGCCCCCATGTCTTGCCTGTGCTGCAACACCTCAGCGGCGTCTTCAGTAAGGCTAAGCTCAAGGAACTCGTCGGCTCAGTCTCGGACAACAAGATTTCGCGCCCTGCCGCAGAGCGGCTTTGCAGGTTACTCACCGAGCGAGTGGACCCGAGAAGCGTAGTCAAGGGGGAGATTCTGAAGAGGCTCGAGTCTACGCTTGAGGGCATTGTCCGCGACCTTGTGGGGCGCGTACTGCTGGAGTCGATTGTAGACTCAGCGCTTCGGCGGGCACGTCTACGCTTTCTGAGAGAGGACGAGTACGAGGCTTTGGCCGGCGTGGTTTACGACTTCCGCGCGGATTTCATCTTACCGGATGCGAATACGCCAAAGGTGTTCATTGAGGTAAGGAAGTCGTCGTCGAGGCACGCCTCTCTTTATGCGAAGGACAAGATGTTCTCGGCCATCAACTGGAAGGGCAAGACACCGGACCTGCTTGGCGTCCTTGTGGTCGATGGCGAGTGGACCGGCGAGACATTGAGGGTGATGGCGAACGTATTCGACTACGTGGTGCCCATTGGTCGCATCGACGACCTTGTGCAAAGCATTGAAGCGTACATCAACGGAGACCGAACGAAGCTCAAGTGGCTGATCGAGTTCCGAATCATTCCAGCTTCATGAGGCGATTTGGGTCTAGAGAGCAACCGCCCAACAACAGCATGCAGCGGACGGCCCTACGCGCCGCCGCTGATGCTGACCGTTAGCCCGCTCATTGCGGGCAGGAGAAACAGGAGAAACAGGATGGGCAAATTTCTCGAACGTGAAAAACTGCGTCAGGCAGATTTCAAGGCAAGCTTCCCATACTTCTCCAACGCGGCTCGCGCTGATGGAGTTTACAAAGGCAGGTCACGTCCATTTTGTTTGCCTATCGAATATGCTGAAGAGAATCTGTTTCCCGAACTTCGACAGGCGGCACTTGCCTAC
>JANDJJ010000195.1 GCA_024330945.1 Nitrospira sp. | reverse complement strand
ACTCATCGTAATTGATGATGAGGAGGGTGGCAGCAGGTGAGGGAGGCGGAGAGGAGGAAAGGGAAAGGAGAAGGGGCCGCCGGTACCGGCGGCCCCGAATCAACAATTTCGGTCACGCATCGGCATGGGGCGGGATCACGGTTCTAAAAACGGTCTGGTCGGCGGACCGCCGAAGCGGCCGACCGCCGGGATTTCGACGAATCGATCGCCTGGGGTAAACCCGACCGGAGTGCCGACGCCGTTGGGAATGAAAATTTGCGGATGGTCGAAGGGCGCTCGTTTATACCGGACCCGCTCGTCGGTCAGGGAGCGGAGAAAAGCTTCCAGGGCTTGCAGCTCGTGTTCGGTGAACGTAAACACCTCGAGGGTTACGATGTCCGTGCCATCCAGCGTGATCATTCCCGTATGGGAATCGCCGCCTCGACTATAGAACTCCACGACATCGCGGAGGGTCCTGTGCCCGCCAGTGTGAAAATAGGGAGCGGTCAGCTCGACGTTGCGTAGACCGGGCACCTTGAATGCTCCGTCCACCACAATGGGTTCCCGCGGAGGAGGACTGAGCCGCTTGACGGTGGAGAGCCAATTGCCGAACTCATCTCGAGCGCCGAGTCCCAAATCTTCTAAGGTGGGCTGAACGCCGATGTTGTTAAACCCTCGGTCCATGGCTTGGCCGTCCCGAATACGGGTCGGACTTGCCCGAACCTGTCGGACTGAGGAGCCGGTCAACTCCGCTCCCTCGTGACAGGTGATACATTGGCCGCGCAGTTGGCTGCGGAAGAGATCGAGACCGAATTGCGCCAACGGGCTCAGGGCGGTGGAGTTGCCCTCCATGAATCGGTCAAAGGGGGTGTCATCCGCCACCAACGTCGCTTCGTAGAGTTGGATCGCCAATCCGAAGAAGAGAGAGAAATTATATTGCATCAGCGAGAACTCATGAGCCTGGAGACCTCCGCTACTCGGGGGGGCGATGACCGTCGTGGTCCCATCAGGCGCGACACGCAAAATTTTGGGCGAGTCCCACCATTGCCGATGGAATGCCTGGCGGATCAGTGTGGCGTAATCCGGCACGGTGAGGCCCTTCTGTGGCCATCGGCTCAAGGGGCCGAGCACACTGTCTTGGGGATGGACCTGTTGAAGAGCGAGAGGCCGCAGGTTGAACACCGGCCGGCCAGGCGGGGACCAGCGGACGAATTTTTTCCCTACGTCGCGCATGGTCCGGCCGACGGCGGACATTTCACAGGGGTCAACCGGAGGACTCACTGCTTGCGAGGCCAGGCTTGAATCTTCCAGTCTGACGCGGACTGGCTGTGGTGACAGGGGATCGTCTGCACGGTAAAGACGGGCATTGGGGTCTCGGTCGCCCAGGTTGTTGACACCGTTAAACACATTGTCGGCCCGCCCGTCCCAGAATTGACGATGGTTGAAGACGGCATTGATGACGGTGGGCGTGTTTCGCGGCTCGACACAGCGGGTGTTCACCGATCCGACTCGGAAGCCGTTCGGGTCCGGCTCCGGTCTGGTGATGTCGGCAGGTCCTAAGCCAACTCCCACGAAAACTGAGCGGCGCACCCCTTGAGAGGAGAGGACGTCGTTGCTGCGGGGAAAGAACGGATAATCCGCCGCGCTGACTTCTCCGACCGGTCCCAGGTTGTTATAAAACGTCGTATCCGGGTTCGGCTGGCCGGTGCGGGAGATGCGTTTAATGCCAGGGGCGAGGGAATTGCGATGGCGGTTATCTGACATGCCTGACGTAAAGTGGCAGCTTCCACAGGCGGTCATGCCATCACTGCCAACCTGCATGTCCCAGAACAATGCCTTGCCTAGGCGAATTGCCGCCTCCCGGTCCCGCACAAATTCTCCGAGATTAGCCGGTTCGGGGATGGGAACGGTTTTGAGCGAGGGTGGAGGCGGTGGGTCATCCGGATGGGGAACCGGAATCACGACTTGGGAGAACACAACATGGCCGATCACAAGCACACCGGCTACGAGACCGATCATGAGTCCACGTGGTGTCATAGGGAGTTCCTCCATGGGAAAAAGTAACGCTCCGCTCCGTTGAGGTGGTTCGGACACACGACAAAACGACTGTCGCTGCAATATTGTCTGGACGGGATGGATGGTCGCGATGACGGCTCCATCATCAACAGCCTCATGAACATTTTCCCTGTCGCATTGGCGCAGGCACACATTCCAGCGACCGGAACCGCGGCCACTTATTCGACTGAGGACCAAAAATTCCTTCGAGAAATCCCGGCAACGGCGGCCCCCCTTCCGCACCGGTCATGGGGATTTCGATGATGTCGTCCATGGCAAAGCCCCAGGGACCGGGGAACACTCGGCGGTGGGTACCGAGATGACCGTTCGGGACGAACAATTGAGGATGATCAAAAGGCGCCGCGGCGATTCGTACTCGTTCGTCCGTCAAGGATTCAAGCC
>JANDJJ010000194.1 GCA_024330945.1 Nitrospira sp. | reverse complement strand
AAGCAGCCTTGCGGCGAAAGCCATCGGCCATGGTCGCCGCTCCCTCCGCGTCCGGTGCTGCCGCTCAGGCCAGCGCTCGCGTCCGAAAGCCGCTTCCCATGATGCAGGCGCCGAACAGGCAGGCCCCCAAGGGGGAGATCGACCCGGTCTGCGGCATGACGGTCCAAGCGGAGCGCGCGGCTGGTTCACATGTCTATCAGGGGAAAACCTACTATTTCTGCGCCACAAGCTGTTTGAACAAATTTCGCGAAGCCCCGGCTTATTACCTGACACCGCCTGACCAGCGGGCTCCGCGCATCGTCGTGCCGCCGGCGGTACCACCGGGGGGCGTTGTTGAATACATCTGTCCGATGGACCCGGAGGTGTTGGAAACCAAGCCGGGCGCTTGCCCCATCTGTGGAATGGCGTTGGAGCCGAAGATTATCTCGGCGGAGGAGACAGACAATCCCGAACTCGACGACATGAGCCGGCGGCTATGGCGCTGCCTCGTTCCCACGATGGTGGTCATGGCGCTCGCGATGGCCGACATGATTGCCGGCATGCCGCTCCAGCGGGCGGTCGGCAACACGCTGCTTCAGTGGGCGCAGCTTCTCCTGGCGACACCGGTCGTGCTGTGGGGCGGTGCGCCGTTCTTCCAACGGGGCTGGGCCTCGATCGCGAACCGCTCGCCTAATATGTTCACGTTGATCGCACTCGGGACCGGTGCGGCGTATGGCTACAGTGTCATCGCCACCATCGCTCCCACGTTGTTGCCCGCTTCGTTTCACCGGCCCGATGGCACCGTACCGGTCTATTTCGAGGCGAGTGCGGTCATCACCTCGCTTGTGTTGTTGGGACAGGTGTTGGAGTTGCGGGCCCGTGCGCAAACCGGGTCTGCCATCAGGGCGCTGCTCAAGTTGGCGCCGGCCTCCGCTCGGCTCGTACGGGACGATGGTCATGAAGAAGACATTCCGATCCAGCAAGTCCAAGTAGGTGACCGGCTGCGTGTTCGTCCGGGCGATCGCGTGCCGGTGGATGGGGTGGTGCTGGAAGGGACGACGGCGATTGACGAGTCCATGATCACGGGCGAGCCGATGCCCGTGGTCAAGGAACCAGGCAGTCTGGTCACGGCGGGGACGATCAACGGCACAGGGAGCATTGTGATGCGGGCACAGCGGGTCGGGCGCGAAACGTTGCTGGCTAGGATCGTCCAGATCGTCGGCGAGGCGCAGCGAAGCCGGGCTCCCATTCAACGGATTGCGGATCGCGTGGCTGCCTATTTCGTTCCGCTGGTGGTCGGCGTGGCTCTGCTGACAGCCCTCGTTTGGACTCTCTGGGGGCCGGAGCCGAAGCTGGCCCACGCGCTGGTCAATGCCGTCGCGGTACTCATTATTGCTTGTCCCTGCGCCTTGGGCTTGGCGACACCCATGTCGATCATGGTCGCAACCGGCCGTGGCGCGATGGCGGGAGTCTTGGTGAAGAAAGCCGAGGCGCTGGAAACCTTGGGCCGGGTCGACACGATCGTCTTCGACAAGACCGGTACCTTGACGGAAGGGAAGCCCGCCCTCACCGCGGTGGTGACGGTCGAACCGTGGTCCGATCAGGAATTGTTACGTTCTGCGGCCAGTCTTGAGCAGGGCAGCGAACATCCGCTGGCCGAGGCGATTGTGGCGGGCGCCAAAGAGAGGGGACTTTTACTGGCGGCAGGGACCAGGTTCCGATCGCTGACCGGCAAAGGAGTGGCCGGTGTGGTGGAAGGGAAGGGTGTGGCTGTGGGGACATTGCCGTTCCTTCGGGAAATGGTCAAAGAAGGATCAGCCATCCTGGATCACCTGGACAGGGAAGCCGAGAAACTCAGGCAGGATGGGCATACCGTGGTGTTCGTGGCGATCGACGACAAACCGGCCGGGCTTCTTGGTGTCTCCGATCCGATCAAGTCTTCAACTACGGAGGCGGTGTCGCTGTTGAAGGCTGAGGGACTGCGGTTGATCATGTTGACCGGCGACCATCGGCAGACTGCCGAAGCGGTGGCCAGAAAGCTTGGTTTGGATGACGTCATCGCCGGTGTGTTGCCCGATCAAAAGGGGGCGGTGGTCTCCAAGCTCAAGGCGGAAGGGCGTGTCGTGGCGATGGCGGGCGACGGCGTCAACGATGCGCCGGCGCTGGCTCTGGCCGACGTGGGCATTGCGATGGGAACCGGGGCGGGGATCGCCATCGAAAGCGCCGGCATCACGTTGATCAAGGGCGATCTCCGTGCCCTCGTGCGGGCGAGGCGCTTGAGCAAGGCCACGATGCGCAACATCAAGCAGAACCTGTTCTTTGCCTTTGCCTACAATCTGGTTGGGGTGCCGGTCGCGGCTGGTGTCCTGTATCCGTTTATGGGGTTGCTACTCAGCCCGATGTTCGCGAGTGCCGCGATGACCTTCAGCTCGGTCTCTGTCATCACGAACGCGCTGCGGTTGCGCAGGGCGGACCTGTGAGGGACACGATTGCCGTGCATGCTCAACGGTGA
>JANDJJ010000193.1 GCA_024330945.1 Nitrospira sp. | reverse complement strand
GGGAACCTTCGTCTTTTTCGTGACCCTGCCGGCCACCATTCTCGTCTCGTTGGACCAGGTGACATTTTCTCCCGCGGCGTGGAAACTCCCGCTTGCTGCGTGGCTTGTGACCATCCCTCTCATGTCCTGTGCCTGGCTGGTCGCCCGATTTCTGGGTCTCGAACGACCGGCGCGGGGAGGCTTTGCCTTGGCGGTCGGCTCGATCAACTCGATCTATTTCGCGTTCCCCGTCATGCTGGCCACGTTCGGCGAAGAAGGTTTGGCGCGGGCGATTTTGTTCGATCTCGGCCAAACGACGCTTACGCTCACGGTGCTCTATCCTATGGCGCTCCAGCACGGGACCAGCGGCGCATCCTCCAGTCAGACCTTGAGACGCCTTGTCGCCTCCCCGCCGTTGTGGGCGTTGACTGCGATCGTGGCCATGAAGGTCAACGGGCTCCACCTGCCGGATGGACTGCGGTCGATCCTGACCCCCTTTCACTGGCTAACAATTCCGCTGGCAAGCCTGGTGCTTGGCCTCTCGATCAGCATCCATGCCCTCAGAAAGACCTGGCCGCTTACAAGCCTGGGCGTAGCCCTGCGCATGGGCGGAGGGTTGTCAATCGGATGGGCGGTTGCAGCCCTGTTGGGACTGACGGGATTGGAACGGGCTTCAGTGCTGCTGATCGCCGGGATGCCTTCGGCAGTGATGGCGGTGATCTATGCCGCTGAAGCGAAGCTCGACGAAGACCTTGTCGCCTCGATCGTGGCCTTGTCGATCTGTCTCAGCGTAGCCCTGTTGCCCTGGCTGCCGAATCTCGCTCGGCTGCTCGGGGATTTGGTCTAACGCCGTCTGCAACGGCGGCTGGAGCAGCCTGTTACCCCGTGGCATTTTCATCCCCGCTTGCCTACTATAGGCCCATGTTGCCGCCCGAACGGACCATGCGCCAGCGCATCATCGACCTGCTGACCGATGCTCGCATGTCGTCCTATCAACTGGCCCAACGGCTCGGCATCCCAGAACGAGAGGTCGAAGGGCACCTGCCCCATATCGTCAAAAGCCTGGCACGGGACCGGTGGCGGCGATTCGTTCTGGAACCCGCAACCTGCCTGGATTGTGGATTTGTCTTTCGCAATCGAAGCAAACTGACCAGACCCGGCCGCTGCCCTGCCTGCCGGAGCGAACAGATCTCAGCTCCCCGCTACAGTATTGATTCGGCTCGTGTAAAGCCACAATGTCTGGACAGAGATGCCTCAAATGAGTAGGATACGCGCCGGAGGGGAGCCATGACCATGGGAAAAACAGGGACGATTATCGGAGCGATCAGCCTGCTGCTGCTGGGAGGGTGTTCAGACAACGATGCGAAGGTCCTGTTCGAAAACGCGGCGTACGAGGAAAGCCACATGAACTATGAGAACGCCAAACGGATCTATGAGCAGATCATCGCCCGTTATCCAACCAGCAAGGAAGCTGAAATTGCCAAGGCTCGCCTGCAAGATTTAGAGAAATCCGAAGAGAAAAAATAAAATCAGCGTTTTTTAGGCGCACCGGGGAAAAAGGTATTAGTGGTCAACCGATAAGCCCGATACTCTTCCCCAAACTTCTCCAAGGCATCTTCCTCGTTGGGGGGGATGCCCGTCAATTTAAAGATAAGCCAACCCATGAGGATGGGCCCAATCAAGGTAAAGACCCACCCCGAAGCTCCAAGAGTCATCACCACATACGAACACCAGTGGAGCCAATCAAAAAAGTAGTTGGGGTGGCGGGAGTAGCGCCAGAGCCCATCCCGACAAACACGGCCTTCATTGCGCGGATCGGCTTGAAATTGGGCCAATTGCCGATCAGCCCGCGCCTCACCCGCTACCGCAATGCCCCAGATCAAGAGACCGACCATCTCGACTACCGACGTGGGAGGGCGTGGATTCCACAACACGACCAAAAAGGGGATCGAAAACACCGCGGCTGCTGCCGCGTACATCTGAAAATACAGAAACATGTTGAACCGTTCTGACGATCCCCATGATTTTCTGAGCCGCTGATAGCGAGTGTCTTCCTTCTTGCCAATGACGCGGTGAACTAACAGATAGTGTCCCAACCGTCCAGCATATAACACCACAAGCATCATCGTCAGTACTGTCCGCTCGATCCCGCTGATGGTCTGGACGGTATAGCCCGCGACGACCGAAATCAGCCCCAGGCAAAACCCGACTTCCGCAACCGCCGCGTTCTTGATGCGTCGTTGCACGAACCACAGGATGACCATCACCGCCATCATGGCGAAGTAACCCTCCAACACGAGGGGAAGCGGATTCGATTCGATCATCCCGTTGTCTGCGTCCATTGCCCCCTCGTTCCGCCGTCATTTCCCATGTCATTCCCCCTCGAATCAACGGCCGCTCGCACACGAGCCTTGGCCGTAGGCGGCACCGCGCCGGACATTCCGTTCCGCCTTGGCAACCGGCATCCAGTCGGCCGGTCGTCGGAGCGCAACCACGATTCAAACGGAGGGCGATTCTACGATGTTGACCTGTTGCAGGGAAAGATCTTTGTCAACCAGTGAACGGATCGGATTGGA
>JANDJJ010000192.1 GCA_024330945.1 Nitrospira sp. | reverse complement strand
AGGACGCACGGGCCGTCACGACCCAGATGCTGTCTTTGCAACTTGCTACACCGGAACAGGTGGCTCGTCTCAAGACCAATGAGCGGATTCTTGCCATCGAGATCCTGGGACGCCATCGGAATCGGCTGCGTCCCGGCCACCATGCGGGCAATCGGTTTCATCTGACGATTCGCAATGTCGAACCCCATGCCAGAGACACCGTCCCGGCCATTCTTGAGATTCTTCGGCACCGAGGCGTGCCGAATTATTTCGGACCCCAACGGCAGGGACGGGACGGGAGCAATTATCGGATCGGCGCGACGTTGCTGACCGATCACAGCGGACGAGCCTCGATGAGTCGCGCCAAACGCCTGTGGTATCTCCATGCCTTTCAGGCCCATCTGTTTAACCGTATTCTTGCCAAGCGGATCAACGGGCTCGACCGCGTCTTGTCAGGCGACTGGGCGATCAAGATCTCCACGAACGCCTGTTTTCAGGTCGAGGACGAGCGCGCGGAACAGCCCCGAGCCGATCGGTTCGAGATCAGCCCAACGGGAATCCTGTTCGGTTCACGCGCCTCATGGGCCAGCGGCGAGCCGGGACGAATCGAGGAATCCGCCGCTGCAGAACTGGGCATGACGAAGGACCTGTTGATTCAAGCAGCCAGGGCGTGCGGATTCCGTGGCGAACGTCGGCCCCTGCGGGTCTCGCTTCAGGACCTTGAGTGGTCGCTCGACGGATCCACCCTGACCCTGGTCTTTACTCTCCCTCCCGGCGCGTACGCCACCAATGTGCTGAGAGAACTGATGAAAACCGAGGAACTCGGTTCTTCCCACACTTCTCTCGACCGGACAGGGAAGTGATAGAATCAAACCGTCTGTCTTCTCATCGGAGAACCCATGGACATTCATCAAGAAACCGTCATCCTGAGCGGCCACATCATCGACTCGCTCTTGCTCGCCAAGGTGCTGGACCTCATCCTCATGATGGGCGGCACGTTCGATATCGAGGACGTTCGGATCGGCAAAACCAGAGAGGAGCCCTCTTGCGCCCGCATCACGGTTCGGGCCTCCTCCCCGTCGCTGTTAGACGACATTCTCAAGGTCATTCAGCCGCACGGCGCCTCCGTCGAGCGCGAGGCGGACTGCCGATGGGAACCGGCGCCGGCCGACGGGATTTTCCCCGAAGATTTCTACGCGACAACCCATCTGCCAACTCAAATCAGACTCAACGGCCGGTGGATCGATGTCGAGCACATCGAGATGGATGTCGGCATTGTGGTGGATCGGCTGCGGGAAACTGCCCGAGCCGTTCCCATGGGTGATGTACGGCAAGGAGAACTCGTCGTGACCGGCCGAGAGGGGGTGCGAGTCATTCCCTTGGCTCGTCCCCGCGAGCGGGACGTCTTTGGCTTCATGCAATCTCATGTGTCGGTCGAGCGGCCACACGGCCATGTCATCGCCGATGTCGCATCCAGAATGAATCGGCTTCGCGAACAGCACAGACGAGAGGGCGCCGCCTGCCAGGTTCTGCTAGCGGGAGGGCCGGCCATCATTCACGCCGGAGGACGGGACGCCTTGACCTGGCTGATCGAGCAAGAATTCATCCATGTTGTGTTTTGCGGCAATGCCCTGGCAGCCCATGACATAGAAGCCGACTTATACGGTACCTCCTTGGGCTATGGACTCACAGCCGGACGACCGGTTCCCCATGGCCATGAACATCACTTGCGGGCGATCAATCGGATTCGGGCGATTGGCAGCATCGAACGGGCCGTGGCCTCCGGCGTCGTGAAAAACGGCATCATGGCCGCCTGTGTTCGGAAGAAGGTCCCGGTCGTCATGGCCGGGACCATCCGCGACGACGGCCCCCTGCCCGGCGTCATCACCGATTCCATCCAGGCTCAACGGGCCATGCGCGCCGCGGTGAGTGGGGTGAAACTTGCGCTGCTCGTGTCCTCCACGTTACACGCGATCGCTACAGGGAATCTCCTCCCAGCGACGATCCCGACCGTCTGCGTGGACATCAATCCCTCCGTGCCGACCAAACTCGCGGATCGTGGGAGTTTTCAAGCCGTCGGCCTCGTGATGGACGCCGCGTCGTTTCTCAACGAATTAGCCAGACTGTTGGGAAGACCGGCATGACTCGCCTTCTCGTTTGTCCTCCGGACTTCTTCGGCATTGAGTACGAAATCAACCCGTGGATGAGGCTCAGCAATCAGGTCAACCATGAGCGGGCGATCCTCCAATGGACCAACTTGATGGCGGTATTCGAACGGGACATTGGTGTCACGCTTGAACGGATGACCCCGGTGCCCGGCCTCCCCGATTTGGTCTTTACAGCCAATGCGGGCATCGTGGTTGGCCACCACGCGGTCGTCAGCCGGTTTCGGCATCCGGAGCGACAACGGGAAGAGGCTTATTTCGAGAACTGGTTTCGCGACCATGGGTATGCAATCTTGACATTGGAACCGGGTCTCTGCTTTGAAGGAGCTGGTGACCTGTTGGGATTTCCGGACTATTGGTTCGGTGGCTATCGTCAACGGTCCGATGTCCGTGCGTTTCCGATCCTGAGCGAATGGTTTCATCGGGAAATCATCCCGCTCGAATTGG
>JANDJJ010000191.1 GCA_024330945.1 Nitrospira sp. | reverse complement strand
CTCCCCGAGAATGAGCACGGTCGAATCGGTCGGCGCGACGATCTCGACCTGCTTCAAGACCCGTTTCAGGGCGGAACTCTCCCCGATAATTTTCTCAAAGTTGTAATCGAGCTGAATTTCGTCTTCGAGGTACAGTTTTTCCTTTGCCAATTTGTCCTTGAGCTCAGCAATTTCTTGGAACGCCAGCACGTTCTCCACGGCGACGGCCACTTGCTTGGCGACCAGTTGCAAACACTCGATGTCCGCTTCACCGTAGGCTTCTCTCTCCAGGCTCAGAAATCCCATGGCGCCCAACCGCCGTCTCACCGTGGTCAAGGGACGATACAGAACGACTGCACTCCGTCCTCCATCATGCAATTCATCACGCTTGGCCATCGGCGCTCTTGGGACACATCAGGCACCAGAAGCGCCTCTTGGGTTCGCCACACGAGCCCAGCGGGACTGTCATCGATCGGTCCTTCATGACCGCCGACAAGATCAGCCGGCACATTGGCCTGAATGGTTTGCAACCGCATGGTGTTCTTCGCGGGATGGTGGAGGGAGAGTGCAACAAAATTGACTTGCACGACGCGAGGAAGATAGCGGGCGAGGTCGCGGCACAGCTCGTCGAGATCCCGCTGCGCCGCGATCGCTTGCGTCACCTCCAGCAGGCCTTGATACCGCTCGGCCAGCCCCTCGCAAGAAAAAGTCAAGGCGTGTTTCATGGGCATGCAGTATGACGCACCACGAGGCGATGCCTCAAGGGGCGGAGGAGCGATCACCTGTGTTGCCGACCGCTCTCTCCGTCAGAGTGTCTGTCGTCAGAGCGTCTGATGGGTGCCGTCGCAATAGGGAGGCGTCTTGGTCCGCTTGCACTGGCACAGGGCGACCTCGTTCTGCTCCGATACCGTGAACTCCACCGGCTCAAAATCGGTTCCTTGGTGAGAGCCGTCGCAAAACGGTTGGTCTCTCGACCGTCCGCAGGAACACCAGTAGTAGGTCCCCGGCTCCAACGATCGAACGGCAGGCTCTTTGGCTGCAATGCGTGGGTGTCCCATGCTTCCCCCTCCTGGCTAGGTTATAGATGCAATGGTTTGATCGGCGACAGGATCGCCGCCGGATTGTTTTTCCACAACGACTCGTCCGCGTCCACGTACAGTTCCACTTCATTCCCATCTGGATCACGAAGATAGAGGCTCTGGCTCACTGTATGGTCGCTCATCCCATCGATAGCGATCCCGGCTGCCTCAAGTTCCTTTTTAGCCGCGCGCAACTCAGCCAGACTGTCGCCGATTTTGATACCGATATGATAGAGCCCGCGCCGGCGGCCGACCGGAGGACCCGGCGCGTCACCGACGTGAATCAGCAGCAGTTCATGGTGCGTGCGCCCGGACGTGAGCGCCGCCGCCAGCCCATTGAAAATCCGGCCCACTTCCTTGAAGCCCAACAGGTCACGATAAAAGGCCAGCGACCGTTCCAGGTCCTTCACATAGAACACGACATGACCGAGATAGTGCGCTTTCATCGAGCGTGCCGCCTCGTTATTCAAGAAGCCTCTCCATCATCAATGATCCAGGCCCGTTTCACTCAACTTCCAATTCGCGCCACAGGCTCAACTGGCCTGCCGCGACACGGCCCCGATCCTTGTTCGCCGGCCGCGGCAATGGCGGCCCGCAAGACATCTGCCGGCTGTGCCCCGGTCAACATCGAGGCCCCGTTGAAGACAAAGCAAGGAACCGCTCGGATGCCCAACCCACGACTGATCGCTTCTTCTCGCCTCACCTCATCCACACCTCCGTCACCGGCGAGAAAGGTCTCGGCGTCGTTTCGGTCAAGCCCTGCCCGACCGGCCGCTTCGACCAGCGTCTCTCGACGGCCGATGTGCCGGCCCTCCACGAAATAACAACGAAACAGCTCCTCCACGACGGCATCCTGCAGGCCGAACCGGTCGGCATACCAAATGAGCCGATGGGCGGCCAGGGTATTCGGCGTAACCGTGATCTCGTCGAATGCCCATGCGAGCCCGCCCTCCGCCGCCCTCACCTCTTCTTCCAGGCGGCGATAGGCCCCGCGGCTCCCGAACTTGGCTTCGAGATACGCCGTTCGGTCCATGCCCTCTTGGGGCATCCCCGGATTCAACTGAAAGGGACGCCAGACGACCTTGGTCGCCATTGCACTGTCCAGGTGCTGTAACGCCTGCTCCAATCGCCGTTTCCCCACATAGCACCAGGGACAGATCACATCGGAATAGACCTCGATCAAGACCGGATCCTGCGTCACGACAGATGCCCCATTTTTCCCGTCTGATAATCGTTGACAGCCTGCGCTAACTCCTCCTTTGTGTTCATGACAAAGGGCCCATAGCGGGCGATCGGTTCCTCGATCGGTTGGCCGCTCATCACCAGCAGGCGGCTGGATGCACGACTTTCCACGAGAAGCCGACAACCGCTTCGATCGCAGACCAGCAATTCGGCCTCGCCCGCTTGGTCTGATCCGTTGACCGATACACCACCATGCAGAACAAACACACCGGCACCATGTTCCTCCGGCAACGTCAGGTCCCATCGAGAACCGGCGGCAAGCCGGACATCGTACAATGTGATTGGCGTAAAGGTGCGGGCCGGACCCCGGCGTCCTTCATATGATCCGGCAATCACACGGACGTATCCGAAGCCTCGATCCAATTCAACGGTCGGAATGTCGTTT
>JANDJJ010000190.1 GCA_024330945.1 Nitrospira sp. | reverse complement strand
AAACCCTGTCAAGAAATCCATCCGTCTGTCTTGTTATGTGCGGTCGGCTGCGGCGACTGCCAAGAACCTCGTCCGCCGCGCGTCGTCTTGTCAATGTGTTCAAAACGAGATATTCTTTTCTCTCATTCTAAAGAGTACTTTGGGCGGGCCTGCCGCCAGACCTCACGCAAGGCCGTGTCGTGCCGCCCAGTCATAACAGGAAGGAGCCTCCGCCATGGCGATGAACGATGGGCAACTCGATGCTGAGATCATGAAGCTGGACCTAGGTGCGAGGGCGCGTCTTGCGGAAAAGCTCATTTTGAGCCTGGATGTTCCCTCGGATGAAGAGAATTTACGTTTATGGGTGGTGGAAGCAGAACGCCGCCTCCGAGACGTGCGTGAGGGCCACGCCACAGAGATCGCTGCCGAGGAAATATTCCGCCGGGCTCGGCAAGCCATCTCATGAGGGTCCTGACCTTTCATGAAGAAGCTGGTGCCGAAATCATCGAAGCCGCAACCTACTATGAAGAACGCATGCCCGGGCTTGGTATGCTGTTTCTTGGCGCTCTCGATGAAGCGGTTCAGAACGTACTGGCTCATCCTGACGCATGCCAACTTGTCGGCAGCGAGATCAGGCGCTCCCTCATGAGGCGCTTCCCTTACAGCCTCCTGTATGTTCCCCTCAGCCTTCATCACGTGCACGCCTTTGGCCGTGAGGCCGACTCACATTGCTCGGGGCCGTCCGATCACGCTCTGCGCGCACCTTAATTGGCTCTGACTTCCCGACTCATCAGCGACCCGCTGGCTCTTCGGCAGCGGCCTCGTCGGCTTGGCCGGTCTGGCGCGGCGGAGGAAGATGTCGTGTGCGCGTGTCCAGGTGTCCGAGCCGGGGGAGCCCCGGCGCGTTCCCTTTCCCTGCCGCTATCGCAGCAACAGGTCGAACGCGATTCGCTCCATGAAGAGCTTCCGATAGGCCTCGGCTTTTCTCGTCTGGAGCCGTTCGAGCGGGTTGAAGTCGTCGGTGACGAGGAAGCCGTCGGTGTCGCCGAATCGATGTTCGTGACTCATCAGCCAATAGACCCGGGGATCATCCCGATGCCTCTCAAGGTTGAGCGGGGTATTCGACACGAGAAAGACGAAGTCGGTGAAGTTGCCTGCTTCGGTCGTGAACGTCCGGACATGGGGGAAGAGACTCTTGAGGGTTCGATAGACGGCTACGACGGCTTCAGAACCGTCTCCCGTTCGAAAGCCCACATAATTCAAGGCGAGCAGCCCCTCCGCCGTTAAGAGTCCCCGCAGGTCGCGCAGCATCTCCTGGGTCAGCAGGTGGATCGGTTCCGTTCCGCCGGTAAAGCAATCGTGAATAATGAGGTCATAGTGCTGGTCAAGTTGCTTGATTTCATACCGCGCATCACCGACCAGAAAGCGGCCGGTCGGTTTGAATGAGAAAAATCGCTGAGCGGCCTCGGCGACCGCCGGATCGATTTCGATGGTGTCGGTGTCGAGGCCCTGGGATTTCAGGTCGCGCGCCACATGGCCGCCGCCCAGACCGATCAGCAAGGCCTGTTTCGCATTCGGACGGAAGATCGGGAGCAGACCGAGAACCTGCTGATAACCCAGCACGCTGCGATCCAGTTTCTTTTCGACCGCGCTGATCACGGAGGCATCCGAAAGCATCAAACGGATGCCATACCGGTCGTCGTCCACCACACGTACCCACCCGTAGAGACTTTCTGCTTCGGAAAGTATGGTAAACCCCTCTACCGATTTGCCGGATGCCGCGAACCCGGTGGATGACCAGAGGCCGAAGGCGGCGAGCAGCGCCATGGTGGAAGGGGCCAAGGCTCCGGCTCGTGCCCGTTCCTGCCAGGACATCACCGCCGAGAGCGCCGCCAAGAGGAGACTGACGGAAAAGATAATGATTTTGGTTCCGAATAACGGCAGCAGATAAAACCCTAACAGCAAAGTGCCGGCCACGCTGCCGATTGTGCTGACGGCATAGACCGACCCGGCCACAGTGCCCACGCCGGCGAGATCGCGAGTCGCTCGTTTAATGACATAAGGGCCCACCATAGCAAGCGCGGTCAGCGGAAAGGTAAAGAGCAACAGCGCGCTGGTGAAAGCGCCGGCCCGTAGTCCCAAGGAATCGGTCAGGCGAAGAACGGGACCTGTGAGCAGTGGGATGACGGCTGTGCCGAGGGCCGCGGCGAGCAGAACATGGCTCAAGCGCACAGACGGAAATCGGTCGGCCGCATACCCGCCGATGAAGTACCCCAGCGCCAGGGCGATCATGGTCACGGCGATGAGCGACGCCCACACGTAGAGGCTCACCCCATAAAACGGACCAATGATGCGGGTGCCGAGTAACTCCAGCACCATCACCGCGCCGCCGGTCAGTGTCACGGTCCCATACAGCAGGAGCCGGTGGGCGGCCTGAGCCGGCGCACAGGCTAGTTGCTGCCGTCGTCGCGATGTTTCTGTATCGGCTCGTGGCATAAACCGTTATCTACCATGATCGGCGGACCAAAAGACGGCGATGCGCCGAGATTGGCTGATACAGACATATTTTTTATTGCATCTGGTGTATCCGGTGCAGCGATCTGTAGGCAGGATCGTCTTGCGTTGTTATAACACGCATCGTGATTTTTTGATGATCGCTACATACGTAGTAATAACAAACCTCATTATAAACATAACAAAGGAGGGGGATCATGGAAAGAGTGAAGTTCCGATCAAGGCGACAGGTATCACGGCTGTTGCTTGCCGCTGCCTGTCTCGTGGGCATGGC
>JANDJJ010000189.1 GCA_024330945.1 Nitrospira sp. | reverse complement strand
TTTCAGAGCAAAGATCAAGTGATCTCGTGACCCAACATCACGAACAGTGGTGATGCCGGCTTCCAACGTCTGTTGGGCATGGCGGGCGGCTTTGAGGAGTGTGTAGGCCGGCTGTTCTGATTCGAGAGTGGAAACCACATCTGGTTCTGCTCCCAGACAGAGGTGGACATGGCAGTCAATCAGCCCGGGCAAGACGGTCAAGCCCCGGCCATTGATCCGCATCGCGTCAGGCGGAACGATGACGGTCCGGCTGGGGCCGAGAGCTGCGATGTGAGCCCCTCGAATCAGAATCGTGGCGTGATCGATCGTTGATCCGGTTCCGTCGATGAGACGGGCCCGTTGGATCGCGATCGTCTTGTGTCCTGGTCTTCGACCCTGCCTCACGGTCGCCTCTCCCCGATTTCCCTTTTCTATGCCGGCCCCAGTATAGCCAAGTTCTCGTGGGGGAGGCCATCGTCTCCATCCAACCATGTCCGGCAACTATTTTGAGTTGTCCCTCTAGCCATTTCGAGGGGTAGGGAACCGGATTTCGGTCGTGGTACAGTCATGCCCGATGACTCCCGATCTCATCACCCACACCATGAACCCCCAAAACATGGAAATGGACAGGGGGGCGGGTAGGGGAACGATTGCTCCTGAGCCGGCCCTTCATCGTCCCGCCAATCCGTTCGGGTCATCGTTCTCGCGCGCGGTGAGTCTGATCTCGGCTGCTCTGCTGCTCTCGGTCTTGGGATCGCTGCTCTGGTTTTCTGCGACGGTACCGCCGCTCAATCGTGTTGAAGAGCCGGATCGAGCGCTCGATCTCATGGTCGGGCGTATGATGGAGATGCAAGAGGAATTTCGTCGTCTTCCCCCCTGGCAACAGTGGCTGACCGAATGGATGGTCGGGAGCAACGACTATGAACGGCTGCTGGCCATTCAGTGGTATCGAGAGCTGGTCGAGGCCACGGATGATCCGTCCTCGAAGTTACGGCTTGCGATTCTTCAAGCGGAAGAGGGACAAGAACAGGACGTGCTGGCCGAGGTCCAAACGTGGCGGGACCTTCCCGCGCCGATGCCTCTCTATGCCAGATGGATCGAAGCGGCGTATGGCCGGGAGGAGTTGAACCGTGATGAAGGAGCCGAATGGCAAGAGGCTTGGGCGGACACTCTGCCGGAAGCCTTGTCCGACGGATGGTTTTACAGAACCTTTGTCACCAGGTTAGCGCAACGGTTTGGAGACAGTGATCTCCTGGTCGTCCTGGAGAAGCAGGGTGAACGGGAGGGATCTCGGCTTCAGGATCGATTGAACGGCCTTCTGTTTGTGGAGCTGTTCTGTGTTGTCATCGGTTCTTTTGCCTTGGCAACGATCATTCGACGGCGAAAAGTCCGGCCGGATTCTATCCGTCTTGTCGGTTCAGGCGTTCCCCCTCCGTGGACCGCCGAGGTCGGAACAGCCGTGTTGCTGCGCGGGGGCGCGATGGGCGCCCTCGTCACCATTGCGTTTCTCTTGGCGCCGCCCGTCGATTCCTTGCTGATAAAGACCGTGGCGATCCCTTTGGCCAACCTTCCTCTGTTGATGCTGGCCTCTGTCCATCTCCTCAAGCCGGCTGGGCTCGATATCCGGAGGGCGTTCGGTTTTCACATTGACCGGGACAATCTTGGCCGATTGGCTATCGCATCGCTGGGAACGATTGCAGCCGGACTCTGGGGCGAATGGGTGATCGGACAGGCCCTTGAACGAATAGAGATCACGAACCATTGGACAGAATGGTTCGATGCCGATCTGGTTTGGGGAACAGGGTCGTCGCTGACCGTCAGCCTGCTGGAGTATCTTGTCTTCGCACCGGTCTTTGAAGAGATCGCCTTTCGAGGGCTGTTATTTGCCACTCTTCGTCACCGACTGTCGTTTGCTCCCGCCGCGCTCGTGAGCGCCACTCTTTTCGCCACTGCCCATGGATACGGCGTGATCGGTTTTCTCAGCGTGTTGTGGAGCGGAGTCCTCTGGGCATGGGTGTATGAGAGGACGGGGAGCCTGGTACCAGGCATAATCGCTCACGCGGCGAACAATCTGTTTGTCTCTCTCACGGTCATGGCGTTGCTTCGTTAGCCGTCTCCGCCGCGACGATCTGTTCCAGAGACTGGAGCAAGTCGGTATGGAGAAGCGGCACACCAGCGTGGGCCAAGAGTGAGAGGAGCTTGCCGTTGTCGATACGTTTGCCGATCGACCCGTCTCCAACTTCAACTGTTGGTTGAACTCCAAATCGCTCGCTTGCCAGATGGCAGATATGTTGCCAGGTTCGTGGCGTTCCGTCGCTCACATTGTAGACTTCCCCCGGAACCCCTCGTTCGAGGGCAGCCAGACAAATGTTTGCCAGGTCTTCCACGTGAATCAGGTTGACATATTTGCGTGATGGGCCGACACGTCCTTGCTTGATCCAATGGAGAGGATTGCGACCTGGACCATAGATGCCGGCAACTCGTAACACAATTGCTTGACAAGAGATTCTTAGCCATTCCTCACCTTGTACGCGAGGTTTTTTAAGATCCAGTGGCGCAGTCTCATCGATCCATGGAGGAGGGTAGGTGCATGGCCAAATCGTGTGATAGGCCGAGGTACTGCCGAGAACCACCAGACGGTGGGCGATCAGATTCATGACCGTGGCAAATTCCTGAACAAGTTCTAGCGGTTCGGCTGGAAAACACCAGAGGAGATCGCACAGAGGAGGGAGATTGCGCCACGTTGTCCGATCTTCAAGATCGAAACGAAGTCGACGATCCAACGGGACAAAATCAAGGCGGTGCCGCGGGGTTCGGCTGGCTGCGAGCACGATCCGACCACGGGCGGTTCCTTTCTCATAC
>JANDJJ010000001.1 GCA_024330945.1 Nitrospira sp. | reverse complement strand
GCCGTTCGAGGAATCGCCTCGCCGGTGCCGCTCCTTGCTGATCATGCCCATGTGAGGTCACGCGCCCCCTGTCGCTAGTTGTGGCGAGAGGTTTGCCGAGATCGTGACAGAGCACGGCCAGCCCGACGATCAGGTCGTCCGTTTCATGGCCGGTTCGCTCTCCGGCGAACCAATCCAAACAGTGAAGGGTGTGGATCCACACATCACCTTCCGGATGCCACGATGGATCTTGGGGGCATCCTTGGAGCGCCGCCAGTTCGGGGTAAAAACGGAGCCAACCGCTGTCGCGTAAAAATGTCAGGCCGAGCGACGGTTTGACGCCGTCGAGCAACAAGGTTTTCCATTCTTCCCAAATCCGTTCGGCTGGTTGCCCGTCTTGAGACAAAGTGCTGCACAGACGTACCGTCTCTAGGGCAGGGGTTAGCTCGAACCGGGCAGCCAGTTGCATGCCACGCAACACGCGCAATGGATCTTCGGCGAATCGATCGGAGACGTGACGCAGTGTGCGGGCTGTCAAATCAGTCCGGCCGTTGAACGGGTCTCGGAGCTCCGACGTGCGGGGGTTCCAGGCCATCGCGTTGATCGTGAAATCGCGGCGGGCCAGCGCCTCATCAATGTCCATGGCGGGGTCGGCCTGGTTCCGCATGTCGGCGATGAATGTGCGGCCGGCCGGGATGCGCGACGGAACGGATACGTCGATCGGCAGGCCGTCAAGCTTGAAGACGCCGAAGGCTTTCCCGACGAACTGAACTGAGAAGTGTTGTTGGAGTAGCTCGTGGAGCCGGTCCAGGTCGAGCCCTGTGACTTCGACGTCGAGATCATGCGGTTGCCGTCCCAGCAGCAAATCACGGACGGATCCCCCCACCAGCCAGGTCCTCCCCCCGGCCTGGCGGACCGTTTCCTCGATGAGGCGCAGCGACCGCGCGAGCGAGGGAGCCTCAATGCGGAAGGAAACGGTCATGACCCATCACACATCGACGTCGCGAAGGAACTTGGCAGACTCTTCCGGCGAGACCGGGTTGATGTAGAACCCCGTTCCCCACTCAAACCCGGCGACCTGCGTCAGTTTGGGAATGATTTCCACATGCCAGTGATAGAACTCTCCGGTTCGTTCATGGAGCGGTGAGCTGTGCAGAATAAAATTATAAGCAGGGCGGGAGAGGGCCTTGTCCATTCGTCGAAGGCATTCGGACAACATCGGCGCCAAACATTCAAACTGCGTTTTGTGGCCTTCTTCGAAATAGCCCGCGTGGCGCTTGGGCAGGATCCACATCTCAAAAGGAAAGCGCGGGGCGAACGGGGTGACACAAACGAACTCGGGGTTTTCGGCTACGATCCGCTCACCGTCTCCCGTTTCCTGTCGGATGATGTCGCAGTAGATACACCGTTCTTTGTGCTCGAAGTGGGCTCGGCAGCCTTCGATTTCATCCTGTACGCTGGTGGGAACGATCGGTAGGGCAATCAACTGGGAGTGGCTGTGTTCCAACGTTGCGCCGGCCGCCAAGCCGTGGTTCTTGAAAATGATGATGTAGCGGAGCCGGATGTCTTTCTTCAAGTCGATGATGCGGTCGCGATAGGCCCAGAGGACGTCTTCGATCTGTTTGACCGGCAGCTCCGCGAGACTGTCGGTATGGTTGGGGGTTTCGATGATGACTTCATGGGCGCCGATGCCGTTCATCCGATCGTACAACCCCACGCCTTCACGTCCCATGTCCCCCTCGACTTGAAGCGCGGGGAATTTGTTCGGCACCACGCGCACGGTCCAGTTCGGGGAGTTCGGGTCGGCCGGTTGCGGTCTGTAGGCCATGATTTCTTTGGGCGTCAGCCGTTCTTGTCCCGGACAGAAGGGACACAGCGTGGAGGGGGTGGGCCTGGTGGCCGGCAATCGCAAGAAGTCGTGCGGGCGGCCGTTTCGCTCCGTCGAAATGATGACCCACCGGCCGACGATGGGATCCCGTCGCAACTCAGGCATGGTGTCCTCCGTCTATGGTCGTTCGTAGAGGGGGAAAAGCGGTAGGGGCATGTTGGGGTCGTTTCCTCTCACCAGCCCCTCATCGCGGCCCCGCTTCTAGACACGCCAGCACACAGCATCAAATTCGGGGCCCGGGACGGTTAACGCCGCGGGCCACTGTCGCGGGTACCGAGCGACTTCAAGGCCATGTTCCAGCACCACGATCGACAGACTCAGCTCCTGCCCGGCATCAAGGCTCAGGTCTTTCGTGGGCACCATCAATTCCAGGATCTTTTTTCGACCGATCGAGTGATAAGTCCCGACCTCCACCCACGAGTCCGGTCCCTCGGACCGAGTCAAGACAAAATGGTCCGGCCCGGGCTCTTCCAGGGAGAATGTCAGCCGAAAGGTCGAACTGAGGCTCTTGATCGTGATCTCCACCTGCGAGGCTCTTCCTCGGTCGGCGGCGGATTGATCAAAGTCGAATCGAAGAAAAAATCCTTCACGACTCCACGCGTATCGAATCCCCGCCAACGGTCCTTCGGCTTTCCACATGGCGCCGAGCGGCGGTCTGGTGTTGATGGACCCCGCTCCCCGCCATTCAAAAAAGTCGGTCACTAGTCCGTCGATTGTCGGGGTCAGCAGCGCCACCGGTTTGGTGACCACGTCGGTTTCCGACTGAAGCGGAAAACGGATAATCGGATGGTCCAGCTCATCCGGCGGCGCAAGGCCCATGTGGCGCCAGACGTTCCGCAAGTGTGTTCTGAACAATCGGTCGAACTCGGCCTTGAAGTCTGTCTCGAAGTCGTCGCCGTACCACCAGAACCAATCGCTGCCTTCTGCGGCGTAGAGTTCACGCCGGGCTGCTTCGGCACGATCGGGAGGGAGTGTCGGCGCGACGGCAGCCAGTCTCGATCTCGTGTAACCCAACAGATTCCAGGCTTGATTGTCTTCCTCGTGACCGATCCAAATCTTGAAGTCCGCATTGATCCACGAGCCGGAATGCAGAGTGGAGAGGTGATGGACGGGGGGAACGGCTTCGATTGCTTCGGAGACGGTGGAAGTCTGAATGACCGCGTCCGACGCCTGGTCAAGTTTTCGCGAGGAAAACATCGTATAAAGAAGAGAAAGAAACCGTTCTCCCCCGTCGTGATAGTGCTCCCAGGGGTTTTCTCCGTCCAAGATGATGGGGACGACGATCGACTCCTGCTCGGCTTCTTGAATGATCTGCGCCAGCCGGCGGGCCACGTCTTCGGCCGCCGATTCAGGTGTCGTCCTGTAGTACACAAATCCAAATGCGTCCGAGAGTTCCCGGTCGCGGAAGAGTACGGTCAGTTCTTGACCAGGGGGACCGGCTCGGTAAGGACGATAAAGCGCTGATCGTCGATTCCAGGGGCGACCTTCCATTTCCAGTGAACGGGCAAGGATGCCTTCGTCGGTGGCGAGCCAACGCAAACCGACGTGATGCGCGAGTGGAAGTAGTTCCGGACAGACCGACCCTTCCGACGGCCACAGACCAACCGGCGGTCGGCCAAAGGTTCGGCGATGGAAGTCCACTGCCATCCGAAGTTGCATGCTCGCGTCTTCAGGAGCATGGAAACGGGCAGGAAGCGGCAGATCGGGTCTGGCTCGCTTTGTGATCTCTGTGTCGATGACCAGCGGGAGAATCGGGTGAAAAAACGGCGTCGTGCTGATTTCGACCTGGCCCCGCTCCAACAACGCTCTGTAGCGCGGCACGATTGCTTGCACGACGGTGCGTTGGATCGCCAGCACTTCCTGTTTGTCTTGCTCCGTATAGCCGCGATTCTTATTGCGCAGAGTTGCCAATCGAGGATACCGTTGGATTGCGCCGTATCCGAACCATGCCAAGTTATGCCAGACTTGTAAGTCGAGAAAATCCTGCGTGGAAAAACGGCGAGCCAGTTTGATCAAGTCCTGTCCCCGCACGTCTACCCCCCGCTTGACCAACAGCTCATGATAGCGCCGATAGGGGCGCACCATGGTGGACCAGTTGGCGGCAAAAAAATGGCGGATGATGAAAGCCTGTTCCTCTTCGGTCAGGTCCGCGGCCGGTCGTTGCGTATGTTCGAGAAACAGATCCCGTACGGCACCCTCGCCGATCTCTTGGAGCTGTAGGAGCAAGGAAGGAGTGAAGTTGAACGTCGCACGCACGGCTGGAAATTGCTCCAGCAGGTGGACCATGTCGTAGTAGGCTTTGGTTGCGTGCAGGCGCACCCACGGCATGCTGGCCAAGCCAGCCACCGGGTCGGTATAGTAGGGCTGGTGCATGTGCCAAAGGAAACAGACGTAGGCGTGTCTCATGGGTGTGTGAACTGCTGTACAATCGAGCGTATGTCAGGAAAGTATGTCATAGGGGCTAGGGCCTTGCAATCAAGCGGGCAAATGAAACGTGGCGCGGGAGCCGGTAAGGGGGGCTGATGGGGTGGTTTCGCTATTGGGGCCCTGTGGGCATCTACGCCGGGCTGATTTTCTATCTCTCCTCGCAGCCTCATCCGGAAGAGCGGCTTCCGTCGTTTGTCTGGCTCTTCAGCGATAAGGTTCTGCACGCGGTGGAATATGCGGTGCTCGGAGGACTGCTTTATCGAGCCTTTCGATGGGGAACCAACGAGGCCGTGAAGCCGTGGGCCGGTCTTCTGGCCGTGCTGGCGACGTCGCTCTACGGGCTCAGCGACGAAATTCATCAGTCATTTGTACCCCATCGTGATGCCAGCGGATGGGATTGGCTCGCCGACAGTGTCGGCGCCCTGCTCGGCGTCGCGGCCATCCATCGTTTGCCGCGTTGGTGGTCTGGGCGACTTGCACTGAAGATGGATCGTCGCTGAACTGCTGGAACTGACAGTCGGGCGTATCTTCGCAACCATCGTCGATGAAGAGCTTCTTTTAAGCAGATGATGCCAGATTGGTTGCACGATGCCGGTGGTTTCGTGACAAGTGAGAAGGGCGCCGCTATAATCGCCTCCGTATGTCGAAGGTTCATTCGGCTCCTCCCACCCCGGTTTCGCCTCTTCCTCCCGAGTCGTCCCATGTGGCCCGGACGATTCAAACATATCTTGCTCCCGGCCTGACGGTGCGCGAGATCCGACCGTTGGCCGGTGATGCGTCGAATCGCCGCTATTATCGCGTGGTGCTCGACGGCGGTCCGCCGCATTCCGTGATCCTCATGCAATTGGCCCAAGCAGAGGGGTTTAAACAGTCCGAGGAGGCGGTCAGTGGCACGAGCAGGGAAATCGACGAGTTGCCCTTTGTGAACGTCCTTTCCCATTTAGCCAAGACGAACATTCCAGTGCCGACGCTCCATTACTATGATGTGGAGGCAGGTCTGCTGTATCTTGAAGACTTGGGCGACATGACATTGGCCGAAATGACTCGGACTGCTGACTCCACAGCGCTGGAGACTCGTTATAGACAGGCGATCGATATTTTGGTGCGTCTTCAGAGCGAAGCGACGATGCCTCCCAATGGAACCTGTATCGCCTTTCATCGGCGGTTTGACGTTCCGTTGCTGATGTGGGAGTTCGACCATTTTTTGGAGTACGGAGTGGTCGCGCGGCGTGGGAAACCGATGTGTTCGGACGATTGGATTGTGATTCGCCAGGAGTTCGAGCGCATCGCCGACCTCTTGGCCGATCAGCCTCGTGTTTTTGTGCACCGGGATTATCACTCGCGAAACCTGATGGTCGATGGGGAGCGGGTGGGGGTGATCGATTTTCAGGATGCCTTGATGGGGCCGGCGACCTACGACTTGGCCTCGCTGCTCCGCGATGCGTATGTCGAGCTTGACGAATCGCTGGTGGAGGAATTGGTGGACTACTATCTCGATCAGATGGCGGCGAGGCGCGTCGTCTGGGCCAATCGCGCTTCCTTCCGCCGCTTGTTTGACTTCACCAGCATTCAGCGCAATCTCAAGGCCGCCGGGCGGTTCGTCTATATCGACCGCGTCAAGCATAATCCCAAGTTTCTGTCGGACATCCCTCGCGTGCTGGGCTACGTCAAACAAAACCTCCAAAAGTACTCGGAATTGGAGACGCTGCGTCGTCACCTCACTCCATATGTGCCGGAGTTGCAATGAGCGGTCGTCCGTTCGGCGGATGACGCCGGTCCGGAGTTGCAGATGATCACGCCGGTTTTCGGCGCACTCCGGCTCCGAGGATCCGTGTTATGAAGGCCATGATTCTTGCCGCGGGGCTTGGAACCCGCCTTCGGCCGTTGACCGACAGCGTGCCAAAGCCATTGTTGCCGGTTGGCGGCACGCCGCTCATCGTGTGGAATCTGTTGCTTCTCAGGCGTCATGGATTTCGGGATGTCGTCATCAATCTGCACTACCGCGGCTCGATGATCGAAGAAGCGCTGGGCGATGGGGCGCGATTCGGCCTGCGGATCATGTACTCCAAAGAAACGACGATTTTAGGCACCGGCGGAGGGATCAAGCAGGCCGAGTCCTATTTCGATGGAGGACCGGTGCTAGTCCTCAATGGCGATACCCTTGTTGAGCTGGATCTCGATGATCTCCTGGCTTTTCACCGGGCTCATCGGGCTGCGGCGACGCTGGTCTTACGCGAAGATGACGATGTGAGTCGGTGGGGAGTGGTGGAAGTAGGGGCGGAACGACGCATTGTCAGAATTACCGGCCAAGGCCTTGATGAGAGCGGTCCCACCGTGCCGCGCATGTTTGCCGGCATTCATATTCTGGACCTGTGCCTGCTCAGGGATGTCCCCAGGGGAGCGGTGCTGTCGATCATTGATCCCTATGTCGCCGCCATCAAGCGGGGTGAACGGGTGCTGGGGTACGACATGCACGGCTATTGGTCAGACGTGGGGACCATCGAACGATACACTCAGGCCGAGCAGGATGTTCGAGCGGGGCTGATTCGCCTGGAGGACCGACAGCTCGCCTCCGCCCGGTAGTCGATTGCATATCTTCTTTGTTTCTTTCAGCGAGGCCGGTGAAGAAACGGCCGGTTTTTTCCAACAAATCGATGGAAACGGTCGTCAGACTTCGTCGGACAGAATCGTCGCGTTCCCAAGCTCTCCTATGGACTTGTGGCGTTTGATCAAACGAGCCAAGTAGGTGCGCTGGAGCTTCAAAAACTCCGCGGCCTTGGTTTGATTGCCGTTGGCGCGAGCAACGGCTCGGGCGATGATGTAGCGACTGTGTTCTTCCATTGATTGGTGGTAGGGCAAATCCAAATAAGGAAGATAAGGACCGTTGTTGGGGCGGAGGTCCTGCTCTTCCTGCAACAGGGCGAGCATGTTGGGTTCGATCGTGTCGGTGGGGTTCAAGACGACGGCGCGAGCGATCACGTTTTCCAACTCTCGAATGTTGCCCGGCCACGAATACCGGGTCAGGGCATCAAGCGCCTGGGGGCTCAAGGTCATGTGCGGCCGTTTTGCATCTTTCGCATGTCGGTCGAGAAAGAAGTGGGCTAAGGCGGGAATGTCGCTGCGACGTTCTCGCAGGGGAGGAAGGGTGAGGGTGATGACGTTCAAGCGAAAATAGAGATCTTCGCGAAACGCTCCGGCTTTGACGGCTTTCTTTAAATCCTTATTGGTCGCGGCGATGATGCGGATGTTGACCGAGATGGTCTTGGTGCCGCCGACACGGTGAAACTCGCGGTCCTGCAACACGCGCAACAGTTTGGCCTGCAGCGGCAAGGACATGTCGCCGATTTCGTCCAGAAACACCGTACCACCGTCGGCCATTTCCAACTTGCCCTTTTGCAGCCGATCCGCACCGGTGAAGGCGCCGCGCTCGTGGCCGAATAGCTCGTTTTCCAGCAGCGTTTCCGTCAGGGCCACGCAGTTAATGACGATAAGCGGCATGGCCTGTCGATGGCTCCACTGGTGAATGGAGCGGGCGAACAGTTCCTTGCCGGTTCCACTCTCGCCGAGCAGGAGCACACTGGCACCCGACCTGGCGGCCCGGCGGGCCGCTTCGATAATGGGCTGGATCGACGGGCTGTTGCCGATGATCGAGGCGTAGCGTCCGGCGACCTCGGAGCGGAGATAGTCGATCTGCTGACGTAACTGGTCTCGTTCGAGGGCTTTGCGAATGACGAGCAACAGGTGGTCTTTGTCCAGCGGTTTGGTCAGAAAGTCATAGGCTCCTTCTTTCATCGCCTCGACTGCGAGGTCGATGGAGCCGTGGGCGGTCATGACGACGACGGGCAGGTTGTCCGATTGTTTCGAACGGTTCAAGTGTTTCAAGACATCGAGTCCGGAGAGTTTGGGAAGGGTCAGATCCAGCAGCACCAGATTGGGGGATTCCTGCGCGATTTGCCCTGTCGCCTCCTGGCCGTCCCTCGCGGTGATGATGTCGTAGCCGTGGGACTGAAGCCGGTCTTGCAACACCGATACAATGTCCGGATCGTCGTCGGCTATGAGGATTTTCTCGGCCATGGTCCTGTCTCCCTGCGTCACTCCTCCATCACGTGGAGAACCAAACCGGTGAGCGGTTTGGGGTAGAAATACGTTGATTTGTGCGGCATGCGCTCGCCCGCCGTCGCGACCGCGCGGATTTCCCCCACCTTGGTCGCGTTGAGCAGTAAGGCCCCGGTGCCGATTCCTTGATCGACCCACTTCAACGCTTCGTGATCGTTCTTGGTGTACAGAATCGCTTCTTGCTCTTCGCGCGAAGGGCAGAGTTTGGCGATGATCAGTTGCTGGAGCAGCGACACGTCAAGGCGCGCGCGCGGGGAGGCGTCGGGCGACGGGCGATGGGCCGGTTTCAACGTCAGGGTGGCGTATCGCGACTCGCCCTTCACGGCCATTCCAAACGCGGGGGCGGATCGCCCGTTCGACCTGAGGGCGGCGATGAATTGCGCACGCGTCGTCTCTTGCGAGGCGTCCGTATAGGGAAATTCCTGATAGTCGAACGTGTCGCCGAGCAAGGATTTGATCTTCTCGTACGGCGGCAGGGGAGTGGTGAGAACACGGTGTGTCGGCAGAACGGTCAAGCCGGGATCTTCCAATGGAGCCAGCAGCATCAAAACGCAATCATAGGGCTGGAGGCTCACGGGACCGCCCTCTTGCCGGCGAAGCGTTTGGTAATTCAATGCGGTTTCATAGCGGTGATGGCCGTCCGCGATAAAAAGAGCTTTGCTCCGCATGGCGTGGACGACTTGATCGAGGAGAACGGGGTCGGTGACGGACCAAAGCCGCTCGCGGAAACCTGTGTCGTCTTCAAAGTCGTAGCGGGCTGGTCGTTCCTTTGCGGCCGTTTCCAAGAGTCCGACCACGCTGCCCTCCGGATCGGAATACAGCGACCAAATGGGGCTCACGTTCGCTCGGCAGGCCCGCAAGAGGTTCAGGCGGTCGGTTTTCGCCGCGGTTCTGGTGTTTTCATGGGGATAGATCCGTCCGGAGTCCAACGCCTCGAGCTTGACCAGCGCGAGGAATCCGCGCAGGACTTTTGAAGCCGTTGCGTCGGCGCCGGATGAGGGAGGGCGATATTCAATCGTATGGTAGTAGAGAGCTGGTTGCCGGTCTCGTTTAAGTATGCCGTTTGCGCGCCACTCGCGCAACGTGGCGGCGGCCCGGGTATAGCGGTTTTCGGTCGGTCCGTCTCCCGGCTGGTCGAGACCCAGTTCCAAGCGAATAATGTTGTGCGGATGACGTCGATGAAGCGCGTCTTGACCGGCTGCGTCGATGATGTCGTAGGGCGGGGCGACCACTTCTTTAATGTTGCCCACAACGGCGGGGTCGTAAAGTGTGCCGTGAAACGGGAAAATCTCTGACATGACCGGACCTCTTTACTGCTTTGTGTGACGTGTGACGATGATTGAACGATGTATATCGACCAGGAAATGAGTCTTGCCATTCCGAGGGGAGTTCTTTCCCAAGACCGTTCTGCGATATGGACGGGCGGGAAGACGGCTATCGATCTCTGGTGATCATGTAATCGGCGATGACCGCCAAGGCGCGCCGTGCCGGACCGTCTTCGAACAGGTCGAGCTCGCGCTTGGCCGCAGCTACGTATGTTCGGGCTCGATCCATCGCATAGGTGATCGATCCACATTCCGTCATCAGAAACAGGATCCGTTCCAAATCGGCGGCGCTCAGGGTTCTGGTCTCCATCCGGTCTTTGATCATGCGCGCGTCTTGCTCCGAGCATTGCCGGAGCAAATGGAGCAACGGAAGCGTGGCTTTCCCCTGCCGCAAGTCCTGTCCGATGGTTTTCCCCAGTGAGGCGCCGTTCGCGGTATAGTCCAAGGTGTCGTCGGCGACCTGGAAGGCGATGCCCAGGTACTGTCCGAATCGAAACAGGGCCTCTTGCTGCGCTTCGGAGGCTTCGGCCAAAATGGCGCCCATTCGACAGGCGGCCGCGATCAACCCGGCGGTTTTATGTTCGACGATTTTGATGTAATCGCTTTCGGGGATGGACGGGTTGCCGTTGTAGTACAACTGCAGGACTTCCCCCTCCGCCATTTTCTTGCAGGCCTCGGCCAGCACTTCGTTGATGCCCTGGCTCCGAAACTCGACGACGCGGCACATGGCCCTGGTGTAGAGGTAATCGCCCACGAGGATGCTGATTTGGTTGCCCCAAACCCGTCGGGCGGTCCGTCGGCCTCGGCGGAGATCGGCTTCGTCGACGACGTCGTCGTGCAACAACGTGGCCGTGTGGATAAATTCCACCAGGCTCCCCAGTTGATGGTGTTCTTTGTCCGTATAGCCGCAGAGCCGGGCGCTCAACAAAAGAAGAAGCGGTCTGATGCGCTTTCCGCCGCCGCTTAGGATCTGGGCGGCCACCGTGTTGACGAGCGCGACGCTGGAGTCGAGGTTTTGCTTCACCCGCTCTTCGACTTCTTCCAGCTCGTGGCGATACGCCTCCCAGACGTCCGCCATGGTGTTGATGGTTGAAATCACGGGGCCCCCACTCATGAAGGGGGATGGTATGGCAGAGTAGGAAATAAAGTCAAGCAAACGGTGGCGGTCAGGGGGGCGGCGGTACAACCTTGACAGAGGGAGGACCCATCCAGTAAGTTCCTGCCTGAGAATCGGCTGAGAAATTCAGCCGGAGAATGATGAAATCAACCGGGTCCAAATCTCCTCGTTCGACGCGCTCCGTCCGATCAGGAAACTTCCCCACATTGTGAACGGGATACGGGACATGGACGTGCCAGGCTTTCCTCGCAAGCAAGGGCTTTACGACCCCCGACACGAACGAGATTCCTGTGGAATCGGCTTTGTGGTCAACATTAAGGGGCAGAAGTCTCACGACATCGTCCAAAAAGGTCTCCAGATTCTGGAACACCTCGCGCATCGCGGCGCGCAGGGAAGCGATCCGTGGACCGGTGACGGCGCCGGTATTCTGCTGCAGATTCCCCACGCGTTCATGAAACGCGCGGCGGCCGATGTCGGTATCTCGTTGGGAGAGGCCGGTGAATACGGCGTCGGTATGGTGTTTCTTCCGCCGCTGGAGGATCAGCGGCGTCAGTGCGAGCGGGTGTTCGGCGACATCATCAAAGAAGAGGGGTTGCGGCTGCTCGGCTGGAGAGACGTGCCGGTCAAGAGCGACGTCATCGGGGAAACAGCGAGGCGCACCGAACCCTTCATGCGCCAGCTCTTCATCGCGAGGGATATTTTCAACGAGGCCCAGTTCGAGCGCAAGTTGTACGTCGTCCGCAAGCGCGCGGAACGCGCGATCCGCGAGTCGGCCATCCAAGGGCGCGACTATTTTTACGTGGCCAGCCTGTCCGTCAACACGATCGTATACAAGGGGTTGCTGCTCCCCCATCAGATGGCGGAGTACTATCAGGACTTGCGGGATGACTCGCTGGTCAGCGCGATGGCGTTGGTTCATTCGCGATTCAGCACGAATACGTTCCCCACGTGGCCTCTGGCGCATCCCTATCGGTATATCTGCCACAACGGGGAAATCAACACGTTGAAAGGCAACGTGAATTGGATGAAGGCCAGACAAGGCCGATTGAATTCGGACCTGTTCGGCTCCGACATCGTCAAATTGTTTCCTATCGTCGATGAGCATCAAAGCGATTCGGCTTGCCTGGACAACGCGGTTGAGTTCCTGACGATGGGAGGGCGCTCGTTGCCGCACGCCATGATGATGCTTATTCCGGAGCCCTGGGTCGGCAATCCGCAGATGGATTTGGATCGTCGCGGGTTTTACGAGTACCATGCCGCGATGCAGGAGCCGTGGGACGGGCCGGCCGCCGTGTGTTTTACGGACGGCAAACTGATCGGCGCCACCTTGGATCGAAACGGCTTGCGGCCCTGTCGCTATGCGGTCACGACGGACGGGTTGGTCGTGTTGGCGTCGGAAGCGGGAGTCCTTCCCTTGGACATTCAGCGGGTCCACCAAAAAGGACGGCTGATGCCGGGTCGGATGTTTCTTGTGGACACGGCGCAGGGGCGGATCATCGACGACGAGGAAGTCAAGGCGGAGATTGCCAGACGGAAGCCCTACCGCGCCTGGGTGACTCAGTATCGAATTTCCTTGGACGAGTTGCCGGAACCGCTTAACGTGCCTCAACCTGACCATCAGACCCTGCGTCAGCGTCAGCAGGCTTTCGGCTATACGGTCGAAGAATTGAAGATGGTCATTACGCCGATGGTCGTGGAGGGGCAGGAAGCGGTCTCGTCGATGGGGACCGACACGCCGCTCGCCGTGTTGTCCGATCGCCCGCAACTGCTCTTCAAATATTTCAAGCAGCTTTTCGCCCAGGTGACGAATCCGCCGATCGATCCGATCCGCGAAGAGCTGGTCATGTCGCTTTCCACCAGCATCGGGCCGAAGCCGAATCTTATGGAGGAACATCCTGAGTCGTGTCGTCGGATTCGCGTCAAACAGCCGATCCTGACGAACGCCGACCTTCAGAAAATTCGGGAAATCGCGGACCCGCACTTCAAAAGCAAGACGCTCAAGATGCTCTTTCGGGTCGCCGCGGGGCCGGACGGATTGGAATCGGCCGTGGACGACCTGTGCCGCCAGGCGTCGCAGGCGATTCGCGAAGGCTACAAGTTCCTGATTTTGAGCGATCGCGGCGTGAACGACGAATGGGCGCCGATCCCCAGCTTGCTCGGCATTTCGGCGGTCCATCACCATTTGGTGCGGGAATGCACCAGGACGGAAGTGGGACTCATCGTCGAGAGCGGTGAGCCGCGCGACGTGCACCATTTCGCCTGTCTCATCGGATTCGGCGCCGGTACGGTGAACCCCTATCTGGTGTTCGAGTCTCTGGTGGATATGGAGCGGGACGGTTATTTGCCGGAGGGGTTGGATGCGCAGACCGCCGAGGGGAAATATATCAAGGCCGTCGGGAAGGGATTGCTCAAGATCTTTTCCAAGATGGGGATTTCGACCGTGCAATCCTATTGCGGCGCGCAGATTTTTGAGGCCATCGGGCTGAATCATGAGCTGATCGATCGCTATTTCACCGGCACCGCCTCGCGCATCGAAGGTATCGGCATTCGGGAAATCGGGGAAGAAACCGTCCGCCGGCACCGCGTGGCCTATGAGCCGACCCCGATCCGTCAACTTGATTTCGGGGGGGAGATTCACTATCGCGTCCAGGGCGAGCACCACAACTGGAATCCCGAGACGATCTACAAGCTCCAGCATGCGACCAGATTGAACGACTCCAAGCTCTATGAAGAATTTGCGCAATTGGTGAACGATGAGAGCAAGCGGCGGTCGAATTTGCGGGGGCTGCTCGACTTTAAATTCCTGCCGGAGCCCATTCCGCTCGAGGAGGTTGAGCCGGCGAAAGAGATCGTCAAACGGTTCACGACCGGCGCCATGTCCTTTGGAGCGATCAGCAAGGAAGCCCATGAGACGCTCGCGATCGCGATGAACCGGATCGGCGCCAAGAGCAACACGGGGGAAGGCGGCGAGGACCCCGAGCGATTCATTCCGCTTCCTAACGGCGATTCCAAGAATTCCTATATCAAACAGGTGGCGTCGGCCCGGTTCGGCGTGACGGCACACTATTTGGTCAACGCCAGAGAGTTGCAGATCAAGATGGCGCAAGGGGCCAAGCCGGGCGAAGGCGGGCAGTTGCCCGGGCATAAGGTCGATGAAGTCATCGCGCGGCTGCGGTATTCGACGCCGGGCGTGCAGTTGATCTCGCCGCCGCCGCACCACGACATCTATTCGATCGAGGACTTGGCACAACTGATTTTCGACCTGAAAAACGCCAATCCGGAGGCGGACGTGTCGGTCAAGCTGGTCGCGGAGGTCGGGGTCGGGACCGTGGCCGCCGGTGTCGCCAAGGCCCACGCCGACAAGGTGTTGATCAGCGGAGACTCGGGCGGCACCGGCGCCTCGCCCCTGTCGTCCATCAAGTACGCCGGCATCCCGTGGGAGTTGGGGTTGGCGGAAACTCACCAGACGCTGGTGATGAACAATCTTCGCGGGCGGATTCGCGTCGAGACGGACGGCCAATTGAAAACCGGACGAGATGTCGCCATCGCCGCGCTCCTCGGAGCCGAGGAGTTCGGCTTCTCGACGGCGCCGTTGATCGTCGAGGGCTGCATCATGATGCGGAAATGTCACCTCAATACTTGCCCGGTCGGAGTGGCGACGCAGGATCCCGCGCTTCGGAAAAAGTTCGCGGGGCGGCCCGAACACGTGGTGAACTACTTTTTCTTCGTCGCCGAAGAACTGCGGAGGATCATGGCCAGGTTGGGATTCCGCACGGTCGGCGAGATGGTCGGACGAGTGGATAAACTCAAGGCCCACAAGGCGATCGACCACTGGAAAGCCAAGGGATTGGATCTGACGGCCTTGTTGACGATGCCGAAAGTCGGTCCGGACACGGCGCGTCATTGCGTGCAGGCTCAGGATCATGGGATTGCGGACGTCCTCGATAGAAAATTGATCGAGCTCTGCGCGCCGGCGATTGAACGAGGCGAGTCGGTCAAACTCGATCTGCTGATCCGCAACGTGAATCGCGCAGTCGGGACCATGTTGTCCGGCCGCATCGCAAAGCGGTACGGGCCGGACGGCTTGCCGCCGGATACCATCACGATCAAATTCAACGGCTCGGCGGGGCAGTCGTTCGGGGCCTTTCTTGCACGAGGCGTCACCCTCGTTCTTGAAGGCGAGTCGAACGATTATTTGGGTAAAGGCCTGTCGGGCGGAAAGATCGTCGTTTTTCCTCCCAAAGAGGCGACGTTCAATCCCGAAGAGACGATTTTGATCGGCAATACGTCGTTGTACGGCGCGACGCAGGGCGAAGCCTATTTCTACGGCATGGCGGGAGAACGGTTCGCGGTCCGCAACAGCGGCGCGCGCGCCGTCGTCGAGGGGACGGGCGATCACGGCTGCGAATATATGACGGGCGGCGTGGTGGTCGTGTTGGGGAGCACCGGCCGAAATTTCGCAGCCGGCATGTCGGGCGGCGTCGCGTTTGTCTTAAATGAAGACGGGCGGTTTGAATCCCGCTGTAATCTCGGCATGGTCGAGCTTGAAGCGGTGAGGACAGAAGAAGACAAAAAGATGCTGCATGAGATGATCGCGTCGCATTTCATGCATACCGGCAGCAGAAACGCGAAGCGGATTCTTGACGCGTGGGAGGCGTTGTTACCCAAATTCGTGAAGGTGATGCCGACCGACTACAAGCGGGTGCTCGAAGAGCGCAAACGCAAGGCCGGCGCCGCGCACTAGGACGTTCGTCGGAGCGTTGAAAACAGATGGGAGATCCGAAAGGTTTCATCAAATTCGCGCGAGAGGGACCGAAGCGTCGCCCCGTCGAGTTGCGCGTCAAGGATTGGAAAGAATTGTACGAGCCGATTTCCGACGAGAAGTTGCGGGTGCAGGGGGCGCGTTGCATGGATTGCGGCGTCCCGTTTTGCCAAAGCACCAACGGTTGTCCGGTCGTCAATCTGATTCCCGAGTGGAACGACCTCATCTACCGGGGCAGATGGCTCAGCGCCCTCAAGGCGCTGCATGCCACCAATAATTTCCCGGAATTCACCGGGCGCCTCTGTCCGGCGCCGTGTGAATCCGCCTGTGTGTTAGGGATCAACGAAGAGCCGGTCTCCATTCGCATCATCGAGTGGAATATCATCGAACACGGATTCAGCGAGGGGTTGGTCGAGCCGATTCTGCCGGTCTCCAAGACAGGCAAGACGGTCGCGATTGTCGGCTCGGGTCCGGCCGGACTGGCTGCGGCGCAGCAGTTGTGCCGCGCCGGCCATGACGTCACGGTGTTCGAGAAGGCGGACCGCATCGGCGGGTTGCTGCGGTACGGAATTCCCGATTTCAAGATGGAGAAATGGGTCATCGACCGCCGCCTCGATCAGATGCGGGCCGAAGGTGTCACGTTCGCGACCAACGTAGCGGTCGGAAAAGACCTGTCCGGGGATGAGCTTCTTAAGCGATTTGACGCCGTGGGACTCACGCTCGGCGCCGAACAGCCGAGGGATCTCTCCGTTCCGGGTCGCGAGCTGAAAGGCATTCACTTTGCGATGGACTACTTGACCCAACAAAACAAACGCAACGCCGGGGACTCGATCATGGATGAGTCGATCACCGCGGCGGGCAAGCGCGTGGTGATCATCGGCGGCGGCGACACAGGGTCCGATTGTTTGGGAACGGCGCACCGACAAGGGTGTCGAGAGGTGCATCAATTCGAATTGTTGCCGGAGCCTCCCCCCCAACGGGCCGAGTCGACCCCTTGGCCGCTCTGGCCCATGCAGTTGCGCACTTCGCACGCTCATGAAGAGGGCTGCGATCGGCAATGGAGCGTGTCCACCACGAGATTTTCCGGGCGCGACGGCCATGTCACCAAGTTGCATGCGCATCGCGTGGCCTATGAAAACGGAAAATTTACGCCGATCCCCAATACCGATTTTGAGATGGAGGTCGATCTGGTGCTGCTGGCCATGGGCTTCACCGGGCCTGTCAAGCAGGGGTTGTTGGACAGCCTCGGTGTGAAATATGATCAACGGGGAGCAGTGCAAGTGGACGAAAATTTCATGACCAACCTTGACGGGGTGTTTGCCGGCGGCGATACGAGGCGTGGGGCCTCCCTTATTGTCTGGGCCATCGCCGAGGGGCGCAAGATGGCCGCAGGCATCGACGGGTATTTACGGGCCGGGAAGTCGGCAAAACGCGCTCGGTTATGATCGCAACAAAGACCTTTCCTTGATCGTGTCTTCTCAGCTTCTTTCCGAACATTTCTCCATGCCCATTTATTTTTAGCGAGGGGCCGTCTGTCTTCTATCGGTATAAAAACGGGGGCCGTTGCCCGGTAAGGGCGGAGTCGGCCTTCCGGCCCTCGGCCCCGCCGGGCGTTTGGGCGGAGAGACGGAGGACGCGTTATTTTGCTGGGCCTGACGAAGTACCTTATTGGACTCTCCTTCGAATATCCTCCAGGCCAAGCCAGCCATCGCGGTTCCGAAAAACCAAACAAACGTCGTAAAAACCGCAAACCCGATCAGCATGAAAGTCATGTTGCCTCCTTGGGGAAAGGTATTAACAGGTTCGGTTTATGATAGCACAGTCTGCACAATGTCCGCCGCCGGTCAAGCAGAAGCAAAACTCCCTGGTCGACTCCGTGGAGATCAATTCCCTCCGAGTAGGCGACGAGTTGAACGCCCTTCACGATGGAGAGAAACGGCATTCGAATAGGAACATTTTCAAGAGCCGCTTGACTCTCGTCCCGGTTATGGCATGGTGCGGAAAAATATGCGAGCGAAATGTGCCATTGGAGTTCGGAACCCTTTAGAAAAAAGAGGAGAATCAATGATCAAGGTTGTTGCCGTTGCCATCGCCGTTGTAGTGTTCTCGACTTTTCTGAATGTGCACGCCCAAGAAGAGGCCGTGAAGTCTCCTGCCCCCGCAACGCCCCCTTCTCCGATGCCCCAGGAATCTGCGACGGATCGGGATGCTGCCGTGGAGAAGGAAAAAGACAAGAAAATGAAGCGGAAAAGGCATGACGGGGAACGCGACGACGATGGAGGCAAAACGAGAGATAACGATAAAGACGATAAAGAGAAGGGGGAAAAAAAGGGCAAGCACAAACATCGGCAGGATAGAGATCATCGCAAAGGGGGGCTCGATCGAGCCGATGAGGCGGCCGGCGAGCATGGGAAACAGGGACGTGACAAGGCCAGAGGCCACGGCAAACACGGCCGGGATTAAGAAGGGGGGATAATCGTCGCGGAGAAGCCGGCAAAGAAGTCGTGCGATTCGCGGGCTTTTAGGCGAAAGGGAGATTCAGCAGCTTTTTTATTTCGCAATGGGCCATGACGACGTCGGGGGCCCGTTGCAGCGCTTCGTAATAACTGCGCTCAAACCCGTCTCCCTCTTCGGACGGGCGGATCAGGGCTCGTGCTTCGGCAACGAGAAAGACCGCCTGTTCCGCGACGACGCGTTCCTCTTTCTCCAGCAGTTCGTCGATGCGTATGATCAAGTTGGAAAGAGGATGAAGCCACGTGAACCAAGGATCGTTCATGACCAACTGGAGCAATTGACTGGTCGAGTCGATGCGTCCATAAATTCGCTCGAAGGTGATCTGTTCAGCCACGATGAGCGCCTTATGCAATTTCAAAAGACCGTGCCGGACGTTCACCAGCGCGTGGCGGAGAGATGTGGGGGGCGGCATTCGTGTGTGTTTCGAGGAGAGCGTCATGAAGGTATTGTAACAGGTTACTTAGAAGACGGGGCCGTCACAGTCCGGTGTTATTTCCTTTTTGCGTCCTTGCAGATTCTTATCGGCTGCTCCGGGTCGTGACTGTAACGGAACGTTGGAAAATTTTCGGTAAGACAAAGCAGGCGGAACAGGTGGAGCAAGCGGCTCCTGGGTTGGCGGTTTCAATTGAAGAGTCGTCGGAAGGAACGGGATGGCGGCTTCGTTACCGCACGTTGGCGAATCGTCCTCGAGCTGTACGCCTGAGTTCGTCGATATCTTCCCGCCTGGTGACGGAGAGCGGAACGGTCTGGGACAGCTCCTCGATCAGCAGATCGGTCGTCAGCGAAGTCCGTTGATGCAGGGCGCGATAAAGAGACGCCACGACAGCCTGTTCGATCTCGGACCCGCTGAACCCGTCGCTGGCGCTGGCCAGTGTGGTCAGATCGAAGTGCGTCGTGTCCTGCCTTCGAAGGCGTAAATGGATTTCCCAAATGGCCTTCCGTTCTTCACCGTTGGGCAAATCCACGAAAAAAATCTCGTCGAATCGACCCTTGCGAAGCAATTCCGGCGGCAAGGCCGAAAGATCGTTGGCGGTGGCGATGACAAAGACGTCCTGTTTTTTCTCTTGAAGCCACGTCAGGAAGATGCCGAACAAACGCCGGCTCAAGCCGGCATCGGCCTCTCCGCTGCTCCGGCTTCCAGCCCACGTTTTTTCGACTTCGTCGATCCAGAGCACGATCGGCGACAAGGATTCGGCCGCCTCGATCGCTCGGCGGAAGTTTTTCTCCGATTCGCCGACGAACTTATCGAACAGCCGGCCCGCGTCGAGTTTGAGCAGCGGCAGTTGCCACGAGCGGGCGACGGATTTTGCCGCAAGCGATTTTCCGCAACCGGGAACGCCCACCAGCATGATGCCGCGGGGAGGCGAAAGATTGAGCGCCTTGGCCTCGGCCGTAAACCCCACCTTCGCCCGGTCCAGCCACGCCTTCAAGTTGGTGAAGCCGCCCAGCTCGAATCGATTGTCTTCAAGAGGATAGTATTCCAGCAGCCCTCCGTCCTTGATGAGTTGGATCTTGCGCTTCATGATGATTTGAACGGCCGAGGCGGAGAGGCGTCCGTCCTCGACGAGACACTGCGTCACGACCTGGCGGGCTTGATGGAGCGTGAGGCCGCGCAAGGCGCGGAGGACGGCTTCGTGCTCATCGGCTTCGTCATCCGTCCTTGGAATGGCGGTGGGCCGACCGGCTTTGTTCCGCGTGGGGCCTCCCGCGCCGCTCGGTTGCGGCGCCAGCCTCGATCCGAGCGAGTGGAGCAGGTTGCGGAGCATGAATCGCAGCTCGTTGTCATCGGGCAGGCGCAGTTCGAATCGAACCGCGAGACGCTCGATGTCGGGCGGCAGGGTGAGGGGATGGCCGGTGATCACGCAGGTGGCGCGTGATCGGGAGAACATGGCCGCTACCTCTCGAAGCTGGCGGGCGACCTGCGGGTCCTGCAGATGCGGCGCGAGGTCCTTGAGCCAAAAGACCGCTTCGACCGTCAATCCATGCAGGTGTTGAAGAAGGGCCAACGGCGCGGCGGTCAACTTGCTGAGCGTCGGTCCGTCGGATCGAGTGAGGCCTCTGGTGAGCGACCACTCGAAGAGGGGCATCCGCTCTTGCGCCGTGACCGACTGAAGCAAGGCTGACACGCGGTCTTCTTCGACCGTGTCGATCGCGATGATCGGATGAGAGGAGCGGATCAACGCGCGGAGGTCGTGCGTGCCGGTCGGAGTGTCCATCGATACGTCATGGTAGCACGAGGGAGACGTGTGGCGAAGGAAACGAACGATTGTTGTGGAACGCCGCGAGGCGGGCGTCCGATGGGGTCGGCTCCTGGGCACGGCGATTTCAGTTACGACGATTTCAAATGAGATTTAATCAGGCATGCCGCCGGAGGGACCCGGATGATTCAGAGAGCGCAATGGCCGGTTGATGATCAGCTCCTGCGTCACGTCCTGCCGGGCGCGTTGAGCGCCTTGTTGATTTCGCCGATCAGGCGGCGCTCGATTTCCGCCGTCTCCTCCGCGCCGACGGCCAGGATACGCCCGCCCTGGGCGATCTTTTCAAATTCCGCCTTGACGGCGAGCTTCGTGGCGTTGCCCGGCGCCGCTTGAAGAGAGACGAGATATTGATTGCGAAAACCGGAGACTTCCAGCGAGGCGGGAGAGGAGATTTTGCGGTCCGTCACGTACACGGCCTGTTGATCGGTTCTGAATCCGGCTTTGATTTGATAGCCGTTTCTCGCTAAGGCTTCTTCCGTTATTTTGGCGACGGCGTCCAGGGGACGGGGAATGGTCTCGAACTGGGCTCCCTTGTCGTCGGCCTTGATGGAGAGGGCCGCTTGGGCCTGGGCCGTCCGTTGAATCTCCGCGCTCATCCGCTTGACCTGCGCGAGCTGGGCCTCCAGTTGTTCATTCAGACGGGCGGTCGCTTCTTTGGCTGATTCGGTGGCCCGTTTGGCGTCACGGAGTTCCTGATTCAGCAGATCGATTTGCTGCTGCATGACGCGATTGCCGTCTTGCAGCGAGGTCAACAGGGCTTCTTGCTTGGCCACTTGCTTCTTCAACGCCTCGTTTTCCACCTTCAGAGGCGCATCGTCCTGGCTACAGCCGACGAGGGCCGATGAAGGAGCGAGCAATCCGATGACCAGCAGGCGACGAAAAATGTGAACGAGCCCAAGCATAGAAGAGGTCTCTCCGAAAAAAAGTCGGCCCGATTATCCATGCTTTCCAGCGGGTTGTCCATGCCTGACCGTTTGACCGTCGCGGAAACGGCCTTGTATGCTTCGGCCATGAGAAAGCTGGCGGCCATCTTGACGGTGGGATGTTGGCTGGGATTGCCGTGGCAGGCGGCATTCAGCAATGAGACTGGCGGGAATGTGGTGGAAGCACCTGCCGAAGATTATCCCCTGTACGATCGGGCAATCGAGCGGTTGTTCCTCACCTCGCGCGCGCGATTGCTGTTGATCGAGCGGATGACCGTCACGCGGCTGTTGCCGAACCAAACGGAACCGATGACGGTCGAGTGGTTTTACGAACAGGATTATTTCATGGGACGCCTTCCAAGGGAGCTGGCGCACGATTTCGTCCACGTGAACAGTGCGGCCGCTCGCCTTGAAGGACGATTCCGTGTCGGCGTCCCGTATCGATTTCTGTCGAATGGGTTGATCGAAGAGCCGGAAGTCTTCTCTAGGAAGGCACTGAAGGTCGGGCGCTTGGCGCAGGCGCCGATGCCGTCGTCAGAACACCTGGCTTTTTCGAAGATCGGACGGACATTGCGCAACGATCAGGCATTGCTCTATGTGGAACAGGTCCGATCTGAGGGCACCGGCGCAGGTTTTCTCGTGTGGTTCGAGCGAAAGGGTGTGGACTGGAAAATCATCGAGACGGACGTGGTATGGACCATCCGTGACGAGAGCAGTGAAGGAGAAGAATTCCCATAGCTTGCGGCGATGGACGGAAGAACGGTAGCATGAGGCACCCATGTCTGGACTGATTCGAAAAACCTTCGCCGTTCCTCCGCTCGGGTGCAACTGCTCGATCCTCGGCGATCCCGTGACGAAACAGGCGATCATCGTCGATCCCGGCGGCGATCCTGAGCGGATTCTTGGAGAGGCGCGGCGGCTCGGGCTGACGGTGAGCCATATCCTCCACACTCATGCCCACTTCGACCATTTTCTCGCGGCTGGTTTAGTGAAGCAGGTGACGGGAGCGACTCTGTGCCTGCACCAGGACGACCTCGATCTCTGGAAGAATCTCGACGTCCAATGCCGGCTGTTCGGGGTGCCGTCCGCGATCGTCCCGATGCCGGAGTATTGGTTGAAGGACGAAGAGCGATTGTTGGTCGGAGAGATTCCCCTTCTCGCCCTCCATACGCCTGGCCACACGCCGGGATCGATGAGCTTTCATGTGCCTCGCGAAAAACTGGTGCTGGCGGGAGATACCCTCTTTCGGGGCGGCATCGGCCGGACCGATCTCTGGGGCGGCGACTATGACGCCATCGAACAATCGATCAGGGAGCGGCTCTACACGCTCGACGACGCCACGGTCGTCGTGACTGGGCATGGGGCCGAAACCGAAATTGGGTGGGAAAAGGAAACGAATCAGTTCATCCGGGCTTCGTAGGGTGGACGTTCATGCGTTCTGTCACTCCCTCGCCATACGTTCTTTGAGCCGTTCGAGCCGCTTCTCGGTCGATTGTTTGATGAACGCCATGTTCTCGGCCAGGTGTCGGCGGGCGTCGATTTTTCCTTCCTCCCGTCGTTTTTGCTGATCGAGTCCGAATTGGGCGATGATCGGCCCGTCTTGCTCGTTCAGTTCTTTCCATATGTCGGCGCAGCGGGATTGTTTGGCGGGCGGATACTTGTCACAGGGCGGGTCGGCGGCTGATGCGACCGACGCCATGACGGTTACAGCGAAGATCAGCATCGTCAAGTTCCTCCACGAGCGGCTCATAGAATCTCCAGTCAAGTGTCGGTCGTATTCGGTACGATAGCATAATTTGAGTGCATAATTTTGAGTGATTGCGCAGAACCATCAGGACGATCTGCCGTCAATCCTCTTTTGTCAAAGAGACCGCCGGTTGACTGTAATGGGGGGAAGAGCTGCATCGAGAAGGTAGCCCCGGGTTCGTAAGAGAGCCTGGGCTTCGACAATCGAGCAGGAAACGAATCGGACGGTGTCGCCAGGACCCAACTGGGCGGCGAAGAGTAGATCGACCGAGATGACCACGGCAATGGGAGGATAGCCCCCGGTGGTCTGGCGATCGACCATCAGAAGGATCGGTTGCCCGTCGGCCGGGACTTGCAACGTGCCCGTTACCGTGCCTTCTGAGATGAAGTGGTGTGTATCTGCGCGAGGGAGCGGGGGGCCTATCAACCGATACCCCATGCGATTGGATTGGGGAGCGACCGTATAAACGGAACGAAGGAGGGTGGAGACCGCCGCATCCTGGAATAATTCACGACGAGAATCGAGAACGACGCGCAGCATGACGGATCGGTCATAACGAGGAAGCAATCGATCGGGCAGCCGTCGCCCGACCAACCGCTCGACGTCGCCGTCAACGTCACTGTCGAATGAACCGCCAAGCAGAAGATCTCCCGCTCGCAACGGCCGCCCGTCAAGTCCGCCGGTTCGGCTCGGGCAATGGGTCGAACGGCTTCCCAGGACCACCGGGATGTCGAATCCTCCACTGATGGCGAGGTAACAACGAAACCCGACGCGCCGCATGCCGAACCGGAGTCGGCCGCCGCGCCGAACGTTGAGACATTCCCAGAGGGGGACGTCGTGTCCGTCAAGGGTCGGAGAGAGGTCCGCTCCGGTGACGGCCAGGCGTGTGTCGTCACGAAAAAAGAGTTCGGGACCCTTGAGGGTACATTCAAGCACGGCAGCCCCGTCTGGGTTTCCGACGAGGCGATTGCCCACGACGGCCGCGAAGCGGTCCATCGCGCCGGAGACCGGCATGCCGTAGCGTTGGTATCCGTACCGCCCCAGGTCTTGGATGGTCGTGAACCAGCCCGGTTTGACGACGTCGATCTCGGTCCGTTTGCGTTTCATCCTCTTTTCGATCCGGGAGATGGCTGGTAAGGACGTGTCGGAGAGGCCAGTCGGTATCCTGCCGACTCAAGTTCCGCTCGAATGAGACGGGCGAGTTCAACGCTCCGCGGCGTGTCGGCGTGGACGCACAGACTGTCGGCGTGGAGGGGGACACGTCGGCCGTCGATACTGGTGACGAAGCCTTGGAGGATCTCGCGCAATTGGCGGAGAACGTGTTGATCGGTCGTGAACAGGGCGTCGGGATGAGAGCGAGGTACGAGGGTGCCGTCGGTTCGGTAGGCGCGATCGACAAAAGCTTCTCGGACGACTCCCAAGCCGGCTTGTTCCGCGAGCATGATCAAAACGGAGCCGGCGGGGGCGATGATCAGCAGCCGGCGATCGAAAGCCGTCACGGCTTGGACGAACGATTCGGCGGCGTCATGGCCCCAGCTCACGAAGTGATAGAGCATGCCATGAGGTTTGACGTGGCGGAGAGGCAGACGTTCTTCCATCAAGACCTGTGACAGGGTGGTGAGTTGTTCGAGGACCAGGGATGCGACTTCATCGGGGGATGCGCGACGGTCGCTTCGGCCGAAATCTCCCCTGTTGGGAAAGCCCGGATGGGCTCCGATCGCCACGTCATGTTCGGCGGCCAGTCGTGCGGTTCGGCGCATGAGGGTCTGATTGCCGGCGTGCACGCCGCAGGCGATGTTGGCCGATGTGATGAGCGGCATCAGCTCGGCTTCGCGGAGTAGAAATTCCTCGCCGTCATACTCGCCGAGGTCGCAGTTGAGGTCGATCGTGGTCATGAGCCATTTCACAGCTAAGCCGTTCGAATTCGTCTCGTTCAATAGAACGGAATCGGACCAGATCTCCGGGCTTGAGCCAAAAGGGATCGAGACCGCTCCGGCGATACAGGGGAATGGGAGTTTGGCCGATCAGTCTCCAGCCTCCTGGAGTCGCGATCGGATAGATGCCGGTCTGACGGTCGGCGAGGCCGACCGATCCGGGCGGGACCCTTGGGCGTGGCGTTGGGAGTCGAGGCATCGCCAATTTTTCAGGGAGCAATCCCAGATAGGGGAATCCAGGGGTGAACCCAAGCATATAGACGCGATAGCAAACGGAAGAGTGCAAGGTGACGACCTCGGATGGCTCCAATCCCGCGAAGGCCGCTATGGCTTCCAAATCCGGTCCATGGTCTCCACCGTACAAGATCGGGATCTCGTGCAGCGTCCCCTGCGGCTCCGCTTCACGCGGATACGAGCAAGACAGGGCCAGCAACCGGTCGGTCAGGGTGGTCAAGTCCCATTGAATCGGATCGTAATGAACGGTGATCGACCGATAGGTCGGGACGACGTCCACGATGCCGTTCCAACCTTGCTCGATGAGCCTGTTTGCGTAGGCGACGACGCGGGCGTTGACATCGGGATCGACCGCCTCCCCCAGTTCCACGGTGACGGCCGAGTCTCCGAGCGGAATGAGATGCATGGCGCGGGCCAAGGTGGGCCGGGGGCGACGTATATTGCTGTCGCGCCCGGCTTCAGCCGTTTGAATCGCCGGTTATTTCTTGACGGCGGCGTCGACCGAGAACGGCGGCGTAAACGTGTCCAACAAGTTTTCGATGGCAGTCGCTGGAACAGCCATGGGAATGAATTTCGGGTATTCCTGACACTCGACCTCTCCATTCGGTTCCACGTAAAGCCTGGACTGAACCTTGAAGGCTTTGATCAGCTGCGCCTTGGGCGTCGGTACATACACCGTTTTCCCGTCTGCACCGACGAAAGACCAAAACGTCTCGTCTCGTACCGCTTCTTTTGTGACGATTTCGTCCAAAGCGGCGACGGCTTGACCGGTTTTATGGTCGCACCGTCGGTTGTCAAAATACAGGTTGACCGGATTCCCGCTTCCGGCGATCTTGTTCTTGAAGACGGAAAGAACGAAGACGGAGTCGCCGACTTTGAACGGAACAAGGGGCAGCTTAAAGAAGGGACCGGCAAACTCGACAATGGGGCCGAGCGTCTTTCCGTTCGCGTCCACCATAACCAGCGACTCGACCGTGCCGGCCTCGACGGGATGGTGCGACGCCACGCCGAGTAAGAGAGCCGACGCCATGGTCACAGCCGCGACACCGTTCACTGCTTTCATGCCATACCTCCGTGTTGTAGTTATGTATGGCGCCCGGCCAAGGGCACCTCTGATTGACGATGGGATAACTCGCAGTTCCGCAAGCGAGTCGCATTCTAAGAGATCGATGCCATGGGCGCAAGACATGGCCGACGGCCCGGTCGTTCTTGAGAAGGTTGCCAGCTTTTGTGAAGAGAGCTAACCGTGAGGGACATCTTCGATGAGCAGAGATCGAGAAACTTCCGGCTGTTCGACCGTGGCGGGCGGTGTCTGGACGTCGGCGGTGAGCTCCGATTCAAAAGGATGGACTCCCATGTCGCAGAGCCCCTTGAAGTAAGCCCCCTCTTCCATCAAAAACACCGGCGTGTGGATGTCGCCGATGAGGACGGCTTGCTTGAGGAGGTGAAGCTTTTGGCTTGCCGTGATGGTTCCCTTGATTGTGCCGCTGCAGATCAACGTGCCGACGTTGAGTGTGCCGCGAACGACCGCGCGCTCGCCGAGCACGATCGTTCCCGTCGTGTGAATGTCGCCTTCGAAGCGGCAGTCGAGTTGAACGACACCCTCGAAATGGGCGATTCCTTTGAAGGCCACATCCTTGCCGAGAATGGTAAACGATTCGCCGTTCGGTTTATCCAGCCATTTCTTGCTTTCCCACATGGCCGCCTCACCCATTAGAAAGAATTGTCCGGTCTGCTCATCGATTATTGAGCAATACCTATGCCTTCTCAGTGTGCAGCGAATAGGAGCGGATTCAGACGATTCCACCCGTGACGTTCGGTCATAAGCGGCGAGGTGTTCGTAGGTCATTGACGACAGGGACCTACACTTCTTTAGGGGAGAAGAACGAACAGTCTTGTAGAGGGGGAGTTGGGGCGGTTGGGCAGTCGCAGCGGCGCTTATTTCCCCGACGACTGTCTCAACCGCTCCAGTTCCGCCTCTTGCTCGGCCAGTTTTTTTTGCATGGCTTTTAACTCTTCTCTGAAGGCGCGCAGCTCCATGTCGGTTGCTCCCGGTGTCGGTTGTGTCGGTTGTCCGCCGATTGCCGGTGTCGGGGAGGCAGATTGAGCGGCGAATGGTAAAGCGAGGAGTCTGTTCAGAAGCTGGTAATCGACGACCATCGTTCGATCATCCGATCCGCCGAACCAGCCTGACGAGCCGATTTCTCTCCGCAACGCCTTTTCGGGAATAAATCGCACTTCGCGGTTGCGCAGTCCGTCAGGATCGGGAAGCTGGTGGGGTTGTGTCTTGTCGATTTTTCCAGGGCGGTATCGATAATGTGTCAGTGTCAAGTTGAGCGAGAGTCCCTCCGCGGAGAGATAGCCCGCAGTGACTTCCCTGATATCCTGCCCTTTGGCCGCGCGAACCTGCCCTTCCGGCGCGTAATACAGTCGGAACGCGACCTGTTGATTCGGAGCGGCCTGTGCGAGCGCGGCGGAAATGTGCGGCGCCAAGAGCGCGATGTCGTCTTCTGAAAAGGTTCGAACGTCATTGTAGTTGGCTGCCATCAAGGCTTTGCCGAGCAACAGCACCAGCCCCGGCTTCTCTTTGGTATGAACGCCGCGTAAAACGTTGGCGATCGTCGCTTCATCCAGCTTAATGGGGTGAGCCGCTTGGAATGATTTGTCTCGTACGGTCTCAAGCAACACGGCGCCCCGGCTCTCCTCGTAGACAGTGGTGACGGGGGTCTTCATGCCGGCGCAGCCGGTGAGGAAGAATGTGAGGCATCCCGTCACAAGGGCAAGGCCAGAAGAAAGGGCGAGCGGGCGATCGACAATACGCATGGTCATACTCTTGGTTGACGAGTTAAAGAAGGACACGGAACGCCAGTCTAACAAAAAGGGTCTCCTTAAAACAAACGCGCGTCCGACGCATTAGCCCATGGGCCCATGACGATCGTTGTCTTGCAAGAGAAGCTCACCACTGCTCAATATGTTGGTTCACAGAGTCCTCTTCCTTATTCTCTTGGCTTATCAGAGGTAAAACGGCGATTAGGGGGGATTCCTGCCGTCGCGGGAACCGAGTGCAGGCCGTAGTATGGCCGTTGCAAGATTTTTCTACTGTGGTCAGGGTGCAGAGCGGAAGCCTGGATTTCTTGCCTCGGGACCGCCGGCTGTTCGGAGCGACCAGGCCAATCCCAGGAACGAGAGGGTGGCAATCAACCATTTCGATGGGTCAAAGTTGTACCATTGCGGGCCGTTGCGATAGTCGCTCGGATAGGTGTGGTGATAATTGTGATACCCCTCGCCGAATGTGATCAGGGAAACCGCCCAACTGTCGCGGCTCGAATCGGTTTGGCTGTGCGGTTGGCGTCCCCAGATGTGGCAGATCGAGTTGATGCAAAATGTGGAATTGAGGACGGCGAAGGTTCGGCCGATGCCCGCCAACATGAAACAGCTCAGTCCGCCGTGCCACCCTCCGTCCAGGAATCCCACCAGAAACGGCAGCGCCAGCCCCGACAACACGATCGGAACGTAATACCGGTGTTGCCACATGACGATCGGATCCTGCCGGAGTCGCGCCGCGTATTTTTCATCGGTGTACCGTTGTCCCACCAAGAGCCATCCACAGTGGCTGTACCAAAATCCGCGCGTCGCATTGTAAGGATCGGCTTCTTGATCACAGGCCGCATGGTGCCGGATATGGTCGGCTCCCCACTTCAGTGCCGAGTTTTGGAGCGCCCATCCGCCGGCGATCAATAATCCGGCCTTCACCCAGTCGGGACAGGCAAAGCTGCGGTGCGAAATCAAACGATGGTAGCCGACGGTAATGCCCAGCCCGGTGACCACGTACAATAGGCCGAACATCGTCCAGTCCAGCCGATTGTACCCGTAGAGATATCCGAAAAGGGGAACGCCGATAATGGTGCTGCCGGCGATCAAACAGAAAAGAAGCACGGTGGCGGACTGAGGGTACCGCCGTCGGGGACCGGTTGAGATGGGATCGGAAGACCCTGCAGGAGAGCAATTGAGCCGAGAAGTTTCTGAACTCGTTGGTGCACAAATCATGCGGACAGCTATAGGCCCCACCCTCTCGCGCAATAAAGCCGGGCGGTACTCTACCAGATTGAAAGCCCGTTCGTCATTCATTTTTACAGATTACAGGGCTGGTATTCGCCGGCGAATCCATCGGGGGAGGGCGATTCAGGAAATTGTATGGTCTGCGGAGGTGAGGTTCATATGTCGGGGAGGGAGGTGGAGATGGGATGCTCGCCCTTCGCGGGTTCATGGAAATTTTGGGTCTTGTTTGCAAAAGCAGGGTTGCGGTAATATCCGTCCAAGTCAACGAGTCCTAGGCCAGTCTTTCCGGCACGGTGCCGATCGTCTTGACACAATCCAGCGCAGGCTGTTCCCGTGTGTCGATCGGGGGGATCCGGGAGGGGACTCCCTAGGGACGCAATGGGACCCCTAAGTCCATCACAAGGAGGCAATGTTATGAAGCGTTCGTTATCGATCATGTTGGGCGTGGTAGCCGTCGCCGTGGTGGCGGCGCCTGTCGCGTCGTTTGCGGGTGGGACGATTTCCGGCAAAGTCACCTATGCCGGAAAGTCCGAGCAGAAGGAATTTCTCTTCTCCAAGTTCCCCAACCCGAATTTCTGCAACAAGATTACGACCAAGGGCTTGGCGGAAGGAGATAAGCGGTTCATCAAGACGATTGAAGTCGGTAAGGACGGTGGTTTGAAGAACGCGATCGTCGCGGTGGTGGATATCGAAGACAAAGCGTTCGTGGACGGCTATGCCGGGACCGAGGTCAAGGCGGAGTTCTGTAATTTCGAGCCGTTCAGCGGCATTGTGGTCAACAATCGGCCGTTTAAGGTCGAAAACCTCGATGCTGATCCGGACGATCCCAAATCGGTGGCGGGCGTGCTGCATAACCCGCACAGTTTTGTGGTGAAGGGATCGACCTCCGCGACCGGTTTCAACATCGGTCTTGCCAAGAAGGGCGACAAACTGGAAAAGCCTGTGGTGTTCCGCGGCGGTGCGGAGAAAGAGGGCTACTTCCGCTTGCAGTGCGATCAGCATGAGTTCATGCAGTCTTTTTTCCTTCCGGTGAACAATCCATACTACGCAGTGGCGAAGGAAGACGGTTCGTTCGAGATCAAGGATGTTCCGGCCGGCAAACACAAGGTGGTGGCCTGGCATCCATTCGCCGGGAAGGCCAAGAAGATCGAGTTTGAGGTCGACGTGACGGATGGTGGAACGGCCAATCTTAAGGCCGAGATCAAGTAAACGATTTCTCTCAACTTACGGTTCTTGTCGAAAGGCAGCGGTTGGTCCGCTGCCTTTCGTGTTTTGCGGGAAATCGGGTTCCCCCTCGCTCCTTGCCTTTCGATTTCCGATCTCGGTAAGATTCCTTCTTTCTCCGGTATTCTGGTGACAGGGGAGACGTGTGTCGCGAGAGCTTTCGCTCGCCGAGATTTTTCAACTCGGCTACTACTGGGAAACGAAAATTTTATTGACCGCGGTGACACTGGACGTGTTTTCCGCACTGGACGGCCCGCCTAAAACCGCCAGTGAAGTCGCAGGCCGGATCGGCGCCCATGAACCGACGCTCCGCTTGTTGCTGAACGCCCTTGTGGCCATGAAATTACTGACCAAAGAAGGCGATCGATATGGCAATTCGTCGGTTGCGGACAAGCATCTTGTTACACGGTCGCCCCACTATGTGGGGCACTTGCTGCTGCTTCATGACGCGGAATGGAACAATTGGGGCAAGTTGGAAGAAACCGTTCGCACGGGGAGGCGGACGGTCGATCGACACGTGTTCGAGACTGATCCGGAATTAGGCGGCAACGTCTTGGCCGTATTGGATCGAATCGGCCGGCAGAGCGGTCCGGAATTGGCCAGACGCCTTGGATTGAGCGGGCCTGTTCGTCTGTTGGATTTGGGGGGAGGAGCCGGAACGAACGCGATCGCGTTTTGCGAAGTGTATCCTGATTTGACCGCGACGGTGTTCGACCTTCCGACCACGCTCCGACTGACTGAAAAGACGGTAAAAGAAAGAGGGTTGGCCTCGCGGATCGCCCTGCTTTCCGGTGACTTTAACCGGGACCCTCTCGGCGGCCCCTACGACGTCGTGTTGATGTCGGACGTGTTGCATTACCAGACCGATGAAGCGAATGAAGCGTTGGTCGAAAAAGCATTTGCGCACCTCGCGCCTCAAGGACGCTTGGTCATCAAAGATCGCTTTCTTGACGAGGCTGGGACCGGTCCGGCATGGACGACCGCGTTCGCCGTGCACATCCTGGTGAACACTCAGGCCGGGAGTTGTTATCGATGCAGTGACGCAGTCAGATGGATGATGAAGGCCGGGTTTGCCGACATTACGGAATTGGAAAAAACGGCCGTCGTTCAGGGCGTCAAGAGTCGGGCGATCTGACGCACGGCGCGTGAAGCGACGTGCGAACAGGCCGGGCGCTTTGAACAGAAACAGTCGGCGAATGATCTGACGCGAGAGATTGAGGAATGGATTGGCTGCGGGAGTCCGGATTTTTTGGCACACATGCCACGGTGGGGGCGGACTTGAGCCAATTGATGGCGACGCTCTTTACCGTTTTGTTCATCGTCGGATGGGTGCAGGCTCGCAAGCAACGCACCGATGCTCACCATTGGTTGATGTTAGGCGGCATGGTCTCCATGGCCGGTTTCTTTGTGGTCTATTATCTGTTCCGCCAGCTCGGCGTCTTGGCGTTCGAGGGGAAAGAAGGATTCGGTGGATCGCAGGAACTGTACGACCGTGTGTTCGTCCCCGTGCTGATTCTTCACATTATCCTCGTCATCGTCGGTCTCATCATGGCGGTGTATCTCATTGTCCTCGGCTTTCGAGTCCAAACGTTTGTCGGCGGGAAACGGCGGCTGAAAGCCGGCCCCAGGCAAGCTTCATGGGGTGCGATCGCCAAGCTGTGGACCGCCGTCGGCTGCTTGATAGGAACGTACCTTCTCTATCTGCACCTGACGGACCGCCTTTCAATGCGGAGGTCCAGTGTCTGGATCGCGTTCATGCTCATCTTTACGGCGGTTTTGCTGATGGAGATGGCGATTCAACGAATCTGGCCGGACGGAGCTCAGCGACATCGGGCGCTCGGCCGGTTCACCATGGTAATCTACTGCGTGCTGTTTGTGACCGGGAGCTTCACCTACACGATGCTGTACATTCTCTATCCAGGGAAAATTGGATGAGGAGCATTGCGGCGAAGCGACGACGCATGGCCGTTGAGCGAGTTAGGGGGGCGGTCGCGAGTCGAGTCTTGCGGTCGTTGCTTCTGGAGCAACGGGCGGATACCGGACGATGTTGACCTGCGGCTGCGGGCGGTGGATGCACACGGAGGGGATCGAGGAACGGGCTTGCGAAGACGGAGCGGCCCAGTGGTTTATTCGGTCCGAATGTCGTGGGTGCGGACTGAAGGTGGGCGTTGACGTGCCGGCAGGTCAAATCGGCGGATTGGTCGATCGATTGATGTGGACGGACGAGGCGCTGCATCGGTTGGACCGAATGCCGCCGTACCTGGCGGCACTCGTTCGGCAGGAAGCAGAAGAGCGGGCCAGAGGCCGAGAAACAAGGGTTGTTACTTATGACTGGCTGCTCCACCCGTCGTCTGAAGAACGGATCGAGTGGGAGCCGGAAGCGGAACGGCGATTGGAAAAAGTGCCGGCCGCCGTGCGAACTATGGCGAAGATCGAGCTGGAGCGAACGGCGGTCGAGCGAGGGATGACTGTCGTGACCGTGTCGCTGATGGAAGAGGTCAAAGCGAAGTATTTTGGAATGGGAGCTCAGCGGACGTAGGAAACGGAGACGTCGCGCGGAAACGGGCGACCCAACGTGCGACTCATGGTCCGCTTCTCTCCCCACGCGTCACGTTCGCCGGGGGAAGTTGATGTTGCATCGGATGGCCTTGCGGGTGCTTCCCAGCTTGAGCCTGGCTGTGACGGAGGAGTCCGTCCGAAAACGGAAACGGCTGATCATGCTTGTACCGGGCTTGGTCGCCTTCGCGGTGTATCGTGCGGCTAAACACCTGGTGTCGATTGCGGAGCCGCTGACATTGCTCTTGTTGAGCGGTCTGATCGCAATGGTGACGGCCCTGGTTGCTTACCGGATCGGGCGATCCGCTTCCTGGGCGGTGATTGCCCGCCAAGACGGCGGACGTGTTCTCGCGTGGATGGCTTTCTGGATCGGCGCGGTCTACGGCGCGCAGCTCTCGCTGTTGGCGTTGGCGCTGTTGTGGATGGTGGGCTACGACTATCTGCAACATCCGGATGGTCCCGCCATGATGGCGATCATGGTCGCTTGCACGTCGGTGGCACGGGATGCGTTTGAGATCGGCCATGTGCGCCGCATGGCCGCGATGGGGAGACCGTTTCCCACGTTCCCCGACGGAGCGCCGTTGCGAGACATGATAAGGAGCCGCGCGGCTCAGGTCGGTCCCTGGGTGGCAACCGGATCGGTGATCGGCGCGGCGGCCGCGTCCCTCGGCCACGTGGTTATGGGACAGCAGGCGATCATCGTGCAATTGGTCGCCGTCGCGTTGCTGGGAGGTGCGATCACCTTGTGCGCCTATTTCGGCGGTATGAACGGACGTGCCGCATGGACGGCGCGTTTCGCCGAGACGAGCGTTTCAGAACTCTTCAAGTATTGGTGGTGGCCTGGGCTCGCTTTTTCGTCCACGTATTATTTGGTGGCGACGGGCGTCGGTCTGTTTGTCTTGCAATGGCCGATCATGCCTCCCGGTTTTTCCGTTGCCGGCGGGGGATTCGTGGGCGGAATGATGGCGCTCTACGGATATTATTTGGGACATCGCCGGCACGTGGAAGAGCAACAGGGACAAAGAATCGATGAAGCCCTGCTTCGGTGTCCTTTTGTGATGGGCATTCTTGGAAAAGCAAAACATGTGAGCACGCCGATGCCGACTGTTCCTGGATCAAAGGTGTAGCATGGTCGTTCGGGATCGTTTGCGACGAGAGAAACGGGTGGCGTTCAAGCTGATAGGAGTCGTTGCGACACTGGTCGCTTTGCTGGGGTTCGTCGGCATGGAAGGGGCTTCCCTGGCTGAGGGGGCGCTGGACGTCTATTTCAATACACCCGGCGTGCCGCAAGGTCCCGCCGCGCCCGCGCCTCATGAAACGGCGTACCCGCAGATCGGCTCGTTCGACAGCCGGGCGCTGGTGTGGTTTGTGACTCAGCAGCACACGTATTTCGGCGGATTCGTGCTGGCGTTGCCGCTCTTTTGCGCCTTGCTGGAATTTCTGGGATTGATGACCTCCAAGCCGGCGCTGTCGCTCAGATATGACGGGTTGGCGAGGGATCTGGCGAAGGTGGCGGTGTTGGCCCTCTCCGTGACCGCCGTCATTGGAAGTCTGATGCTCGCGATGTTTATCGGGCTGTATCCGAGCTTTATGACCTACATGGGCGGAACCTTCAAATCGTTTATGCCGGCTTATGCCGCCGTCTTCGTGGTCGAGTCTTTGCTCCTGATCATTTATTACTATAGTTGGGACCGGATGACCGAGCGGGGCATGAAATGGGTGCATGCGGCTATCGGGGTGGCGACGAACATCGTGGGGACCGCTCTGTTGCTGCTGGCGAATGCCTGGTCGGCGTTCATGATGGCGCCGGCCGGCGTGGACGCTCAAGGCCGGTTTCTCGGGAACGGGTGGCATCTGCTGCATTCCGTCCTCTGGAATCCGCTCAACGTGCATCGGTTTCTGGCCGACATCATGTCCGGCGGGGCGGTCGTGTTGGCGTACGCGTGCTTCCGGTTCTTTACCGCCAAGACGACCGAGGAACGGGCCTATTTCGATTGGGTGGGGTATGTCTTTCTCTTCGTGACGGTGTGTGCGTTGGTGCCCATGCCGATCGCCGGGTATTGGCTGATGCGGTCGGTCTTCGCGTTTCGGCAGACCATGGGCGTGACCATGATGGGGGGGCTGCTGACGTGGATGTTTGTCGTGCAGGCGTTGCTGATCGGGGCGCTCTTTCTGGGCATCAATTATTACATCTGGCAAGGCATGGCGCGGCTGAAGGGGGCGGAGCGGTATCAACCCTATTATCAATTGGTGTTCGGCGGTCTTCTGCTGGCGTTGTTCATTTGGCTGACTCCGCACACGCTGCTTGTGTCGGCGGGAGAGGTGAAGGCGATGGGCGGCGCGCAGCATCCGGTCATCGGAAACTATGGAGTCATGTCGTCCAAGAACGGAGCCATCAACGTCATTCTGCTCTGCACCGCCCTCAGTTTCTTGTACATGCGACGGGCGAATCGGACCATGACGGTGCCGTGGGTCACGACGGGTAACGTGGTGATTGCGGTGCTGTTCGCGGTCGGTCTCGTGAACGTCGTGGGGCTGTCGATTTACGGATTCTACTTGCCGGCGAACGTTCGAGTGGGATTGTCGGCGCCGCAAGCCTTCACGACTTTTACGGTCATCGTCGTCGGGCTGTTGATCAATCGCGCCATGCTGAAGCGGTCGATCGTTCATGGGCCGATTCAATGGGGAAAGATTCCGGCGCGGGGCATGGTCGTCCTGTTTGCAATGGCGGCGGCCTTCAGTTGGGTGATGGGGCTGATGGGCTATATTCGCTCATCCGGACGGTTGGCGTGGCATGTGAGCGAAGTGATGGCCGACGTGTCGCCCTGGGCGTTCACTCCGGACCTGGCGTTCGCCGCGAAAATGGTGACGTTGAACATGGTGGTCTTTTGGGGAGCGGTGCTGGTTCTTTTTTGGATGTGTCAATGGGGTCGGCGATCGGTGATGGGCGAAGAGCGTCATAATACGAACGCGCCGCTTTTGTCGCCGGTCTCTTCACCTGAAGCCTAAAGAGACGGAGAGGGGTAAGCCGATGCGATGGAACGTGCCGATTCAAACCATGGTCATCGCTCTTGTAGCGATCGGATTGGCCTCCTGGCCCGGTTTCGGCCTGGCGGAAGGCCAAGTCTTGATCCTGGAGGATTTCAAAGCGAAAGATGCCGACGGGTTTCCTTCGCATTGGGAACACGAAAGCCAACGAAGCAAATCAAAAGGTCGCGAGGCCTACAAAGTTCAATCGGAGAACGGCAACGTCTTTTTGTCGGCGAAGGATGCGGGGCAACGGATCAAAAAAAAGAAGATCGATTGGGACCCCAAAGCCTATCCGGTCTTGACTTGGCGATGGCGGTTATTGAAGGCGCCGTCGGGAACCGAACCGCTCGCCGCCGTCTATGCTTCGCTTGATACCGATCTTCTGTTTATTCCGGTCTTCACGAAATACGTCTGGAGCCCTTCCAAGCCTGAAGGGACGCTCACCGAAGGAGGAATGTTCAGCGGGTCCGAACTCGTGGTCCGAAGCGGGACCGCGACGCTGGGACAGTGGTTCGAGGAGCGCGTGAACGTGTACGAAGATTTCAAGAAGATTCATGGGCATGAACCTGCGGCAAAGGCATGGGGTATCTCGATTGTGGCGGGACCCGGTGTTGAGATTGATATCGGTCCGCTGATGGCGCTTCCAGCGAAGGGTGAACGATGATCGCGAAATCTTTGAGCCGACGCGTTCGTGAAATGTCCGGAGGGCAGATGCTGGACATTGTGCTGGGAATGGCGGTGATGGGAACCGTGGGGACCCTGATTGGAATGGTCATGGGAAGAGAAGTAGTTCCCGTTGCCGTTGTGATAGGGCTGTTGCTGGGCGGTGTCGTCGGGTTTTTGGGCGGACGCCGGTTTCTTGTGAGCATCATGACGGGAACGCTACTGGGAGGAATGCTGGCGTGGTTGGTAGCGGATGTTGAGAGGATTTGGGTGGGCGCGGGCGCGGGCGCCGCGATGGGCGGATTCCTCGGTGTCCAAGTGTCGATGCTGCTGGATTTTCGTGCGGCCCGGAAGGCCTCCTCGGATCGCACCGAGCCGTCGGCGCCGCAACCGTAAACGGTGAGGGAGATGGCGTGGAAAATAGAGGCGTGTTGTACGGATCGATTATTTTTGTCTTTGCGTCGTTTTTTGGACTGATCGGCATGCTGGTCTATGAGTCGTACAAGGCGAGCAAAATCAAAGAACTGGCAAAATCCGTGACGTCCGAAACTCAGTCCGTGGCGCCGAAAGCGGTGCTTCAGGACTATTCGATGTACAAAACGAAAATCGGCGATGAGGGGCGTGAAATGGTGCAGATTCCTGAAGGGCCGTTCACCATGGGGAGTAACGACGGTGATCCGGATGAAGCCCCTGAACATCAAGTGTTCTTAAAGGGGTTTTATATTGATTTGAAGGAAGTGACGCAGGCGGAATATATGCGATTCGCCAAAATGACGAAGCGCCCGATGCCGAGAATCGAAGTGTTTGAGGACGACCAATCCAAGCTGCTTCAACCCGAGTTCGCTGCCATGAGCGTCTCTTGGAGCGATGCGGCTGCCTATTGCAAGTGGGCCGGCAAGCGTCTTCCTACGGAGGCGGAATGGGAAAAGGCAGGCCGAGGTGAGGGGAGAAGAAAGTATGCATGGGGCGATAAGTTTGCTCCGGAGCATGCTAATTTGGACGGGAGCGAAGACGGGTATAAATATCTTGCCCCTCCCGGCTCGTTTGAGTCGGGGCGGAGTCCGTACGGGCTGTATGATATGACCGGCAACGTCGCGGAATGGGTGGCCGACTCGTACGACGAGAACTATTACAAGAAGTCGCCGTACCGCGACCCCAAGGGACCGGAAGACGGCGACCTCAAAGTGGTCCGCGGTGGATCGTGGCGAGAAACGACGCATAACGCGAGACTCTCCAAGCGATTTGCGGCAAAGCACTGGCGTGCGGACATCACGATCGGGATCCGTTGCGCGGCGGATCTTGATCAGGAAAGCGGATCAGCTTCCGCTCCGTGAGGCGGGCATGCTCGAGACCAAATTCAAAGTTGTTTTTTTGATCGTCGTGTTGGTCTGCGCCGCTCTTCCTATAGCAGGTATTATGAAGGGGACGACGTTGACGCCTTACGAAGAGCCGGTCGGAGAAGCGACCGCAATAGTTGAACCGGAGGCCGACAACGTCTCCAAGGAAGAGCCGATCGAAGAAGAGATGGTGAGGATTCCAGCGGGACCGTTTATTCGTGGGACCGAGAGCGGAGGGTTTGACGAGCAACCACAACGAACGGTCTATGTGGAGGAGTTTTTCATCGATCGCTACGAAGTGACCAACGCGCAGTATCAACAATTCGTTCTGGCGACCGGACATCGGAAGCCGGGTTTGCCGGCACGGTATGCCAAGAGCGGCGGAAAAATGAAAGGGCCCAATCAACCGGTGGTGTACGTCTCTTGGGAGGATGCAGACGCGTATTGCCGATGGAAGGGGAAGCGCCTTCCGACGGAGGCGGAGTGGGAAAAGGCCATGCGCGGCAGTGATGGGAGGCTCTGGCCCTGGGGGAACAATGAATTGGCCAATGGCGCAAACTGGGCTCGAGTGCAGGACGGATACGACGTATCTGCTCCCGTAGGCAGTTTCAAAACGGACCAGAGTCCTTATGGAGTCATGGATGGAGCGGGCAATGTGATGGAATGGGTCGCCGATTGGTACCAGGAGACATATTATAGAGATTCGCCTGACAAGGACCCTCTAGGACCGGAGTATGGAACCTATCGGGTGCTTCGAGGGGGAGGGTACACGACCACCGGAGCCGATATCCGCATTACGAGTCGAAGCAAAATGATGCCTGATTTTCGTGATGAGACCATAGGATTTCGCTGTGCAACGTCAGAAATTTCAGAAAATGAGCGGGGCAGTGAAAAAACCTGATTTAGAGAAAGTCGAAGTAATACAAGATCAAAAACACGGCCAAAATGATATTGACAACCATTCCGGCCAAAACTATAATGTCAAACACTTTTGCGTTTTTCGACATGATTTTTTCCTTGCAAATTCAAAAATCCATACCGTGTTTGCGAGGAGTTGATTAACACAGGGTCACCTCTCTGTCAAGAAACACAAGGCCGGTCATTCATTCCTTTTGATCAGGAACAAGGAGCTATAGATGGCAGAGGTATCACAGCAGGATAGCGATGTTAAAATCAAAATCGGCAAAATGATTTTTTATATTACCTGTGCAGTTGGGCTGTGGTTTTTTTACTGGTTCGCGGGCATTCAGTGTCCCTGCTAAAAGTTAGGAGTATCGGACGAAGTCGCGGGCCTGGCGAGGTTTTGGTAAAACCGGTGGAGAAGCAAAGAGGAGAAAAAAGGTATGAGCGCGCTGAACAATCCGGTCATTGCGGTAATCGTGTCGCTGATCATCGCGGTGGGGTACTTTACGTTGGTCGATCACTACTTGATGGGGATGCAAGGGTTGGATTTTTGGTATCTCTTCCGCCAATAGACCGAATTGATCTGAATGCAAATATGCAGTGAAAAACGAGACCGAGAAGTAATTGTCCTGCTTTAAGGAGGTATTTTCATGGGTGTCGTAACCCGGAAGAAGTTATTGTCGATCATTGCGCTTGGCGCGATGGTTGTTGCTCTTCTGCTTCCGATCGTTATGGCGCTTCCATCGCCGGCTACAGGTGAAGAGGTTCCAGTTGCCGAGGGGGCGCAGAAGGAAGGTGAAAAAGTTGAAAAGGCGAGGGATGTCTACTACAAGACCGAAGGCATTGTAGTCGGTGCTCCTGCTCCTAAGACAACGGATGGCCCTGCCGATTATCCGCGATACAACTTTGAAAGCCGGGTCTTGCTCTGGTTTGCCAACCAGCAGCATCTTTACTATGGAAGTTTTGTTCTCGCCGTCCCGATTTTTTGCATGATCATTGAATTTATGGGGGTGGTCACGAAGGACAAGGCGCTCGCTAAACGATATGATCAGTTAGCATATGACTTTATTAAGATCAGTCTGACCGCCTATTCGTTGACGGCCATCCTGGGTGGAATTCTTATTTTTACCTTTCTGACGCTATATCCGACTTTTTTCTCGTACTTATCAAGTATTTTCCGTCCGGTGATGCATATCTATGCCTTGATGTTCGTTGCGGAGAGCGGAACCCTCTACATTTACTATTATGGTTGGGACAAAATGAAAGAGGGGTTCCTGAAGTGGATCCATTTGAGTATGTCCGTCATTCTGAATGTGATCGGCACGCTGCTCATGTTTTTGGCAAATTCGTGGATCGGGTTCATGATGTCGCCTGCTGGCGTCGATGAGCAGGGCCGCTATCTGGGGAATATCTGGCACGTCATTCATACCGCTTTGTGGAATCCGCTGAACCTCCATCGTATTCTTGGCAATATGGCGTTCGGGGGGGGTGTGGTGGCTGCCTATGCAGCCTATAAGTTCCTGGCTGCAAAAACGGATGAAGAGCGCGCTCATTATGATTGGATGGGTTATATCGCGATGGCGCTCGGAGTGGCGTTTCTCATTCCTCTTCCATTTGCCGGCTATTGGCTGATGAGAGAAGTGTATGCCTACAGGCAGCAAATGGGGATTACGCTCATGGGGGGGCTCCTGGCGTGGCTGTTTATTATCCAGGCTACGATGATCGGGATCTTGTTTCTAAGCACCAATTACTATTTGTGGCAAGCGATGGGCCGCATGCGAGGTGCCGAGAAGTATCAGCGGTATATCAAGTATCTGGTCTTTTTGTTGGCCTGCGGATTCATGGTCTTTATTACTCCTCATACCATGGTGATGACGCCTGCTGAATTGAAAGCGATGGGAGGGCAGCAGCATCCGGTTTTGGGTAATTATGGGGTTATGTCGGCAAAAAATGGTGGTATCAACGTTATCATTACAACCACAGTGCTGAGCTTTGTCTGGTACATGAGAGGGAATAAGGTTTCGACTGTATCATGGGCAAGGTTCGGCAATATCTTTATGGGAGTGTTTTTTGCTTGTGCCTATATAAACATCATATTCCTTGCGATTTATGGCTATTACATTCCCGCGAACGTGCGTGTCGGCTTGTCTGTACCTCAAGTTGCAACGACTCTTTCGTGCCTCTTTTTCATGTTTACCCTTAACAGTATGATGATGAAGGGGGCCAAGCAGATGGGCCCAATTGAATGGGGAAAAATTTCAGCCCGTTCTCAGTACGCGCTAATCATGCTCGCGACCGCCTTTACTTGGATGATGGGGTTGATGGGATATATTCGTTCGTCTGTTCGTCTGTTTTGGCACGTCAATGAAATTATGCGGGATAACTCTCCGTGGGCCTATACTCATACGGTAGGGTTTGCCGCCAATGTGATTTCGGCCAACGTTCTGTTTTTCTGGATCAGTATTCTCTTTGTCTTCTGGCTTGGCAGTTTGACGGCAAAGAAAGCTCCGGTTGAATCAAAAGTTGGGGTTCCTGGAGCTATTCCCCAGCCGGCTGGAAGCCATTGATGAACTTTTATCTAAGGATCGGCTTTGCAAGGAAAGGGGCCGTCACGGATTTTTCCTTGTAAAGCGGTAGGAGGGTTAGTACCTTGGGTAATTTGATTGCTGAAGCGCTTTCAATGGGTTGGATGGCGATCGCTATCCTGACAGGACTTCTTATCTATTTTCAGGTGTCAATCAGTGATCCTGCTGCTAAAAAACGGGCGGTTTTTAAGACGTTTATTGGGATCGTTTCGACATTCCTCATGTTCGTGGCGATTGCCAATTACAAAACGAATTTTTATGGAGAGAGCAGGCTGCTGCCGGTCTCTCTCGTGATGATTACCGCCACGTCTTTCATTATGGCTCTGTACTTCACCAATCTGAGCGCGCTGCTCAAGATCGGTGGGTTCATGTTTTTTGTCGCGGCGTTTTTGTCTGGATACGGAAACTGGCTTCCTCAAGTGGAAGGGGGATTTCCTCCCGTAGAAGAGAAGCTTGATTTCAATTCCATGACGCCCCAGCAGCTGGCCGACGAAGGAGAGAAAATCATTTTTGGAGGGATCGGGAAGAACAAAGAACAGGGAGCGATTGGGAAGGGACAATGTCCTTTGTGTCATGCCTTCCATGCCGGCATGTTAGGGGAACGTGCTCCCAATTTGCTTGGATTGGTTAATCGTTCCAAGGAACGGTTGGAAGATCCGAAATACTCAAAAGGAAATCCCGCTAAACGGGAGTATGCTGTGAAAGAGGCGTTTCCAGGGTCTGGCACGGCCGAGAATACTCAGGAGTATATTGCAGAGTCTCATGCTTGTCCGAGCTGTTACGTGGTTCAAGGGTATGGGGTGAAGGGAACGAATGATAGAGAAAGTCCCATGCCGGCCATTCATAAACCCCCAATCTCTTTAAGTCTTCCGGAGTTGGCGGCCGTTGATACGTGGATGTATGTGCGGGAGGGGTTGGAGCCTCCTTCTTTTGAAGAAATAGTCAAGTCCTATGAGAAATTCATTCCTGAGGGGGAACGCCCGCAGCTTCAGGAAGATAAGCCGGCAGGAGGAGCCACATCCTTAATGGCAGATGGTTCGGAGCCTGTGGATCAAATTTTTGCCAAAGCTCAATGTGTCGCATGTCACACCATACCTGGTATTCCCGGGGCTGTAGGTACCATCGGCCCGAAGCTTGAGGAGGGAACGACGGCTGCTCAGCGTATCAAAGCGCCGGACTACAAGGGGACAGCCAAGTCTCCGGCCGAATATATTATGGAGTCGATCGTTGATCCGAGCGCATACGTGGTCAAACCGTTTCCTGACAATACAATGCCAAAGGTATTCGGGCAAAAATTAAGTGCCGGAGCTCTGAAAAAAATTGTTGACTATCTCTCTCAAGTGAAAGTTGGAGCACCGCCACCAAAGATTTCATAGGGTAGGCAAGGTTCATATTTCTGTTCGAGAAGTGCAAAGGGAGTGAGCAATGAAAGCATTGATGTCGCTCGGCGCCTTGGTAGGGATTGTCGGTTTGCTGCTGCTGGCCGGAATGATATTCGACATTATCCCTTCGAATACCATTCGTCTTGTCGAGGGGTATATGCCGATGCAGATGCTCTTCGAGGTCGGGTGCTACGTTCTTGGATTTACCGGTCTGAGCTACATGCTCAATGCGATGGGAATGGGAATTCCACGCTTCTGGCAAGGGATTGGATTTTGGATCTTCTTCCTTCTCTACATCAAATATAGAGTTTATCCTCCCATTCCATTCAGCGTGCGAGCCATGTATGGCACAGTAGGGCTCGTCGCCGTTCTTATGTGGGTTTCGGCGAATGAAGAAGATTGGAAAAAGTTCAAACAGCCTATCTTGAATGTCTTGGATGCTCAGACCGGGTTCAATAAAGTGCTTCGATACGTTTATTTGATCGCTCTTCCGATTCTCACGTGGGGGTTTTCTTACAACGTGATGATGCCGAAATCGGAAGAGCCCATTGAATTGAGAACCGTGCATCCTGCTCCCCCTGCCAGTACAAAGGTGCATGGTAAGACCTATGTGTTGCAAACCTCTTTAAATCCCTATCGTGTGAATCCTGAAGGTAAATACGATCAAGAATATAGCAATTCACTTATTGTTGAGCAGGGCATGGGACGGCTCATGAAGCCGAATGCCAATCCTTGGGATGAAAAAGCTGAAGGATACTTAAAGTATGTCCGTGAAGGCGGAGAAATCTTTTTCCAAAATTGCCATTTCTGTCATGGTGACAACCTAAACGGCCGTGGTCTTCATGCTTTTGCGTTTAACCCTATTCCCGCGAATTTCACGGATCCAGGGACAATTGCCCAGTTGCAGGAGACGTTTATTTTCTGGCGTGTGGCAAAAGGTGGGATGGGGCTTCCAAATGAAGGGTTTCCATGGGCGTCCGTCATGCCGCCTTGGGAGCAGCATTTGACGGTTGATGAAATGTGGAAAGTCATTCTGTTTGAATACTGGCATACCGGATATTATCCGCGAACCTGGGATTGATTGTATCTCCGACTTGTTCATTAAGGAAGAGGAACGCTATGCAAAACAGTGGAACTCAGAAGGCTGGTCTGACGCTGTCAATTGCCTTCGGGGCTGCGTTAATTATCGCCGGTATGGAAATTCCGGCTTTTGCTCAGGGGGGAATTCCGGAAGGATTTAAGAAGGGAGAACTGGCAGCGCCACCCTCCGCTGAAATGATCGAGGCCGGTAAACGGGTCTATTTTACAAAGTGCGTGTGGTGTCATGGGGTTGATGGTGCTGGTGACGGGCCTGGTGCTGATCGACTCTGGCCTCGCCCGCGCAATTTTAATCAAGGGACGTTCAAAATTCGTCATACTGCCAGCGGTGAGCTGCCACTGTTCGATGCCAAAAAGCCTATTCGCGGTCAGAATGATCTCTTCGACACCGTGACGCATGGGTTGCCTGGATCGGCTATGCCGCCGTGGGAAGGTATTTTGACTGAGGAACAGCGGCTCCAAGTGCTGGCCTTTGTTACAACTCAACTTGTAAAAGATAGGAGCTTTACGGACAAACAGTCAGAAACTCAAACCATTCTCAATATGGCGGAGCTGAAGCCAAAACCAGCGACGGAAGAAAGTATCAAAAGAGGATCTGAACTGATTGTTGAAAAGAAATGTATCGAATGTCATGGCCTTGAAGGTCGTGGTGATGGAAATGCGTTCAATTTGAAAGACGATTGGGGGTTTTCCATTCAGCCGGCCAATTGGCATAAATGTTGGAATTTTAGAGGAAGCCGCCAGGACCCTTACAGCGTGGTCAACATTTTCAGGACCTTCTCGACAGGGATTAACGGAACCCCCATGCCGTCCTTTGCGGATAACACGACGATAGATGAGCGATGGGACATTGCCAATTTTGTGAATTCTCTGTGCGAGCGGGATGAAGAAGGAAAACCCCTTCCCATCGATCCTTTAACCGATAAACCCAAGATCAATTTTGTGATCCCCTCAAACATGGTGGAAGGGGAAATTCCGGCTGATATTGAGAATGAGGCGTGGAAGAATGCGCCGCGTCGCTACGTCGCAATGGGCGGGCAAATTACCCATAAGCCTAGAAATTTTGTGAATCGAATTGACGACATATGGGTCAGGTCTTTGTACAACGATAAGTCTATTGCCTATCTTTTGGAATGGGATGATCGGACAAAGAGCGTGGCTGAGGGGAAATTGCCCTGGGCTCCGACCGAAGTTAACATCGACATTCAAGAACAAGAGCCGTCCACGGGAGAAGGAGGCTCTATTGCGGCGAAGCAAAATAACTATCCCGTCTATAACGATGCCATCGCAATCGAAACTCCCGTCAAATGGAAGGAACTACCCGCTCCGATTAAACCACGCTATCTGTTTGGAACGAACGAGCAGTTTCCGGTCGATATTGTGAAGTGGGAAGCCGATGGCTCCATCAGGGCCTTCAAAGGAACCGGATGGGACAAGGACTTTGAGGAACGCGATAACTACGAGGAGCACCTGAAAGTCCTGAAAAGCGAATGGAAAAATGGTCGTTGGTATGTGATGATCGAACGCCCTCTGGGAAATAAGAAAGACCAGGATTATGACGAAGACACGTTTTTCGAGGTCGGTCAATATATTCCCACGGTCTTTTTCGCATGGGACGGCCACAATGGTGATGCGGGTCGAAAGATGGCCGTGTCAGCCTTTTATTACACGTTTATGAATCCTCCGATTCCACAAGAGACCTATATTTATCCTGTTGTCATTGCCGTCGGTGTTGTCTTTCTCGAAGGGTGGGTCTTGACACGCCGCGCCAACAAAAAGAAGGGAAAAACCCTGTAACGGGTAACGGATCAGGTATCACGAGAGAATAGTGGCGGTGAAAGAGGGGGCGGGAAACTTCCCGCCCCCTCTTTGTTTTTTCTTTTATTGATCTTTCCGAGGCAAGAGGATGATCTCCGACGTTACGGGTATTCTCCTCGCCGGTGGCCGAAGTCGGCGGATGGGAAAGGATAAAAGGTTTCTTTCCGTCGGGGAACATACTCTTCTTGATCGGAGCCTTACTGTGTTGCAGGACGTCTTTCAGAACGTGAGCATTGTGGTCGGAGATGATTCCACGATGATCGAGGCTGCCACGCCGGTGTGGCGGGATCTTATCCCAAATCGCGGAAGTCTGGGAGGGATCTACACAGGATTGAAACTATCGCGGACGCTGTATATTTTTGCGGTCGCCTGTGACATGCCGTTCATAAGTCCGGTCGTGATTCGGCATCTGGTTTCATTGAAAGACGATGTGGATGTAGTGATTCCCCGTTCAGAGTTCGGCCCACAACCGACGCATGCGCTCTATAGCAAGCGGTGCCTGCCGGTCATTGAGCAGATGGTACAGAGCGGCCGGCTCAGTATAAAAGATGTTGTGAATGAGGCGAACCTTCACGTTCGATGGGTCCAGCAGATGGAAATAAGCGGCCTCGATCCTGGAGGGCGGTCTTTTTTCAATGTCAACACGCCGGAGGAGCTGGAAACAGCCAGAAAAATGGCGGGAAATCCTCGTGCCGGGGGTTAAAAGTCGATGCGCAAAGCCGTTCTTGTTATTCATCCCGGTGCTCTTGGTGACGTCCTTCTTGCGGTTCCGGCTCTTCAACGGCTTCGGGCTGATTATCCGAACCACCGATATGTCCTTGCTTCCCATGAGCTGGTAGGGAGATTTCTGCTGGAATGTAACGTGGTGGAAGAGTGGATTTCTTTTGAATCCATTGCCATTCGGAATTTCTTGTTTGGCGAAGAATCGTTTCCGTCGAGCGAGAAGTGCCCCTGGATTCAACATTGCGAGTTTGCCATCGGGTGGTTGAAGGATGATGACGGTCTCATTGCGAATCGTCTCAAAATGATGGGTATCAGCCACGTGCGCATCGGATCACCGTTCGATCCTAATGTGACGGCGACCCATCAGAGCGACCGTTTCTGTGAAGCGATCGGAGAACAAGGGCACGGTCCGGCCGTTGTGCCGCGGATACGCATTCCGTCGGTGTTCAAGCGGAGCGGGGAGGTGTGCCTGACAAAACGGGGCATCGCTCTCGATCGCCCCATGGTGATGATTCATCCCGGGAGCGGGAGCCGAGCAAAATGCACAAGGCCGGAGGTGTTGGCCTCCGTTATCGACAAATTACAGAACGCGGGGACACAGTGTCTTCTCCTGGAAGGTCCGGCCGATCAAGAAGCCGTAAAGGCCGTTATTGGGAGAACAGGCCGTCCTCTTCCCGTCTTGCGCGATGCCGACTTGACAACCGTCGCCGGCGTGCTTCTCCGAGCGCGGGTGTACATCGGACATGATTCGGGTATCACTCATCTGGCGGGACTATTGGGAGTTCCCACCGTTGCCCTCTTTGGGCCGACCGACCCAGCCCGATGGGCGCCTAAAGGGCCGCACGTGATCGTCTTGCGGGGAGTGCCGTGCGAGTGTCCTTCGTGGGAACACGTCACCGCTTGTTCCGAAAAAATCTGTTTGGCCATTTCCCCGAAACAGATATTGGATGCGTGCAGAAAACATGATCATTTGATAACCAAATCGCAAGACCATGGCTCGGACTCTACCTTGTCTCTATCAGACCCGTGTGCTAAAGTGGCCCGTTCATTTTCTCCTTCTTTACTGAGAACTTAGGAGATTCAACGTGTCTCACGGCATCGTCCAGGAAATGGTGGCCACCGCTTTGCTTGGTGCCCTCAATGAGGCCAAGAAAAAAGGCCGCTTGAAAACGCAAACATGGCCGGCGCTGACCCTGGATGCTCCAAAACGTCCGGAGTGGGGGGAATTGGCGACGACGATCGCGATGTCCTTGGCGCCGTCGGAAGAAAAAAGACCTCACGAGGTCGCCGAAATTATCGCCGAACATCTCACGGAAGCGGAGCGGCTCTTCGAGCGTGTGGAAATTGTCCGCCCTGGATTTTTGAACCTGACGATCAAGCCGGCCCTGTGGCACGAAGTGCTACGAGAGATCGACGTACGGGGAGACGCCTATGGCAAGGCCGACATGGGACGAGGACATCGCGTCCTGGTCGAATATGTCAGCGCCAATCCCACTGGTCCGCTCCATGTCGGGCACGGACGGGGAGCGGCGGTCGGGCAGGCCGTCGCTCGTCTGTTGGAAGCAGTCGGGTATGACGTGACCAGCGAGTACTATATCAATGATGCTGGCAGGCAGATGAAATTGTTGGGAGCGTCGGTCTATGCACGCTATCAAGAACTGTCGGGGCAGCCTGCCGAATTTCCGGAAGAAGGCTACCACGGCGCCTATATCAGCGAGGTGGCCCGGCGTCTCAAGCACAAGCTCGATGGCGAGACGGGGTCTTCTGATCCGGCGGAGATTGAGGCGCGGTGCCGCACGCTCGCCTATCAAGAACTGTTGGAATTGATCCGGGGGGACCTTGCGTCGTTCGGCATCGAATTTCAGTCGTGGTTCAGCGAGGAGTCGCTGCTCAAGTCCGGGGCGGTGGAGCAGGCCCTGGACGATTTGCAAGCCCGCGGCCTTTTGTTTGAGCAAGAGGGCGCGCTGTGGTTTCGTTCCACGGTCTTCGGCGATGAAAAGGATCGTGTCGTCAAGAAGCAGGACGGCGAATATACCTACCTGGCGTCGGACATCGCTTACCATCGGGACAAACTGCAGCGCGGATATGATCTGCTGGTTGACGTGTGGGGAGCCGACCACCACGGCTACATTCCTCGTATGGAGGCTGTGATGCAGGCCTACGGCCATCCCAAAGAGCAGTTGCGGGTGGTGTTGGTTCAACTCGTCAAACTCCTGCGGGCCGGGGTTGAAGTCAAGATGTCGAAGCGGACCGGTTCATTCGTGACCATGCGCGAAGTCATCGACGAAGTGGGCGCCGACGCCGCGAAGTTCTTTTTCCTCATGAGGGATTCACGGACTCATCTTGACTTTGATCTGGAACTGGCCAAACAACGATCGGCGGACAATCCGGTGTACTACGTGCAATACGCCCACGCTCGTATCGCGAGTTTGTGGCGGACGGCCGCTGTGCGGGGGATCGAGTGCCCTCGACCGAAAGAGACAGACCTCGCTCTGTTGATCGATCCTGACGAATTGGGGTTGATTCGGAAGCTCTCCGTCTATCCGGACATTCTTCAGACCAGCGCGTCCACGTTCGAGCCCCATCGCGTCACGTATTATCTCCAACAGCTCGCGGCGCTGCTGCATACCTTTTACAACAAACATCGGATACTCCCCCCCGCAGGCGGCCGGGAACACGAGGAAGCGGGATCGGCCGAGGAACTGACGCCAATGCGGACCGCCGCCAGGCTGGCCCTCATGCGCGGCGTTCAGCAAGTCATCAAAAACGGTCTGACGGTGCTGGGAATTTCCGCTCCCGAGCAGATGTGAAGAAAGAAGGGCGCGGCATGATCCAGTATCGGCTTCAACAACAGGATCGGCAATCCAAAGCCAGGGTCGGCCGATTGTGCACCGCGCGGGCCGTCGTCGATACGCCGGCGTTCATGCCGGTCGGTTCATTGGGGCCGGTCAAGGGACTGGCGCCGGACGAGCTGCAGCTCATGGGATTCCGGTTGTTGTTGAACAACGCCTATCATCTCTATCTCCGCCCGGGGCACAAGATCGTGGCGGAGATGGGCGGACTGCACGCCTTTACCGGCTGGCCCGGAGCGATTTTGACGGACAGCGGGGGCTTTCAGGTGTTCAGTTTGGCCAAGTTATGCACGGTGACGGACGAAGGCGCGGTCTTCCAATCGCACATCGACGGCTCGAGTCACTTCATCACGCCGGAAACCGCCGTTGAAATCCAAGAAGCGTTGGGGGCCGATATCATCATGGCGTTCGATCACTGCGTCGCGTTGCCCGCAAGTCGTGAGCTGGTGTTGGAGAGTGTGCGGCGAACCAAGCTGTGGGCCGAGCGGTGTTTGGCCGGCCGGCGGAGAAACGACCAAGCGCTGTTCGGCATCGTGCAGGGCGGCTTGGACGCGGATCTGCGCGTCCGCTCGGCGAGAGATCTCACGGCCATGGGATTCGACGGCTATGCGGTCGGCGGCTTGTCCGTTGGAGAAAGCAAGGCCGAGATGTATGCGACGCTCGACGTGACGGTGCCGGAACTGCCGGAGAACAAGCCGCGGTATCTGATGGGGGTGGGATACCCGGAAGATCTGATCGAAGGGGTCTTTCGCGGCATCGACCTCTTCGACTGCGTGGCGCCCTCGCGGCATGGACGGACCGGCTCGTTGTTTACGACTGCGGGACGGGTGGTCATCAAACAAGCCCGATATGCCCGGGATGAGCGGCCGATCGATTCGGACTGCGGGTGCCCGGTCTGCAGGCGCTACTCGCGGGCGTATCTTCATCATCTGTTCTCGGTGAAAGAAATGTTGGCCGCGCGGCTGAACACCATTCATAACCTTTGGTATTTTTCGGATCTGATGCGCCGCGTCCGAGCGGCCGTCGAACAAGGAACGTTTTTGGAATTTCGAGCGGCTTTTTATCGCAGTCACACGCAGGAACCGTCGAGTGTCGCGGCGCGGGAAGACCCGGAGGCCGTTGCGGCGGCGGACCGTGTCCACAACAAGGAAAGAGGAGATCGTCCGTTATGTTGATGGAATCCATTGCATGGGCCCAGGGAACCGGAGCAAACGGGGCGGGGGCCGGAGGTCAAGGTCCGGGGGGGCTGCTCTCCCTCGTTCCCTTCATTTTGATTTTCATCATCTTTTACTTTCTGCTGATCAGGCCGCAACAGAAGAAACAGAAAGAGCAGAAGGCCTTGATCGACGCGCTCAAGAAAGGCGACAAAGTCGTGACCTCGTCCGGCATATGGGGGACGGTCACGAATCTCGGCAAACAGACCGTCACCCTCCAAATAGCCGACAATACGAGGATCAAGATCCAGCGAGATTCCATCGCGCGGCTGCGCGGGGAAGACGAGGACAAAGAAAAAGATGCGTAGGCTGCACGGAATGAAGAGGGTGGAGCGATCATGAAGAAGGTGAACGGGCGATTGGGGTTGTTGGCGCTGGTCATCGTGATGTCGGTGATAGGTTCGTTGCCGTCGTACCAGCCGCTGTATCAAACGTTGCCCGGTTGGATGAAGACCGTCCTTCCGGACAAGGGCATCGCGTTGGGACTCGACTTGCAGGGCGGTATTCACCTGGTGATGGAGGTGGACGAAGATCGGGCGGTGGAGATCACGGTCGATCGGACCGTGACGTCGCTCCAAGACTTGCTGGCCGAAAAGAGCATTGCCGTTGAGTCAGTGAAACGCACGGCCTCCGAGCAGATTACGATTCGATTCGGGGATGAGGGACTCAAATCCTCGATCCAAAAACTGATCGACGAGTATCCATCCTTCGTCGAAAACGAATCGGCCGGGACGCCCACCTCTCTGGTGTGGCAGCTCCGCGAAGCGGAAAGCAAGCGCATCAAGGATTTCGCGATCAATCAGGCCCTGGAGACGATCCGCAACCGAATCGATCAGTTCGGCGTGACCGAGCCGATCGTGCAGCGGCAGGGCTTGAAGCAGATCGTCGTGCAGTTGCCCGGCATCAAAGAGCCCAAGCGGGCCAAGGACTTGATCAAGGAAACCGCGCTGCTTGAGTTCAAAATGCTGGACGAGGACGCCCAACTGCGGTTGGAGCTGCCGGCCCGGATTCCGAAGGACATGGAAGAGGAAATCGTCCGGCAGTTTCAGGACAAGATCCCTGAGGGCGATGAAATTTTGTTCGAGCGTGTGGTCGACAAAGAAACGAGACGCGAATACAGGATTCCATATCTGGTCAAAAAGCGGGTCATGCTCACCGGTGATGTCTTGAGCGATGCGCGGGTGTCGATCGGGCAATTCAACGATCCCTACGTGTCCATCACCTTTGATTCCAAGGGAGGCCAGGAGTTCGAGCGGATCACGGCGGAGAACGTCAAAAAACGAATGGCCATTGTGCTCGACAACACAATTTATTCGGCGCCCGTCATTCAAGAGCGGATCGGAGGGGGGCGCGCCCAAATCACCGGCACCTTTACGACGCAGGAGGCCAACGATCTCGCCATCGTGCTGCGGGCCGGGGCTCTGCCGGCGCCTCTCAAGATCGTACAGGATTTGACGGTCGGTCCGTCTCTCGGGCAAGACTCGATCGACAAGGGCATCAGGGCGACGCTGATCGCGGGCGCGATGGTCATCTTGTTCATGATCGTGTATTACCGGCTCTCCGGCGCGATCGCCGACTTTGCGCTGATTTTGAACCTGGTGTGTCTCATGGGCGCGCTGTCCGCTTTGAACGCGACGCTGACGTTGCCGGGCATCGCCGGGATCGTGCTCACGATCGGAATGGGGGTCGACTCGAACGTGTTGATTTTCGAGCGTATCCGAGAGGAATTGCGGAGCGGCAAGGCCGTGCGGACGGCGATCGACGCCGGTTACGACAAGGCGTTGCTCACGATCATCGATTCGCACGTGACGACGTTGATCACCGGGGTGGCGCTCTTTTTATTCGGAACGGGACCGATCAAGGGGTTTGCCGTCACGTTGTGCCTGGGCATCGCGATCAATCTGTTCACGGCGTTGGTCGGCACCAAGGTGATTTTCGACCTCTGGTACAGGCGACAACCGAAAGCTCAGACGTTGAGTATTTGAAACGAAGCGAATTCGAGGCGGAGCGCGTGGATTGGAGTCCCCGCTCCCCCGTTCGGTAAGGAGCAGGCATGTTCGAGATCGTAGGAAAAACCGACATCGATTTCATGGGCAAGCGCAAAATCACCTTCGCCTTGTCCGGTCTCATGGTCGCGCTGGGGCTCGTGGCCGTGATTCAGATCGCCCGGGGGGCGGCGAATCTCGGCATCGATTTCGCCGGCGGCACGGCGGTGCAGTTGAAGTTCGAGCAGCCGATCCGCATCGATGAAGCAAGAAAGGCGCTGGAGTCCAACGGATTAGGCAATGCCGAGCTGCAGGAATTCGGGGAGGACAACAAGCTCCTCGTTCGCGTCAAAACCTCGACGACGATTGAGGAAAAGATCGCGGAACGGATCGTCGCCGCGTTCACCAAGGAGTTCCCCGGCAATTCGTTCGTGGTGGACTCCACGACCGAAATCGGTCCGACGATCGGCAAAAAGCTTCAGGAGGATGCGCTCATCGCGATCCTCATTTCCTTCGCCGGGATCATCATGTACATCGCGGCGCGATTCGAGCTGCGGTTCGGCGTTGCGGCGGCGCTGGCGACGTTTCACGACGTGTTGGCGGTGCTCGGCGCGTTCTACGTGCTGGACAAGGAGATCACGCTGCTCATCGTCACGGCCCTGTTGACGCTGGCCGGCTATTCCCTGACCGATACCGTCGTCGTCTTCGACCGGATCCGGGAAAACCTGAAGGTGCGCCGCCGGGAGAGTGAGGAAGCCACAATCAACAACGCCGTCAATCAGGTTCTGAGCCGAACCATCGTCACCAGCTTGACGGTAATCCTGGTGCTGATTCCCTTGACGGTCGCGGGCGGCGAGGTGCTGCACGATTTTTCGCTGGCGCTTCTGTGGGGTGTGATTTGCGGCACCTATTCGTCCGTCTTTGTGGCGAGTCCGCTGATCCTTCTGTGGCCGGGCAAGCCCGGCCGGCTCTTGAAACGCGGTTGAGACGGATGATGGAATAAGACGGTTCCGTTCGGAGACCGCGAGCCGCTCCGCCGGTCGTTTTCTCGCGGAGGGATTCTCCCGCGGTCCCTTCCCTCAAACGATGGGATGGGCATGACATTCTGGAGCCGGTTCCACAGCCTCCAGCTCAAGATCATCGCGGCGATTGTGGTGGTCGGCCTCCTGCCTCTGACGCTGTTTCTGATCCTGCTCTATCTCGAAGAGCGTCGGGCGTTACGCGAGACCACGGGGGCGAATTTCAAAGAAGCCGCCGTCGAGGCGGCCCGCCGTGTCGAAATGCAGGTGACCCGAGCCGTCAACGAGGCGCAACAGCTCGCCACCATGCCGTTCCTTCGCGCCGCCGTCTTGGAAGCTAATCGAACCTATGAGGGCAAAGATCCCCGCGTCATCGAGGCCATCATCAAGGATTGGCAGCAGCGCTGGGGGCAACGGGATTCGCGCAGCGAGTTTCCGCTGTTCGTCAACCGAATTTCGACGAATTCGCTGATCCGCTGGCATGAGATTCGGAAATCCGACTACGTCGGCATTCTGGTGACGGATGGGCAAGGAGCCCTGGTGATCAGTTCCATTCCTCAGGTGGAGTATTGGTACAAGAAGACGGCGTGGTGGCGGGCCGTCGTGCAAGACGGCGGGGCGCGGCCCTACGTGGGCGACGTGGCGTTCGATCCCGCCTTCGGGACGCACGTCGTGACCGTCGCGGTGCCCATCCTGGACGAAGGACAGAAGACGGCGATCGGAGTGATCACGATTCTGCTTCGACGCGACACCGTGTTCCATTCCATTGCGGAAGTTTCGCTCGGTGCCACGGGGCACGCCATGTTGGTCGGCTCGGACGGCGCCGTAGTTCTCTGTCCGGTGCTGGCTCCGGAAGCGCACACGATCCGTCCTGACATCGTCGGCCTATTGGGGGCGCTCAAATCCGGGTGGGCGTCGGTCGATGACGATTCGCACGGGAGCGAAGGAGGCATGATCGGGTACGCGCCCGTGCGATTCGCCGATGGCCTTGCCACGGGGAGCCTTGGAGGCCGACAGTGGCTGGTCGTCGTGCGGCAGGACCCCAGAGAAATCTTCGCCCCCCTCGACGAGTTGATGACCAAGATCCTCTTGTTCGGCGGAACGGTGTTGGCCGTGCTCGGCGGAATCGGAGTGGTGATGGCGGGGCGCATCGCCGGCCCGATCAAACTGCTGCAGGAAGGGGCCCAAGAGATCGGGAGCGGACGGTTGGATCGACGGCTTGATCTCAAAACCGGCGACGAAATCGAGCAACTGGCGGAAGCGTTCAATCACATGGCCGCCAATCTGCAACGGTCGTTCGGGCAGATCGAACGGCAGATGGCCGATGTCAAACAGTTGGAGGAGCGGTATCGCGATTTGATCGAGCATTCGCCGGAGATGATTTACCAGATGGATCGCGGGGGCCGGTTCGTCCACGTGAACAAGACGGGACTCGACAAGTTGGGCTATACCTTGGAAGACATGCTGGCGCTTCGACTCTGGGAAGTGGTGCCGAAGGGAGAAGCGCCGCGGGTGCTGCATTTTCTTGAACAACTGGTCGCGCGGGGACAGGGGTGCATGGAAACCGTGCTCGTGGCGAAGGACGGGCGAACCATCGATGTCGAAATTCATGCCACCGCGCTGCTCGACCATGAGCGCGGAGGGTTGATTTATTCCCGGGCGTTCGTCCGGGACGTTACGGAGCGGCGTCGGTTGGAGCAAGAGCTGCATCGCTATACGGCGGGACTGGAGCAGGCCGTGTCGGATCGCACGCGGCAGTTGGCGGCCTCGCAGGCCCGCTACAAGGCCTTGTTCGATCTGGTCGCCGACTCGGTGGTCATGGTCGACGCCTGCGGAATGATCGCCGCCGTGAACAAACGCGAGGAACAGGTGCTGGGTTACGCGGAGGCCGGTGTCGTCGGGCGGAACATTCTCGATCTGATTGCAGAGGACCGTCACCGTGAGTTCAAGGAATGGTTGGCGGAGATCGAAGGCGGCCACCAGCGGGTCCTGACGAGGGAAATCGCCGTCAGGCATTGCGACGGCCGCGTGGTGCCGGTCGAGATGAATCTGATCGGCGCCGGGGGCGCCGATCGAGACCTAGTCATGGTGCAGATGCGGGACATTACCGACCGCAAGAAACTCGAGCAGCAGTTGCAGTCCTATCGGGAGGACCTTGAGCTCAAGGTGAGAGAACGGACAAGGGAAATCGAGGAGACGAAACAATACTTGGAAAACTTGCTGGAAAACGCCAACGACGTCATCTACACGCTCGATACGGAACAGCGATTCACCTACGTCAACGGCAAGGTCGGGGCGTGGGGGTATCGCAAGGACGATCTGTTGGGCCGTCCCTATCTCTCGTTGCTCTCGCGGCGCCATCGCGGCCGGCGCCTCAAGGCCACCTTGGACATCGGCGCGAAACAGGTGTATGAGGTGGAAATCGTGACTAAGCGGGGCGAGATCCGCACGGCGATGATCAGCGTCTCTCCTCTCCAAGGAGCCGAGGGGCGGATTCTCGGCGTGCTCGGGATCGCCCGCGACATGACGGAGACGAAAAAGCTGGAGCAGCAGATCCGTAGCGCCGAAAAATTGGCGTCCATCGGGAAACTGGCGGCCGGCGTGGCCCATGAGATCAACAATCCCCTGGGCGGCATCCTCAACTGTCTCTACAATCTCCGCAAAGGGGGAATTTCACCGGCCCGGCAAGAGGAGTACTGGGCCTCCATGGAGCACGGCGTCAGGCGGGTCCAGAAGATCGTTCGACAATTGCTGGATTTCTCTCAACAACACGAGCCGGAATTCAGTCCGGCCGACATCAACCAGATTGTCGAGCGGGTGTTGACGCTGACCACACATTTGTTTGCGCCCAACCGCATTGCACTCGAAACCGAGTTGGGGCTCGGCTTGCCCAACGTGATGGTGGACAGCCATATGATCGAACAGGTCTTGATGAATCTGATCTTGAACGCCGTCCAGGCGATGAAAAAAGGCGGGGTCTTGACAATCCGAACGTCGGTTGCCGAAGGAATTTGCCGCGTCGAGGTTCGTGATACCGGCTCCGGTATCCCCCCGTCCATCCTTTCCCGCGTGTTTGATCCGTTTTTCACGACCAAGGGCGAGGGCGAAGGCACAGGGCTGGGATTGTCCGTCAATCTGGGCATCGTCGAGCGTCATGGCGGCAAAATTTTAGTGGACAGCGAGGTCGGCAAGGGGACGACGTTCACGCTGTGCTTGCCGGTGTCGCGTGATCATTCGTTGGCGGAGCGTGTGCCGTGAAAGGACTGTCGATCCTGTTGGTGGACGACGAGCCGTTGATCCGGCTCTCGATGGTGGATGCACTGGAGGCCGTCGGGTACGACGTGCAGACGGCTTCGTCGGGGACGGAGGGGGTCGAGGCCGTCAAGCAGAGGCGGTTCGACGTGGTGATCACCGATCTCCGGCTCCCCGGCTGCGACGGCTTGACCGTGCTGAAGGAAGCCAAGGCGCGGCATGCCGAAACGGAAGTGTTGGTCATTACCGCCCATGGCTCCGTGGAAACGGCGGTGGGCGCGATGAAAATGGGGGCGGTGGATTACATTACCAAGCCTTTTCAGATGGATGAACTTTTGCTGATTGTCGAGCGGATTGCGCGTGTCGTGATGCTGCGGCGCGAAAACGAGGACCTCAAGGCGACGTTGGAGGACAAGTTCAGCTTCGGAGGTATTCTGGGAGCCAACAGCCGGATGCGAGCGGTGTTGGAAAAGATCAAGCTGGTTGCGGCGACCGACTCGACGGTGTTGATTCTGGGCGAAAGCGGGACAGGAAAGGAACTGGTGGCCAATGCGGTGCATCAAAACAGTCCGCGACGGGACGGCCCGTTGATCAAGGTGAGTTGCGCCGCTCTGCCGGAAACATTGCTGGAGGCCGAGCTATTCGGCCATGAGAAAGGCGCCTTCACCGGCGCCCTCCGCCAGCGGCGCGGGCGATTTGAATTGGCCCATCGGGGGACGTTGTTTCTGGACGAAATCGGAGAACTGTCGCCGGTGGTGCAGGTCAAGTTGTTGAGAGTGCTGCAAGAGCGAACGTTTGAGCGGGTGGGGGGCAACGACACAATCGAAGCCGATGTCCGATTGGTGTGTGCCACGCAGAAGGATTTGCGTAAGGAGGTGGCGCAAGGGCGGTTTCGCGATGACCTCTTTTATCGACTCAACGTGGTACAGGTTGTCATTCCGCCGCTCCGGGAGCGGCGGGAGGACATCATGCTCATCGCGGAGCACGTCATTGAAACCTGCGCTGCCAAATTGAATAAGAAGCTCAAGGGATTCTCACCAGCCGCCCGTGAGCTGCTGCTGCGCTATTCATACCCCGGGAACGTCCGCGAACTTGAAAACATCGTCGAGCGAGCGGTGGCCTTGGGCCATGAACGTCAGGTGATCGAGCCAAGCGACCTCTGCGGATTTTCGTCCTGCCCCTATCTCGGCGGTCCTCCCCAAGAGTCGTGCGGCTTTTGCAACGAAGGGTTGACCGGTGGCAAACAAGCGGCCCACAGACCGTTGATGCCGCTCGCGGCGGCGCGCGAGCAGTTTGAAAAGGACTATATCGTCTCCGTCTTGGAGCAGGTCGAGGGAAGCCGGACGACGGCGTCCAAGGTGTTGGGCCTGTCGCGCAAGGCCCTGTGGGAGAAGTGCAAGCGCTATGGCATTCCTTCTCCGTACGGTGACCATCACGATGACGAAGAGCCCGCGCGGAGACAGACGTAACCGATCAGGTGATTGCTCCGTCCGCAGCGTGTATGCTACTCGTAAAAAGAACTGATCAGACAAGGTGGGGCCGGCCATCCGGTGGAGACCGTGGTGCACAATACGAGGAGGGACGTTCGATGAAAAGACTGGGGGTGGCGTTGGGCATGTGTGTGGTGATGGCAGCCGGCTGCGGCGGCGGAACGGCGGAGATCAAGGAAGACCGGTTGACCGTCGGCAAAGTGCAGGGGGAGATCAAGGTTGGCATGCCGGCATCGCAAGTCGCGGAATTGCTGGGCAGTCCGAATATCGTGACAACGGATGAAAAGCGCCGGGAGGTCTGGATCTACGACAAGGTTTCGACTGACCGGGTTGACACGGCTCGGTCGTCTTTTGCAGGGCTGATCATTCTGGGTGCCAGCGCACGAGACAGTTCCAGTTCGCAGCGGCAGCGGACCTTGACCATCATCATCAAGTACGACGAAGACAAGAAAGTGCGAGATTTTTCCTACAACTATACACAGTTCTAGGCGGACCGATTCATGACGAAGGGGCGATGGGGAGCGATGGTCTGTGTGGCGGTTGTGGCCAGCCACCTGATGGGTTGCATGGCGCAGACGCAGCCGACTGAGTTTTTTCAATTGACCCCCGAAAGTCTAAGCCACAGGGCCATGCAGATCCGTCTCTTCGAGACCAAAGATGAGGCGGAACTCCTGTCCGCCTCGGCCGCTGTGCTCCAGGATCTGGGATTTCAAATCGAAGAAAGTGCGCGGGAAGTAGGGTTTCTGCGGGCGACGAAGGAACGGAGCGCGCGGGAGCACGGTCAGGACATCAGCCGCTTTCTGGTGTTTCTGCTCAGCTCCGCGCTGGTGTTGGTAAACCAACCTCCGATCGTGATTCCCGTCGATCTCCATCAGAAAATTGCTGCGACGTTGATCACGAGGCCGGTGAATCCGGAGGGGACTCGCCATGAAGTGCGAGTCATATTTTACCGGGTCATTTGGAAAGGAGACGGGTTAGCAGGCCGGCAGCCGATTCCGCCGGGAGAACAACGGATGGAAATGGTGCGAGACCCTGTTCTTTATCAGACGTTTTTCGCCAAATTGTCCAAGGCCGTCTTTCTGGAGGCCTTTACTCTCTGATGCGCACCACAGTGAGGCGATGATGACACCACGGATTGCCTACAACGTGGCGAAAGCAGTGGAGGCGGGCCTGCTTGTCGTCGCGCTTAGCATTGCGCAGGGCTGTGCCACGCCGCAACCCAGTCAGGATTTACTCGCGCCGACCGAGGCGCAGATGAAAATCCGGAGCGTGCAGTCCCGGTCCTTCGACGTGGCGGATCGGCAGGTCGCCATGCGGGGCGTGATCGCGGCTCTGCAGGATCTGGGATTCATCATCGAGCGGGCCAATGAGTCGTTGGGGCTGGTGACGGCGGCTCGTTTCGCTGAGCCGAATTTCTATGATGTCGTGGGCATCACCGTCACCGTGCGATCGGAGGGGGAAAGGCGGATGATGATTCGGGCCAACGCCATCTATAACAACAAGCCGATCGAGGATCCTAAGGTCTATCAGAATTTCTTCGCGACGCTCGAACGATCGCTGTTTATCGCCAAAGAATGATCCGTTCGATGGAGTGACGATGGGCCTCGGGCACAACGATTCACCGTTCGCGGGAAGGAGGATGTTCGGATGGCTCGGCGCGGTCTCCGGCGTCGCGTTATGCCTGCTCTTGCAGGGATGCCCGACTCCGTATGAACTGCGGCATGACAACCAGTGGGACGCCCGCGCTCAAATTTGGCTTTCAGATGACAGTCAGGTCAAGATCAGGGCCGCACAATCGCGGGTCTTCGACACCACGGATCGGCAGCGGATACTGTCGGCGATCATCTCCACCATGCAGGACCTGGACTTCATGGTGGAGGTCCTGGATGAAGAGTTGGGCATTGTGTCGGGCAAAAAGTACGTCGAGAACGAGCGCATCTACGGCGTTGATCTTGGATACCTCCTCTATCGCCCCGATACGTTGCTCGTGCTGAATCGCAACATCAGAACCTGGGGACCGTTCTATCACCGGAACAATCTCGTGCGATTGACCGTCACCGTCCGTAAGCGGAATGAGTCGCAATTGGTGGTCCGTGCCAACGCTCAGTTCTACCTGCGGGCTGTGGAAGATCCGGTACCCTACCAGCAATTCTTCCGTGCTTTGGAACAGAGCCTGTTTCTACAGGGGCGAGCGGTAGAATAAAACACCGGTGAAACCCCTCATCATCATTTCCCCTTCTGATCACCGGCTAGGCCGGATTCCGTCAGGTGTCTGGGCTCTGGGGTTCGTCAGCCTCTTGATGGACATCTCGTCCGAGATGATCCATAGCCTGCTGCCGTTGTTCATGATCACA
>JANDJJ010000019.1 GCA_024330945.1 Nitrospira sp. | reverse complement strand
CGGCGGGATTGGCGTCCCGTCTTGAAAAGGTCGCGGCGCTCGGCGTCAACCTCGCCGTCTCGCTCAACGCAACGACCGAGGCCCAACGCCGGGCGCTGATGCCAGCCGCCAGCGACATCGCGTCCCTCAAATCATTGCTGGCGGCCTGTCGAAGATATCTTGAGTCATCAAACAGACGACTAACATTCGAGTACGTCCTGCTGGCCGGCGTGAATGATCGATCGGCCGACGCCCAACGATTGACGGCACTGCTTCGCGGCCTGCATTGCAAGGTGAATCTGATTCCGTTCAATGAATTCCCAGGTAGTCGTTTTCAACGGCCGTCCGACGCCAGCGTGCTTCACTTTCAAACCCTCCTCCGCCGAGGAGGCATCGACGCCTTTATTCGCAGAAGCAGAGGACGAGATGTGTTGGGGGCCTGCGGACAATTAGGGAACCTTGCTGGCGGAGGCGGATCGGCTTGCTTGACACCCCTGGAATCCCGTTGCTAGCATGGGGCGGCCTGTCATTCGGTATGATCTCTCCGGCTTTTCACTTCCGCGTGCTTCTCTGCCTTTTCGCAACGTTGTTTTTTCCCCTCGCTCCCTCTCTCGTCCGCGCCGTCGAGCCCCATGAGCACGTATTGTCGAACGGCATGAAGGTGCTTCTGGTCGAGGTGCCCAAGGCCCCCGTCGCCACCGTGCAGATTTGGTACAAGGTCGGTTCTCGACACGAGGTCATGGGGCGGGCCGGCCTTTCCCATATGCTTGAACACATGATGTTCAAAGGGACGGCAAAGTACCCGAAAGGCTTATTCTCCCGCCTCATACGCAAGAACGGCGGGATTGACAACGCCTTTACCGGTCAAGACTTCACCGCGTATTTCGAGAACGTAGCGGCCGACCGAATCGAGCTGGCCTTGGAACTCGAGGCGGATCGCATGCAGGGGTTGATGCTCGATCCCCATGAATTTCAAACAGAGCGGGACGTCGTCAAAGAAGAGCGGCGGTTGCGAATAGAGGACGATCCTCAGAGCGCCCTTGTGGAGACCTTGTTCGCGCAAGCTTTTTTGAGCCATCCCTATCACTGGCCGGTGATCGGGTGGTTTTCCGATCTGGACACCATGTCGCTTGAGGACTTACAACGCCACTACGACACATACTATTCTCCCAACAACGCCACACTCATCGTGGTGGGCGATTTCAAAGCGGACGTCCTGATCCAGACCATCAAAACCCTTTTCGAGCCGATTCCGAGAGGGCCCTCCCCCAGCCGGCCCCTCTCTGAGGAACCCCCTCAACGGGGCGAACGGCGGTTTATTCTGAAACGCGAAGCGCAACTCCCGTTCGTCATGATGGGATTTCATGTTCCCAACCATTCCAGCGAAGATTCCTACGCCCTCAGCCTGCTCGAAGCGATCTTATCGAAGGGGAAAAGCTCGCGGCTGTATCAAAGCCTGGTGTACGAACAAAAGATCGCGCTCGCAGTCGGCGCGGACTATAACTCCTTGCAAGCGGATCCCGGCCTCTTGTATTGCTACTCGGTGATCAGCCCCGGTGCGAAGACCGACGTGGTCGAAGAAGCCCTGCTGCGGGAGATCGCCCGTCTTCAGAAAGAACCTCTGACCGAGGTCGAGCTGCAACGGGCCAAGAATCAACTGGAAGCCGCCCATGTCTTCGAGCAAGATTCGAATTTCCGCCGCGCCATGATGCTTGGGGAAGCCGAAACCGTAGGAGCCGGCTGGCGCTGGGAAACCCAATTCCTGCAACGTATCCGATCCGTCACCCCGCAGGATATTCAACGTGTCGCCAGGCGCTATCTCAACGCGGACAATCGAACCGTGGGCGTTCTCGTGCCACTCCCTCCAAAGCAACAGCAGTCTTCCTCCTCGATGCCGACGCCTCATCACCGGTCATAGGTTCGACGCATGTCTCACCATCGCCCGACTCTCGGACGTCCCTGTTCAGACTTGCCGGCGCCTGCACTCGGTATGCTCGGGCTCCCGAAGATCGCCGGGGAAATCGCCGGATGGTGCGCGGCCATGGCCGTCTTCGCGGGAGCAAGTTCCGTCTTTGCCGCGGAGCTCTCCCCGATCAAGACCGTTACCCCCAACGGCATGACGCTGGTGGTGCTCGAGCAACACGATCTGCCCATTGTTGAAATCCACGCTCTGATCAAGGCCGGCTCCGCTCACGATCCGCCGGAGAAGGCGGGCCTGGCGAATTTGACGGCCAGCCTGCTGGATGAGGGCACGACGACCCGATCATCAAAGCAACTGGCCGAACAGATCGATTTCGTCGGAGGCGCGCTGGAGATCGCCGCCGCCGAAGACTTTACGACTGCTTCGGTGCGCGTGCTCAAGAAAGACGCCGAGTTCGGCTTTACGATTCTCTCGGACGTTTTGCTGCACCCGACGTTCCCTCAACGGGAATTCGAACGAGTTCGGGCTCAGATTGCGGGAGAAATCGCCGGCGAGAACGATGACCCCAGCCGCCTCGCCATGAAAACGTTCAATCAAATGGTGTTTCAACACCATCCCTATGAATGGCCGGTCATCGGTTTGGAGGAGACGCTGTCTCGACTTGAGCTGCGCGACGTGAAAAATTTTTACGCGAGGGAGTATCTCCCCAACCAAACGATTCTCGTAGTCGTCGGTGACATCACCATGGAGCAGGCCACGGCGCTCGTCCACTCCTATTTCGGTGCTTGGAAGCCAGGGCCGGCGCCTGCTCAACCAGGCAAGAAACCGCCCGTAATCGACAAGAAGATCGTCCGGCTCATCGACAAGGATTTGACCCAATCCACGATCGTGCTCGGCCATGGGGGCGTCAGCCGGACGAACCCGGACTTTTACGCGATCACGGTCATGAATCATATCCTTGGGGCGGGAGGATTTTCTTCCCGGCTCATGGACACCATCCGAGATAAACAAGGACTGGCCTACGGCATCACAAGCCATTACGACGCCCGAGCGATGTCCGGCTCATTCTGGGTGAGTCTTCAAACCAAAACGGACACGACGAACCAGGCGATCAGCGGCGTGTTAGCCGAAATCAAGGCCCTGCGCGAAGCTCCGGTGAGCGATCAGGAGCTTGCCGACGCCAAATCGTTCCTCATCGGGAGCTTTCCCTTACGTTTTGATACAACAGCGAAGCTCGCGCGCCTGCTGGCGCAGGTGGAGTTCTTCGGGTTAGGATTTGATTACTTGACTCAGTATCCGAGGTGGATCGAGCGCGTGACCAAAGAAGACGTGCAGCGGGTGGCCAAACAATATCTTAATCCTCGACATTACGCGCTCGTCGTCGTCGGCGACATCGCCAAGGCGAAGGTGCGCCAGTAGCGTACCTTCGTCGCTGTGAGCGGCACATGCGCGGCGCGGACCTTCAGCGCAAACTCGTCCGTCTCCGAACCGTCCTGTCCGACATGGGCTCCGTGCTGGTGGCCTATTCGGGTGGCATCGACAGCGCGTTTCTCCTGAAAGTCGCCCACGAGCAGCTTGGCGACAAGGCGGTCGGCGTCACAGCCGTGTCCCCCACATTCCCCGCCATCGAGCTCGAACAGGCCCGACGTGTCGCCGAGGAGATCGGCGCGCGTCACACCATCGTGCAGACGGATCAATTGAAGATTCCGGCATTCGTCAGAAACGACGAGACCCGTTGCTTTCACTGCAAATCAGATCTCTATCGACTACTGGGAACTCTGCGGCAAGCCGGTTCCGGCGCCCAGATCATTGACGGCACCAACCTGGACGATCTCTCGGACGATCGGCCCGGCATCGCAGCGGCTCATGAATGGGGGGTCCGCAGCCCGCTCCTTGACGTCGGCCTGTCAAAGGCCGACATCCGAATCCTTGCCCAAGAGCTTGGGCTTTCCAATTGGAACAAACCAGCGGCTGCCTGTCTTTCATCCAGAATCCCGCGCGGCACACCGATCACTGTCGAAACACTCGGCCGAATCGAACAAGCCGAAGCGCTTCTCCACACAGAAGGATTTCGGCACGTTCGCGTCCGCAATCATGACAACATCGCCCGAATCGAAGTCGCCCCTGAAGAAATGGCCTCTTTCCTTGACCACGAACGACGTCAGAGAATCAACTCCGCCCTGAAGAGGCTGGGCTTCGGATTTGTCACGCTGGATTTGGAGGGGTATCGAGCGGGGGGAGTCAGCCTGCGCTGACTCCCTTTCCCGCTTCAGCGGTTATCGGTGGGACGATTTCGACAATGCCGCGAGCGCTTCGTCCGCCAACCGTTGATGGTCGGCGTCGGTCATGCTGCGTTGGAGAACCTGTTCGGCGACGAGAAGAGCCAATTCGGTCGTTTGCGCCCGAATTTCCTGGACGGCCCGCCGTCGTTCCTGATCAATCTCGCGCATGGCATCGCCCTTGATCCGCTCGGCTTCCGCCGTCATCCGTTGCTCATTTTCTTCCATCAGACGTTGAGCCCGCTCCCGGGCTGCCGCCTCCATGGTCTCGGCTTCCTTGGAGGCGGCGGCCAACTTGGCCTCATACTCTCTCAACGTCCGTTCCGCCTCCAACCGATGCCGCTCGGCTTGATCCAAACTGTCCTTGATCTTCCGCTCCCGCTCCTCAAGAATGCCCAAAACGGCGGGAAAGGCGTACTTGTACAGGATGACAAACAAGATCGCGAACGAAACGATTTCCCAGAAAATCAAAGAAGAAAAAAAGTGCGATTCGAACTGCGGCATCCTTTGCTCCAGGAAGATTCGGCCCGCACCGGAGTTGCGCTCCGCGCCGGCTTAGACCTTGACCTGCTCCTACTTGCGAAGCCCCATGATAATGAATGCGATGACCAAGCCATACAACGCAATGGCTTCCACCAGCGCGAATCCGATCCACATATACTTCCCGACCCGCCCTTCGGCCTCCGGTTGACGCGCCACCGCTTCGATCATTTTCCCGAAAATATACCCGATACCGACGCCGGCTCCGGCAAATCCCGCCGCCGCCAACCCCATTCCTAACAACGCTGCAGCTGCTGAATCCATCGTCCTTCGATCCTCCCTTGTCTGTATCGGCACACGTCAGTGCGCGTGCTCATCATGACCGTGCAAGTGAAATGCATCGCCTAAATAAACGCAGGTGAGCACGGTAAAAATATATGCCTGAATAAACGCAATGCCGAGTTCCAGCCCGTTCATCGCGATCGTAAATACAAAGGGCAGCCATCCGATCAACAGTCCTCCGCTGACCGTCAGCCCAAACAACACTCCGAGAATGACATGCCCGGCCGTCATATTGGCGAATAATCGGACGGCCAGCGAAATAGGGCGAGCCAGTTGGCTGATCAATTCGATGGGAATCATGAGGGGCAAGAGCCACGCCGGGGTTCCCGGCGGCACCAAAATACCGAGAAACTTCGCTCCATGCAACGCAAATCCTATCATAAGGCTGAGCCCATAGACCGAAAAGGCAAAAACCGCCGTCACAATGATCTGACTGGTAACGGTGTAAGAACCGGGAATCAGTCCGACCAGATTACAGAAGAGGATGAACAGGAAGAGCGTCGCCACCAGAGGGAAAAACCTCATCCCTCCTTCGCCCATCGTGTCCAGAACGATCCCGCGAATAAAGTCCACCAGCATTTCCGCAAGGCTTTGCAGTTTGCCGGGAACCAACCGTCGCGCCGACCCGGCTACGACCATCAACGCCGCGACGAGCGCCACCACCACCCACATCGTGAGGACGGCCTTGTTAATGGAGACATCCAAACCGCCGATGTTGATCGGAATAAAGTTGTGAAGCTCAAACGGGTGAAGCGGATTTTCTTCCATAGAACTACCTTCATTTATCTTTGCCAGGCGTATCCGGCGGCCGCTGCCACCGTTGCGCGGCCCGATAGGCGTTGCGTATTCCCGCCGTTACGCCCAATGTCAACCCGATTACCAGCCCCCATGGCCCGGACCCCAATATGTACTCATCAACCACCCAGCCCAGTCCACCACCGACGATCAACGCAGCAAGCAGTTCCGTTCCGATACGAACGGCCTGGCCAAGCCCCGCATACAATGGATCATCTGGAGGGGGCATTCCCAACCCACGGAAGGCACGTCAGCGTGCAGGACCCCCGGAAGGTGATGTCACATACAGCGCGTGAGCAGAACCCTACCCATGATGGGCCTCCGATTTAAGCAGAACCCCCTTCGCAAAGTCAATACGATTGCGGCTTATCCGGAAGTTCACCGCCACAGTAAGTTAGTGGTGACGCAAGGGCTTCCGAAACGGTACAGTACGCTATGCCGATGACATCCCTTCAAACCGTTTCTTTTCTGCACGGCCCCCCGTCGCCTTTGCTGATGACGCTGGACAGCCCATCAATCCCCCCCTTCTCCCCCTTTGAACTCTACGCAAAAGTCGCGTCGAGCCATCGTCCTTCGTTTCTGTTTGAGAGCGGTCGTTCTCATCCAATAACAGGGCGATATTCGTTCTTCGCCGGCGATCCCTATTTGATCGTATGCGGACAAGCGAACCGCTACGTCCAACGCACCGCCGACGGGCGTGAAGAACAGGGCACGGATTCTTTCGGCCACCTCGTCGGCCTTTTCAGAAACTCATACATCGCCCGTCCCCGACACGCCCCTCCTTTTTTCGGAGGAGCCGTCGGCTATTTTAGTTACGACCTCGTTCGTCAATTTGAACGGCTTCCCTCTCTCGCACTGGATGACCTCGCCATGCCGGATTTTGAGTTCGCCTTTTTCGATCTTGTGGCGGCGGTCGATCACGAACAGCATCGTGTCACCTTGGCGTTTTGTCCACCGCTCGAACGGTTCTTAAGCGAGCCGCGCGAAAAATTGCTCAGAGAAGGACGTGATCGGTTGGCGGCGCTGGCGGCACGGATGTCCGGTCCGCTCCCCTCCGGCCTCGCCGATACGCCGCTTCACCTGTCGTTCGAGCCGGAACAACATTGTTCTTCCTACGCTGATCGCGTCCGGCGCTGTCAAGAGTACATTGCGGCGGGCGATATTTATCAGGCGAATCTTTCTCATCGATTTGCCGTCATCGATCCGATATCCCCGCCACCCTCTCCATTATGCTCCGATCTCCTCACATACAGTCGCATACGAGCCCTGAATCCTTCGCCGTTTGCCGGTCTGCTCCGCTTTCATCAAACCAGCCTGATCAGCTCATCGCCGGAACGGCTGGTCCGTCTTGAGAGGCGACGGGCCGACACGCGACCGATCGCCGGAACCAGGCCCCGCGGAACGGATGACGCCACAGATCGTCGGCTCGCGGATGACTTGCGCGCAAATGAAAAAGAACGGGCGGAACATATTATGTTGGTTGACCTTGAGCGCAATGATCTTGGCCGCGTCTGCAATTTCGGGAGCATCCGGGTGGAGGAATTGATGACGCTGGAACAATACTCCCATGTGAACCACCTCGTCTCCCACGTCTCCGGCCTCTTAAACAACGACGCCACCGGCTTTGACCTCCTACGCGCTATGTTCCCCGGCGGAACAATCACCGGCGTGCCCAAAATCCGCTGTATGGAGATCATCGAGGAGCTGGAGCCGGTTCGCCGCGGTGCCTATTCAGGGTCAATGGGGTACGTGTGTTGGAGCGGAGACTTGGATTTCAATATCTTGATCAGAACCCTCGTCAAACGACACGGCAAGGGCTACCTCCAAGTCGGCGCCGGCATTGTCGCCGACTCCGATCCGGTCCGCGAGTACGAGGAAACAATCCACAAGGCCCAGGCGTTCCTCAGCGCCTTCGCATAAGCCTTCTTTTCATTCTATTTCAATGTGGATTTATCTGAACGGTCAATTCGTCAGGCGAGAAGATGCACGGATCTCCGTTTTCGATCACGGTTTTCTGTATGGAGACGGTGTGTATGAGACACTCCGCTCCTACGGGAACCGCCTCTTCCTGGCCTCTCAACATGTGGAACGGCTCTTTCGATCCGCCGCGGCGATAGGCTTGACCGTTCCGATCTCTAAAGAACGTTGGCTCGAATTGCTTTACGAAGCAATGACGCGCAACGACCTCGGCGACGGCAAGCGGGATGCTTATCTCCGGATCACCGTGTCGCGAGGCGTCGGAGACATCGGCCTGGACCCCGCGCTGTGCCCCTCGCCGACGGTCGTCATCATGGCCAAGCCTCTCGTCGTTCCCGACCCGTTCCTTTATGAAACAGGCGTCGACCTGATCGTCGCTTCCACAAGACGCAACTTGCCCGGCGCGCTGTCTCCACAGATCAAATCCACCAACTTTCTCAATAACATCCTCGCCAAGCGTGAAGCCGTCGCGGCGGGGGCGTTCGACAGCATTCTGCTCAACTGGGAACACCACCTCGCGGAATGCACCGTCAGCAATCTCTTCTTCGTCATGGACGGACGCCTCTGCACACCGGCCGTTGACTGTGGCATTCTAGACGGCATCACAAGATCCGTCGTGCTCCAGCTTGCTAAAGAACAGGGGATTCGGACGGAAGAAGGGCGATTCACGCCGGCTCAGCTTCGGCAAGCCAGCGAGTGTTTTGTGACGAACACCAGCATGGAAATCATGCCGGTTACCACCGTTGACCGCGCTCCGATCGGCAACGGGAAACCCGGTCCCCTCACGAACAAACTGAGACGTCTGTTCGCCGACGCGCGAGACCACTTCCTGGACAGGTCTTCTTGATCCGCCATGTGAACCGTTTGTTTTCACATCGTTGTCTATCGCAATCCACGGTGTCGGACGGACTATCCAGCTATTCCTTGACAATCGGTCACGGACTGCTATTGTTGCCCCATGAGGACCCGCCTGCCGATCACCCGTTCCATACTGCCGTTCGCGGAGATCCTTCTCCTGCTTGCCACATGGGACGAATTTCCTGGGACTTTTAATTCAATGGCTCACGCAGAAGTCTATCAGTACATCGACGCCAAAGGCGTCATTTCACTGACCAACGTTCCGTCCGACTCGCGCTACCGACGAATCGATCGATCTTTCGATCGTTTGCACCCGATACTTTCAGAGGCGGAGCTCGAGCCGACGATCCTTCGATTCTCGACTCAATATCAGCTCCCCCCCGCGCTCATTCGAGCCGTCATTAAGGCAGAATCGGATTTTGACGCGCGGGCGATCTCCCGTGCCGGAGCGGTCGGACTCATGCAGCTCATGCCGCAAACCGCCGTTCGCTTGGACGTAAAAGATCTCTACGACCCGGAAGACAACATCGGAGGGGGCACAAAATATCTTCGGTTTCTCTTGGACAGATTTCGCGGCGACCTTCCGCTCGCTCTGGCCGCCTACAATGCAGGAGAGCACATCGTCGACCGCTACCGCACACTTCCGCCCATCGAGGAAACGCAGCGCTATGTCCGTAAGGTGTTGCGGTACTACCGGACGTTTCTCAAGCGCGACCTTGCCGCAGCCGACGGCGCAGTGACGTTTTCGGAGACCTCTTTCCGTCAACCGAACCTTGAATCGCTTGCCTTTCCCCTCCGCTGACCGGCTCCCCAAGACGGATTTGACTATGCTCGTTCCATCCTGACAGCGTTGAATCGGGGAAGTCCGATCGGAAGTGGGCTCCCACGCTGTTCTCCCGCCAGAGCGCCGCTTCGGCGACACAGCGCGCCACTTGAATCATGTTCTTGACCTCAAGATCGGCTCTTGCACCGAACGGCTTCGCGACCATCCGTTCCCACCGGGTGAGTTGAGCCGTCGCCCGAATCAACGACTCGCGGGACCGGACGATTCCGACCTGCCCCCACATAGTCCGACGGAGCGAGTTTCGCAATTTTTCCGCGTCATCCAAGCGATAACGCTCGCCATACCGCAACGCCGCGGCATGACGACCTATATCCGGCACAGTTTGACGGGCGCCCCACGCAACCGCGGCTACACCGGCCCGCATCCCGAACACCAACGCTTCCAACAACGAATTGCTGGCAAGCCGATTGGCGCCGTGCACACCGCTGCAAGCCACTTCCCCGGCGGCAAAGAGGCCGGGCAGGGACGTCGCCCCATTTATATCGGTCCAAACTCCTCCCATCATGTAATGCGCGCTGGGAGAAACCGGTATCCACTCTTCCGTTATGTCGATGTCGTGCCGCAGGCACGTGGCATAGATCGTCGGAAACCGACGCTTCACAAAATCGGCCCCCAAGTGCGTCACATCCAGATACACGTGGCGGGTTTTTGTGGCCGCCATTTCAGCCCAAATCGCGCGCGCGACGATATCCCTCGGAGCCAGGGTGCCCAGCGGATGATACCGCTCCATAAACGTTTCGCCTTTGTGATTCCGGAGCTGGCCCCCTTCTCCCCTCATGGCCTCCGACAGGAGAAACGGCGGACTGGACGGCACGTACAACGCCGTCGGATGAAATTGGACGAATTCCATGTCTTGGAGCCTTGCGCCGGCGCGGTACGCCATGGCCATTCCATCGCCGGTCGCGCTCAGCGGATTCGTCGTTCGAGCGTAAATTTGTCCGGCTCCTCCGGTCGACAACACCACCGCTTTCGCGGGCAACACACAGAGTGCTCCCGAATGTTCGTTCAGCGCCACCGCGCCGCAACACCGGCCGTCCTCCACGATCAAGTCCACCGTAAAATGGAAATCCATCCGCCGGATTCTGGCCTGCCGAGCGGCATGGGCCATTAACACTCGCACCATTTCGTTCCCCGTGGCGTCGCCGCGAGCGCGGAGAATCCGGCTTCGGCTGTGCGCCGCCTCGCGGGCAAACGCGAATTTCCCCCCCACTTTGTCGAAGTTCGCCCCCCAGCGAATCAATTCCTGAATGCGTTCCGGCCCCTCTTCGACCAACACCCGCACCGCTTCAAGCCGACAGAGGCCGTGCCCGGCATCGACCGTGTCTTTCAAATGGATCGAGACATCATCCTCCTCGCTGAGCGCCACCGCCACCCCCCCTTGGGCAAAGATCGAGGTGCTTTGTAGAGGATGTCCCTTGGTCAGCATGACGACCCGCCCCGCCCGACTCAGCTCGATCGCCGCCCTAAGGCCGGCGACTCCGCTGCCGATGACGAGAAAATCCACCGGTGGCAAAACAGACCGCTGCATCGAGGCGCTATCGCAGAATGGATTGTGAGGGCGATTCGGACAACATTTGTTTGGCCTTCATGCCGAACGGTAAATCACCTTGTACATCCCGAAGCAGAACGGGACTCTGGCCGGTCCACTGGAAACGAGCGGAGCCGCGGTGCCGTACACCCGCTTCTTCGCCCCGCTTTCTCCACGCGCCCTGCCAATGGACATACACGTCGACGTCATCGCCTTCGATGATGATTCGCTCGATTTTGAAATCAAGCTTGATGGAATCAAACGCCTCGAAATCGGCCTCCACCTCGCGCTGAAGCTGATTGAGCCGGGCGTCAGGCAGGAGCAGCGAGCGAAAGCCTGAAAGGGTTTTTTCCTGGTAGGCTTCCCGCAAAGCTTCGACCGCTTGATCGATTCTTTGGATCCGCTCATGGTCCTCGGGATATTGAAGAGGTTTCTTCGATGAGCAGCCGCTGAGTGAAACGGCGAATACCACCCCGGCAACCACGAGCCAGGACGAAACGGCACGTTCTCGTACTCCGAGCATGACGCAGTATAAGAAGCGGCCAAAGAACCGGTCAAGGTGCGAGCGTCATCTTCCGTTCCTCATTTGTTCCTCTAATCTGCACTCCGGAGCGTTGGACAGCCGACCCAGCAATCTTGACAGAATCGCTTATCAGAGGCTACCCTACGCGACTCTATAAAGATTCGGAGAGAAAGGCGGGGGAAACCCCGTCTGCTCGTAGTGTCACCTGTTCCCTTTTGAATAGCTGAAGCAGGTTGCTCGTGACAATCGGACACCCTGAACTCGTCGCCGCCATTGCCTCGGAAATCGCTTCTTCCGGACCGATTCCTTTCGTTCGTTTCATGGAGTTGGCCCTCTACCATCCCCGATTCGGCTACTATGTGAGAGAGCCGGAAGACGGAGCGGAACGCATCGGCTGGAACGGCGATTATTACACCAGTTCCGACGTGCATCCCATTTTAGGGCGGGCTTTGGCGCGGCAGGCCGAACAAGTCGACCGGCTGCTCGGAGAACCCGATCCATTCACGGTCGTTGAAGCGGGACCGGGCAAGGGACTGCTCGCCCGACAGTTTCTCACCGCTTGCGCCGATGAGTTTCCGTCGCTTCGCGAACGTCTGCATTACATCCTCATCGAGCGCAGTCCGGCAATGCGCGAACGACAACGACAAAACATCACTCTCCGGCTGAATGAGCCGGCCAGGCTCTCCTGGGCAAACAGTCCGGACGAACTGCTTCCGGACAGTGTCACCGGCATGTGGTTCAGCAATGAATTGCTCGACGCTTTTCCGGTCCATCGACTTCGAGTGAGCAACGGTCAAGTCCAGGAAATCTACGTCGATTATCGGAACGGGAAATTCGTCGAATGTCTTCACCCCCTCTCAACCGATGACGCCCTCGCCGCCCATCTCCAACGGCTGAATCCCGACTGGCCGGATGGCTATCAAACCGAAGTCAACCTCGAGGCCTTGAATTGGATCAAGCAAGTGGCCCGGTGCCTGCACCGGGGCGTCGTCTTGACGATCGACTACGGGCACACCGCCCAAGACCTCTATGGGCCCGAGCGTAGAAACGGGACGTTCCTCTGTTATTATCGTCACTCGATCAATGAGACACCGTTCCTGCGAGTCGGCCTTCAAGACATGACCGCCCACGTGGACTTTTCGAGTCTGGCGGAGGCCGGCGAAGTGGAAGGGCTGCACGTGACGGGGTTCACCAATCAACTGAGTTTCCTGATGGGGCTCGGCGTGGAAAAGATGGTCGCGGAATTGGAGCCGGAGAGCCCGGCGTTTCGCTCGGCGCTTCATCTCCTCAAGCCGAACGGCATGGGGGGCATTTTCAAGGTGCTGATTCAGCACAAAGGTATCGCACGCGCCGAACTGGACGGGCTTCAGTACAAACCGTTTTGGGAGTCGGCATTGGCCGGATCGGAGATAGGCCCCTAGACGCCGTGAAGCCTTACTACACGTCGCCTCGATGAGTATTCGGGCGTTGCAACGACAAAAGGACATAAACGATGGCCGGTGAGGAGATTCCCGCCAACTATATCCCGATTCTCATTTTTATCGGGCTCACCCTCTTCGTGGGCACGGTCAGCCTGCAGATCGGGAGACTGTTTCGCCCGAACCGGCCCTACCGCGCAAAAGTGGCTCCCTACGAGAGCGGGAGTCCGCTTTTCCAGGACGCCCGCGTTCAATTTCCGATCCGATACTATATCATCGCCATGCTGTTCGTGATTTTCGACGTGGAGGTCGTGTTTCTCTATCCATGGGCCGTCGCGTTCAAGTCGCTGGACCTGGCCGGCATCCTCGGGATGGGAGTGTTTCTTTTCATCCTGATCGTCGGATTCTGGTATGAATGGAAAAAGGGGGCGTTGGAGTGGGACTAACGAGCCGAGTGCCCGTCATTGAAAATGTCGATTGTGCGGTTCGAAGCGGGGCGACGGCGCCCGAACTTGCAACCGGAGCTTGCGTGTGAGCGTCCTGGAGCGACAGTTTGACGCCAATATCATTACGACGAACCTTGACGCCGTAGTGAGCTGGGCCAGAAAGTCGGCCCTCTGGCCCATGACCTTCGGGCTGGCCTGCTGCGCGATCGAAATGATCGCCAGCGTCTCCTCGCGTTACGATCTGGATCGGTTCGGTGCCGGAGTCTTCCGGGCGTCTCCGCGGCAATCGGATCTCATGATCGTCGCCGGGACGCTGTCGAGAAAGATGGCCCCCGTGGTCCGTCGAATCTATGATCAAATGGCTGAGCCTCGCTACGTCATTTCCATGGGTTCCTGCGCCACATCCGGAAATCACTACAACAGCTATGCCGTGGTGCAGGGCGTGGACCAAATCGTGCCGGTTGACGTGTATGTGCCCGGCTGCCCGCCCAGGCCGGAAGCGTTGCTGGACGGGATCCTGAAATTGCAGGAAAAAATCCAACGCGAGAAGGTCTTTGTAAAATAGCCCACGAGGAGCTCCCGCGCGTGACACGGCGCGTGGATTGGCCGGCTCCCCGCTGCGCGCCGTGTGGCAAGATGCAGACTCTTCAGGCGCTGACCGAGACGTTACAGAAAAAGTTCCCGGACGGGGTGTTGGCCGTCCATGCGGACACCGCCCGATCGGAGGTGACGGTCCACGTTGCGGCGGCGAAGATCCTGGAGCTCGCCCGCTACCTGCACGACGAGCCGGACGCGCAATTCGATCACATCACCGACATCTGCTCCGCGGATTATCCGGACAGCCGACAACGGTTCGAGGTCATCTATCAGCTTTTGTCGATTCCCCATGGAAAACGGATCCGCCTGAAAGCACGGGTGACCGAAGAGCATCCGGTCATCGATTCGGTCACCGGCGTCTGGCGCGGCGCGGAATTTTTGGAGCGCGAAGTGTACGACATGATGGGCATCCGGTTCGCCGGCCACCCGGACCTGCGCCGCATTCTCCTGCCCGAAGACTATGCGGAAGGACACCCGCTGCGGAAAGATTTTCCCACGGAAGGCAAGGGCTGGCGCAGCCAGTTCGACTTTCTCCCGAAGCTCGACGAACCGCCCCCTCAACACTTCGAGAGCGAAATCCCCGAAGAACAGAAAAAACCCTTCCTCGCCGAGCCCGTCACGGTCGGAACGAGACGCCGGGAAGAACTGTTGCTCAACATGGGCCCGCAACACCCGAGCACGCATGGCGTGGTGCGCGTCGTGCTCGATCTCGACGGCGAACGGATCATCAAGGCGACTCCGGACCTCGGCTATCTTCACCGTGGCGTCGAGAAACTGGCCGAAGGCCTTGCCTACATGCAGATTATTCCGCACACCGACCGTCTGGACTATGTCTGCGCCATGGCGAACAACTATGCCTACGTGCGGGCGGTGGAAAAGCTCCTCTGCATCACCGTGCCGGAACGGGCGGAATACATCCGGACGATCGTCGCGGAAATGCAACGTATCCTCGGACACCTTTTCTGGCTGGGGTCTCACGCCTTGGATATCGGGGCCATGACGGTCTTTTTCTGGACGTTTCGCGAGCGGGAAACGCTCCTCGACATGTTCGAACGGCTTTGCGGGGCCAGACTGACCCTCAACTACTACCGTATCGGCGGCGTTGACAGCGACTTCACGCCCGAATTGGTCCAGCGGCTCAGGGCCTTTCTGAGCGCATTTCCAGAAAAGTTGAGCGAGTACGACACCCTGTTGGTTTCGAACCGTATTTGGCTGGGACGCACGAAGAACGTCGCAGTGATCTCGGGAGAGGACGCGGTCAATTTCGGCCTCACCGGCCCGTCGCTCCGAGGGTCCGGCGTGGCCTATGACGTCCGCAAAATGGAACCGTACGGAGCCTACCATAAAGTCGAGTGGGAAGTGCCGGTGGGGATAAACGGCGACACCTACGATCGCTACTGGGTTCGCATCCAAGAAATGCGTCAGAGCGCCAAGATCATCGCCCAGTGTCTTGACCAGATGCCGCCCGGACCGATTATGGCCGACAAGTCTCAATACATCCCGCCTCCCAAGCAGCATGTCATGCGCGACATGGAAAGTCTGATTCATCACTTCATCCTGTTCACGCAGGGCTTCAAACCGCCGAAGGCGGAAACCTATTGCGCTACCGAATCGCCCAAGGGCGAGCTGGGGTTTTTCATCATCAGCGACGGCAGCCCCCGTCCCTATCGGTTGAAAATTCGCGCGCCTTCGTTCATCCACATGGGCGCCTTCGACCACATGGCGCGGGGGTATTTGATTTCCGACATCATCACGATCTTCGGCACCTACGACGTGGTGATGGGAGAGTGCGACCGATGACGGGAAATCGCCATGCGTCATAACCTTGCACACCAACCGGGGAAAGCCTATTTCCCGGTGAGTGACGGCCGTCGAACGGCGAAGAAAAACGACGAAGGATAGGTACGGGCATGTCTCTGTCTGAAAAATACAAAGACGACATCGCCGACATTCTATCGCGCTATCCGGTCAAGCGCTCGGCGTTGATTCCTCTTCTTTATCTTGCCCAGCAAGAGGAGGGCTACGTGACCGAACGCGCGATGATCGAGATCGCCGGCATCCTCGATCTGACCCCTCCTCAAGTCTATGAAACGATCACGTTTTATACGATGTTCAACCTCAAGCCGGTGGGCAAGTTCCATATTCAAGTGTGTAAGTCGCTGATGTGCGCGTTGGTCGGCTCCGATACGGTCATCGGCTGGATCAAAACGAAGCTGGGGATCGGTCCCGGCGAGACGACCGCCGACGGTCTCTTTACGCTGAGTCTGGTGGAATGTTTGGCCTCCTGCGGCACCGGCCCCATGATGCAGATCAACGAAGACTACTATGAACGGCTGACCGAGGAGAAACTGGATCGGATTTTGGCGGATCTGAAATCCACTGGCTCCAGTCAATTGAAAAGCGGCCCCTTCATGTGGCCGGAATCGATCCAGACGTAAAACCGGTACGCTTCCCATCATGAAGACCCAAGACGAGTCGGACTCACGAGTGACTGCCCTTGATGATAAAAATGGACTGGCGCGATCATGCCACACCATGAACTGATTCTGCTCAAAAACATGGCGCAGCCGGGATACGGCGGCTCGTTGACGGAGTACGAGCGGGCCGGCGGCTACCAAGCCCTCCGCGCCACGCTCGGCAAGATTCCGCCGGCCGACGTCACCGCGGCGGTACGAAAGTCCGGCCTTCGAGGACGCGGGGGTGCCGGTTTTCCGACGGGGGTCAAATGGGGATTTCTCCCCAAAGACTATCAGGGTCCCCGATACCTCTGCTGCAACGCCGACGAAAGCGAGCCGGGCACCTTCAAAGACCGCCAGTTGATGGAGCGCGATCCCCATCAAATCCTGGAAGGCATTGTTCTGGCCGCCTACGCCATCGGCGCGGAATCCGCCTACATCTATATCCGCGGCGAGTTGGTGTTGGCCGCCAAGATCCTTGAGCGGGCCATCGGTGAAGCCAGGGCCGCCGGCTACATCGGCAAGAACATCCTGGGGACCGGCGTCACCGTCGACGTCTGGGTCCATCGCGGGGCCGGCGCTTATATCTGCGGCGAAGAAACGGCGCTCCTTGAATCGTTGGAGGGCAAACGCGGCCTGCCTCGTGTTAAGCCGCCATTTCCGGCCACGCACGGCCTTTACGGCAAGCCCACCGTGGTGAACAACGTCGAAACCCTGGCCAATCTTCCGCATATTATGAACCGCGGCGCCGAATGGTTCGCGTCGATCGGTTCGCCCCCCAAGAGCACCGGCACCAGGGTCTTTTGCGTCAGCGGCCACGTCAAACGGCCGGGCAACTACGAAGTCCCGATGGGGGTGACGGTTCGCGAGTTGGTGTACGACTACGCCGGCGGCATGCGCTCGGACAAGCCGCTCAAGGCTTTCATTCCAGGCGGCGCGTCGGCGCCGTTTCTGACGCCGGCCCATCTTGACGTCAAATTGGATTTTGAGTCGGTCGCAGCGGCCGGCTCCATGCTGGGGTCCGGAGGCGTCACCGTCATGGAAGAAGGCACCAACATGGTCTGGGCCGCTCTCCGATTGATGGAATTTTTCTATCACGAGTCCTGCGGCAAGTGCAGCCCTTGCCGGGAGGGCAGTTCGTGGCTCGTCCAAATCATGCGCCGAATCGTCGCGAAGAGGGGCCGCATGGAAGACCTTGAAACCTTGTCCGATCTGTGCAAGAACATCGCGGGGCGGACGGTCTGCGCATTCGGCGACGCGGAGGTCGCTCCCATTCAGGGTACCTTGAAGTATTGGCGAGACGAGTACGTGGCCCTGATCCGCGAAGCGGAAGCGGCCAACCTGCTCATGCCTGAGCCGGCGGGAGTCAAACCGTGAACGACACAGGCATCGACCGCTGCCTCTCAAAAGAGACGGTCGGCGCACGACCAGGGGCGGAGAGGACGGAGGATAACGAAAGGCGATGACAATGCCCGCTGTACAACCCGCCGCTCAGACCGTGCCGATGGTACGCCTCACCATCGACGGCATGACCGTGCACGTTCCCAAGGGCACATTGGTCATCGAAGCAGCCCGTCGCGTCGGCGTCATGATTCCCCACTTCTGCTATCACCCAAAACTGAAGCCGGACGCCAATTGCCGCATGTGCCTGGTGGAAATCGAAAAGATGCCCAAACTCCAGACGGCGTGCAGCACGCCGGTGGAAGAAGGCATGAACGTGCGGACGGCCACCACCGTCGTCAACGACGCCCACAAGTCGGTACTCGAATTCATCCTGGCCAATCACCCCCTCGACTGCCCCGTTTGCGACCAGGGGGGAAAATGCGACCTTCAAGACTTTTCTCATCAATATACGCCTACGACCAGCCGCTTCATCGAGATCAAGCGCGTTTTCCAGAAAGAGTACTTTAGTCCCTTGATCGAGACGCAAATGAACCGCTGCGTTCAGTGCTTGCGCTGCGTCCGTTATTGCGACGAAGTCATGGATGTGAAGGCGTTGGCCCCGGTGGGGCGCGGCACCATGACCGAAATCAAACACTTCGGACCGCACCCCTTGGACTGCGAGTTTTGCGGCGGCTGCGTGCAGATCTGTCCAGTCGGCGCCATCACGAGTCGGCTGTCGATGTACGAATTCCGGCCGTGGATGCTCAAGCGGACCGACACCGTCTGCGGCTACTGCGGAGACGGTTGCCAGATGACGGTCCAAACGAAAGGGCAGGAGCTGATCGAGGTCAATTCGGCGCTCGGAGCGGGACGCAACAACGGCGACCTCTGCGTCAGGGGATTTTTCGGTTTTCATGCGGCCGCTCATCCCCAACGGCTCACCCAGCCGCTCATCCGGCGAAACGGCGTGCTGACACCGGCCACATGGGAGGAAGCGCTGGAGTTCGTCGCGGAACGAATCGGCACGATCAAGGAAGCCCACGGGGGACAAAGTTTCGGTGGTCTGATTTCAGGCCGCTGCACCAACGAAGAGCTCTATCTGTTTCAAAAATTCATGCGCGTGACGATCGGAACCAACAACATCGACAGCAGCGCGCGATACGGCCATATCAACGGCATCCAGGCCATGCGAGACGTGCAAGGCACGCACCGATGGACCGTCAGTTTCGACGACATCGCGGCCGCCGACGTCCTGTTGCTGGCGGGAACGAACATCACCGAAACCAACCCCATCACCGCCCTCAAAATCAAGGAGGCAGTTAAAAAGCGACGTGCCTCGTTGGTGACGATCGAGGCGCTGGAGCCGTCCATCGAACCGATCAGCAACCTCGCCAATCTTTCCCTGCATCATTTTTGCACGCCGACGCCGCACCTGCGAAACGCCGTGCTCGGCCTTTTGAAAGCCATTGTCGAGAACCATTCGGTCCATTCAGATCTCACTCGGCGTCACCCCTCCTATGTGAATGATCTGAGGGAGGCGCTGGCTCAGGTGACCTGGCGGGAGATTGAAACCGCTACGGGCAAGAACGCCGCGTCGTTTTCCGCAGCGGCGAAGACCATCGCGGAAGGACGGCAAGTCGTCGTCCTCGTCGGGCAAAGCCTGTTGCGGAGCGCGGATGGATACTGGAACTCGCTCAATCTCCTTGACCTGTTGCTCGTCATTGGCAAACTCGATCAAGCCGGTTGCGGATTCGCGCCGCTCGCGGAGGAAAACAACGACCAAGGCGCGATCGAGATGGGCGCCGCCGCAGAGTTTTTACCGGGCCCCTGCGACGGGGCCGACCCTGTGGAGCGGGATCGAATCATGTCGTCCTGGGGAAGCGATCTTCCTCCCTCGGGCGGCGCCTCGTTGGTGGAGATGTTGGATCGGGCCGGAGCCGGCATTCTGAAAGCGATGTTCATCGTCGGCGAAAATCCCGTGGCAAGCCTCCCCGCTCAAGTACGCGCCCAAGACTCCTTGCGGAAATTGGAGCTCTTGGTTTGTCAGGAACTGTTCTTGACGGAGACCGCCGCCCTCGCCCACGTGGTCTTGCCGGCGACATCCTCGATGGAAAAGGCCGGCACGTTTACCAATACAGAAGGCCACGTCCAAACCGTCCGTCCCGCGATCGAGCCGATCGGCGAAAGCCGTCCCGATTGGGAAATCTTCGCCGCCGTATCGGCCATCCTGGGAACTCCGATGGACTACACGGAAAGCCGGGACATTTTGAAAGAAATCAGAGGCCTGATCCCGGGCTATGGAGCGCTCGGCCCATCGCCGACGCCTCCTCGCGTTGATCCGACGGCGATCGACCGCTATCTGACCGAGGGCTATCGGCGCAACCTGACCGGACGGTACCGACTCCTTCCCGGAGAGGCGCGCCCCGATGGAACGGTGCACCTTGAATTGACGCAGAGCCTGTTTCATTCGGGGAAACTCTCCGCCAGATCCAAGGGATTGCTGCTGGTGGAGCAGGATGGGGTGTTGCGAATCAACCCGCATGACGCGGCTCGATTCATGGTGAAAAACGGCGATCGCGTTCGGCTATCGAACGTGCGCGGAGAAATCACGACGACGGTCAAAATCATGAACCGGATCCCCCTCGGTTGGGCTTGGTTTCCCAACCACTTCGGATCGTCGGTCATGAGTCTGTTCGATTGCGTCATCGATCCCGTCACCCGTGCGCCGGCTTTTCGAACGACGACCGTCTCCGTCATGAAGGTTGCATAACGGCAGTGTTCTATTTCATAGTGAAGGCTTAATGCGCACGGCTAGCCAGGAGTTGTATCGTGACTGAACTTGGGCTGCGTTTCTTCCTGTCATTGACCCAAATCGCCGTAGTCGTCGTCATCGTCATCGTGACAGTGCTCATCCTCACCCTCGCCGAACGGAAGGTGCTGGGGTGGATGCAGGATCGCATGGGCCCGATGGAAGTGGGCCCGTACGGCATCCTTCAGCCGTTCGCGGACGCCATCAAGCTGTTTTTCAAGGAAGACATCGTACCGGCGGGGGCCAACAAGTTTCTCTTTACGGCGGCACCGCTGCTGGCGTTGATTCCGGCGTTTATCGGATTTGCTGTGATTCCCTGGGGCCCGGATTGGACACTCGAAATCAACGGCATCATCTACAAACCCTTCGTGATCAGCGACATCAACATCGGCATCCTCTATATCCTGGCCTTCGCCTCGCTCGGCGCCTACGGGATTATTTTGGGCGGCTGGGCGTCCAACAGCAAGTACTCGCTGCTCGGAGGACTGCGGTCGGCCGCTCAAGTGATCAGTTATGAGCTGAACGTCGGGCTGGCCATCATCGGCGTCATCATTCTGGCCGGTTCGTTGAGCCTGGTGAAAATCACTAACGCGCAATCGGGGTGGTTCTGGCATTGGTACCTCTTCGCGTTCCCGGCCCCCCAGATCTTTGCGTTCGTGGTGTACGTGATTTCTTCGGTCGCCGAAACCAACCGAGTCCCGTTCGACCTGCCCGAGGCCGAGAGCGAGCTGGTCGCGGGATTCTTCACCGAGTACAGCGGCCTGCGATTCGCGTTCTTTTATCTCGCCGAGTACGCCAATATGGTGTTGGTCTCGTGCATCGCGGCCGCGATGTTTCTCGGCGGGTGGAACGCTCCCTATCCTGGAACGATTCTTGAGTTGTTGGGCTTTCCGTCTCTTGCCTGGATAGAGAACACGATGTGGTTCGCGGCCAAAACCTATTTCTTTCTGTTTCTCTTTTTCTGGCTGCGGGCCACGCTCCCGCGATTGCGCTACGACCAATTGATGCGATTCGGCTGGAAGGTGATGCTGCCGATCGCATTGGCAAACATTGTGGTCACATCAATCGCCGTCTATCTGTTTCCGAACAGTTGACGATTGAGAGCGTCTTATGAACAGACTGAAACAATGGGTGAAGACCATCACGCTCTATGAAATTGTCGCGGGCATGAAGGCGACGCTGTCTCATTTGTTGAACTACAAGCCTGTCACGTTGCAGTATCCGCATGAAAAACGCACCTTGCCCGACAACTATCGCGGCATGCTCGCGCTGTTGCGCTACGACGATGGAACGGAAAAATGCGTCGGCTGCGACCTCTGCGAGGCGGCCTGCCCGTCCCGCGTCATCCGGGTGATCAGCGCCGAAGTGCCGGGCGAACCCACGAAACGCTACGCCAAAGAGTATTACATGGACATGACCCGCTGCCTGTTCTGCGGAATGTGCGTGGACGCCTGCCCTGTCGACGCGCTGGGCATGACGCGGGAATTCGAATGGGCGGTGTACGACAAACGGCAGCTCCACTTGAACAAACAGCAACTACTGGCGATCGGCGACCGTTCCTTCCCCGTCCGCGAGAAGCGCCTGGAGCTCCAGCACCCCAACACGGCGTTCTTCAACGTGGCGTTCAAGCACGTGCCGCAAAAGCCTGTTTAATGAAAGGCCCGCCCCTCGTAAAACCTCGAAGGGGGATACCGTGGCGGGTGTGTGTCGCAGACCAGAGAGGAGACGTTGCTCGTGGCGCAGTTAGTCTTCGGATATTTCGCCGGGGTCATCGCCGTCACCGCCATGCTGGTGGTGGCGCTCAAGAATCCCGTTTATAGCGTCCTTTCCCTCTTGATCATGTTCTTCCACGTCGCGGGGTTGTACGTCACCCTCCATGCGGAGTTTCTGGCCGCCGTCCAACTGATCGTGTATGCCGGCGCCATTTTGGTTCTCTATCTGTTCGTCGTCATGCTGCTGAACGCCAAGCAAGACGACCGATATCACCGCCAGTGGCGGGCGGCGGGATTCGTGTGCGTCCCTCTGCTGCTGGAGCTTCTGGTGCTGTTCGCCGGAGGGAAAATGGAGTCTTCGCCTCCGTTTCCCGCCGACCAGGCTGGCCCCGGTGTGGACAATGCCAAAGCCATCGGAATGACGCTCTTTTCCACATACCTGTTTCCTTTTGAAGTCGCCTCATTGATTCTCCTGGTGGCAATGGTCGGCGCCATCGTCCTGGCCAAACGAGATACCGGTGGCGGGGGGCATGATGCGCACAAAGACAACCGATTATCGCCGTGACACGCTAGGCACAAGGCTTTGTCTATTCATGACGGTAGAACCATGACGATTCCTATCACCTATTATCTGCTCTTGAGCGCCGTCGTCTTTCTGACGGGCGTCATCGGCGTCCTGATTCGTCGCAACATCATCGCGATTCTCCTGTCGGTTGAGCTGATGTTGAACGCGACGAACATCAACTTCGTCGCCTTTTCCAGGCACCTTGAAGACTTGGGAGGTCAGGTGTTTGTGTTTTTCGCTCTGACAGTCGCGGCGGCGGAAGTCGCTGTCGGACTGGCGATCATCATCGCCTTGCACCGATCGAAAGAGTCAATCAACCTTGAAGATTTCAAACTACTGAAATGGTAAACAATCCGTATCTCGCGACGCGCGACACATCGTCCACCGACACCCGAGGCTCGGAGGCTGTGCCCCCTCACACGAGGCGTCGCGAACGGCGAGCCCCGAAAAACCCGGTGTGACGATGCCATACGCTCTCATCCCACTGTTGCCCCTCCTGTCTTTTCTGATCCTCGGCCTCGCCGGTCATTGGATCAAAGACAAGGCGCATCTGATCGCCGTGCCGGCCGTCGTATTGTCGTTTTTGCTGTCCGTCACCGTGTTCATCGACGCAATTGACGGACACAACATGACGATCCCGCTCTATACCTGGCTGGTCTCCGGCTTTCTCGACGTCCACATCGGGCTATCCATCGACCGGCTGACGGCCGTCATGCTCCTGCTGGTCACCGGCGTCAGCTCGCTCGTCCACGTGTACACCATCGGGTACATGCACGGTGAACCGGGATACGCCAGATTCTTTAGTTACATCGCCCTATTCACCTTCTCCATGCTCATGCTGGTATTGGCCGACAATCTTCTTCAGCTTTTCATCTTCTGGGAAGCAGTCGGCCTCTGCTCTTACCTTTTGATCGGCCATTGGTACGAGCGCCCTTCCGCCTGCGCGGCGGCGACGAAAGCTTTTTTGGTCAACCGCGTCGGCGACTTCGGGTTTCTGCTGGGCCTGCTGTTGGCATGGGTCACGTTCGGCTCGCTGAACTATCACGAAATTTTCGCCGCTGCGCAGGAGACCGCCGCGCAAATGATCAACCTCCTCGCCCCCTTCGGTGGAACTTGGGAGGTCTCGCTCTTGACCCTTCTCTGCCTTCTGCTGTTCACCGGCGCGATCGGCAAGTCGGCACAGGTCCCGTTGCACGTGTGGCTGCCCGACGCAATGGAGGGACCGACGCCTATCTCGGCCCTGATCCACGCGGCGACGATGGTCACCGCCGGTGTCTTCATGGTGGCTCGGCTGGCGCCGCTCTACAATTTATCCCCCGTCGCGATGGATGTGGTGGCCGTGGTAGGAGCGCTGACGATGGTCTTCGGCGCGACTATTGCGCTGACCCAGACGGACATCAAGCGTGTGGTGGCCTACTCGACGGTCAGTCAACTTGGCTACATGGTCATGGCTTGCGGGCTCGGCGCCTACGTGTCCGGCATGTATCATCTGCTGACCCACGGCGCGTTCAAAGCCTTGCTGTTTTTGGGCTGCGGGTCCGTTATCATCGCGCTTCATCATGAACAGGACATGCGGAACATGGGCGGGCTGAAGGACAAACTGCCGATTACCTATTGGACGTTCGTCATCGGCTCCCTGGCCCTAGCCGGCTTTCCCCTGACGGCGGGGTTTTTCAGCAAGGATGATCTCTTGGTGGCCGCTTGGTCGTCCGGGTCGCTGGGACAGGTGCTCGCGATCGCCGGCCTGTTCACCGCGCTCATGACGGCTTTTTACAGTTTCCGGCTAGTCTTTGTGATGTTTTGGGGGCCGTCGCGCGTCGATCCGCACCATGCCGATCACGTGCATGAACCGTCCGGCGTCATCACCGGGCCGCTCATCATCCTGGCGATGCTCAGCATCGCGACCGGATACCTCGGCATCCCATCATTTTTGGAGCCGGTGTTCGTAACCGGCGGCGCCGTGGAATCCCACGGCGCCGCCGGCATCGGCATCATGATCACGGCGACGTTGGCGGGCCTGACCGGCATCGCGGGGGCCTACTACGTCTATGTGCTCAACCCCGGCTTGCCCGACCGTCTGGCTCGTCGGTGGGAAAGCCTGTATCGAGGCTCTCTGAACAAATGGTACGTGGACGAAGCCTATGACCGGCTGTTTGTGCGGACGACGGTGTCCGCTGCCGTCGCCCTCTGGAAACAAATCGACGTCGCCGTGATCGACGGGGCCGTCAACGGCATCGGGCGGGCCGTTGCCTGGGGCGGGTGGCTGCTCCGGTTGGTTCAAAGTGGTGAAACGCAACACTATGCCTTGGCGATGGCCGCCGGCATCGTCGTGATGGTGACGATTTTTTTCCTGTCTTGACCTTGGCAAGAATCAATGGCCGAGAATCATGACCGAATGGTAGCGCGCGTATGACGGATTCATTTCCCTGGCTGACCGTTCTGATCTTCCTCCCGCTGGCCGGAGCGGCGGTGCTGTGTCTGGTCAAGGAATCCGCCGTCCGGCCGATCGCCCTCGGGATCACGATCGCCGAGTTCGCAGTCGCGACGCCCCTCTGGCGGCTGTTCGACTCCTCTTCCACTTCCATGCAGTTCACCGAGCAGGCCGTCTGGATCTCCCGACCTCTCATTCAATACCACGTCGGGCTCGACGGCATCAGTCTGCCGCTCGTGTTGATGACGACCGTGTTGCTGCCCCTCTGCGTCTTGATTTCCTGGCGCTCGGTCGAAACGCGGATCAAGAGCTTCATGGCCCTGCTCCTGGTGATGGAAGGAGCCATGATCGGCGTATTCGCCGCCCTTGATTTCGTGCTGTTTTACATTTTTTGGGAGGCGATGCTGATTCCGATGTATCTCCTTATCGGAGTATGGGGAGGGCCGAATCGTCTGTACGCCACGGTGAAATTCGTGCTCTATACCCTGGCCGGCAGCGTGTTGCTGCTCGTCGCCATTTTGGTGCTGTACGCCCAGACAGACACCTTCGACATTCTTCGCTTGAGCGGTCACTCCTACGCGCCAACGTTGCAATTCTGGCTGTTTCTGGCCTTCTTCGCCGCCTTTGCGGTGAAAGTTCCGATGTTTCCGTTCCACACCTGGCTGCCCGACGCCCACGTCGAGGCCCCCACCGCCGGCAGCGTCATTCTCGCCAGCGTGTTGCTCAAAATGGGGACCTATGGGTTCCTGCGGTTCAGCTTGCCGATGCTGCCGGACGCGTCGAAAGCGTTCACGCCGCTGATGGTCGCCCTTTCGATCATCGCCATCATTTACGGCGCCTACATGGCGCTGGCTCAGACCGATCTAAAAAAGCTCATCGCCTATTCGAGCGTGAGCCACATGGGATTCGTCACGCTGGGGCTCTTCACCTTCAATCTACAAGGCATCGAAGGCGCCGTGATGCAGATGGTCAACCACGGCATCACCACGGGCGGCCTGTTTCTCTGCGTCGGCATCATTTACGATCGGACCCATAGCCGGCTCATCGCCGACAACGTCGGGCTCGCGAAGCCGATGCCTCGCTACGTCACCTGCTTGGTCATCTTCGCCCTGTCGTCGCTGGGCTTGCCCGGCACCAACAGTTTCGTGGGCGAATTCCTGGTGCTGGCCGGGACGTTTCTCGCGAACAAACTCGCCGCGACCCTGGCCTCGTTGGGGATCATTCTCGCCGCCGCGTATCTCTTGTGGATGGTCCAACGGGTGGCCTTCGGCGTCCCGTCTCCCGTTTTTCTGCCGAAGCTTCATGACGTGAACGCCCGCGAGATGGCCGCGCTGATTCCTCTTGTGGTCCTGGTGTTCTGGATCGGTGTTTTTCCCAATCCTTTCGTCAGCCGCCTGCACCTCAGCGTGAACCAGGTCCTGGCCCGTGCGCTTCCCCAGCCTGCGACCGAGATCGAGGCCATGCGTCCCCACGACGACACGACCGGACCGGACGCTCCTCCGGCCCCGTCAGGAGAAGTCGCTCTTGTGCGACGGACGAACGTCTCCGACGCTCCATCATCCAATGGAGCGGAGGGTCTTGAGCCTCTGCGGAAAGAAGGCCGTCCATGACGTTGTCGTCCGGCGATCTGTTACTCATTCTCCCGGAGATCTTGGTAGTCGCCGCGGCCTGCGCCGTGCTCGCAGTCGAGCCGATCATGGCCTCTCATCAACGGGAGGGGCTGGCCTGGCTCAGTCTGGGCACCTTGGCCGTCTGCATGGGGATCATCGCCTCGCAACTGGGGAATCCGGCCGAAGCGTTCGGCGGGTTCGTCAGGATCGACGACTACGCCTGTTTTTGGAAGTTGCTGCTGTGCCTCGTCTCTGGCCTCACAGTCCTCCTCTCCTACTCGTATTTGAAAGAAGAACGGTTGCACACCGGCGAATACTATGCCTTCGTCCTGCTGGCCCTTGCCGGTATGATGGTCATGGTCTCGGCGGAGGATCTTCTGACTATCTACCTGGGCACGGAACTGATGTCGCTGTCGTTGTACGTGATGGCTGGGCTTAAGCGAGCGGAGCCCCGTTCGCTGGAAGCGTCCGCAAAATACTTCGTCTTGGGGGCGTTTTCATCCGGCATTCTGCTCTTCGGCATTTCCTTGCTCTACGGGGCGACGGGCAGCACCAGACTGCCAGCCATCGGGGCGGCCGTCGCCGGCCACAGCTTGGATGCCCCGCTGCCTCTCGTGGCCACGATCCTACTGGCGGCCGGGTTCGGATTCAAGCTGGCCGTGGTGCCGTTCCACATGTGGACGCCCGATGTGTATCAAGGCGCGCCCACCTCCGTTACGGCGTTCATGGCCGTGGCGTCCAAAGCCGCCAGTTTCGGCGCCTTTCTCCGCGTCTTTGTCGAAGGATTGGGCGGTCTCAAAACCGATTGGTCGTTCTTGTTTCTCCTCGTCTGCATCGCGACGTTGGTGCTGGGAAACAGCGTGGCCCTGGTCCAGACCAACATCAAACGGATGTTGGCCTATTCGAGCATCGCCCACGCGGGCTACGCCATGATCGGCGTCGTGGCGTCGGGACGATCGCCGGAACTCACGGGAAACGCGATCGGCGTCGCCAGCGTCTTACTCTACCTCGCGTTTTACGCGTTCATGACGTTCGGGGCGTTCGCCGTCGTCGCGATGCTTCGGAAAGGCGACGTCGAGGGAGACGAGATCGAGGATTTCACCGGCTTGGCCAAACGCCATCCTCTCGCCGCGCTGCTGATGCTCGTGTTCATGGTGTCGCTGGCCGGCATTCCGCCGACGGCCGGGTTCATCGGAAAATTTTACGTCTTCATGTCGGCGGTGGAGGCGGGACTCGCCTGGTTGGCCGTCGTCGCGGTGATCTTCGCCGTCGTCTCCGCCTACTATTATCTCCGCGTCGTGATGGTCATGTACATGCGCGAACCCGACGCCTCAACGGCCGCGTCGCCTCGTCTGGTGCTGTCGCCGGCCCTATCGATCGTCCTGGCCTGCGCGATCGCCGGCGTCGTGATTTTGGGCCTGTACCCCGGCCCGTTCGTAACTCTCGCT
>JANDJJ010000188.1 GCA_024330945.1 Nitrospira sp. | reverse complement strand
CGATGAAGTCCCGCAGCAGGTCGAGGAAGCGCCGCTTGGCGAACAGCCCCTCGATGACCACCTGCAACTGCGGCATCGCGTCGCCTGCCAGCGTGTCGCCGGTGATCGTCCGCCAGGGCTTGAACCACTCCCGGCCGGCAGTCAGAGTGCCCACGCGCGCCTCCACGCCGTCTGAGACGACCACCACTTCGTTGAACGCGAAAAGCGAAGGAATCGCGGCCTGGTAAGTCTGCAACTGTTGATACGCCGTCCAGATGGTCGCGTCCTCGTCGGCCGGATTCTTGAGCTCGATGACCGCCAGGGGCAGGCCGTTGACGAAGAGGACAACATCCGGCCGTCGTTCGTGCCGGTTCTCGACGACCGTGAATTGGTTGGCCGCGAGCCAGTCATTGTTGGCAGGTTCGTCGAAGTCGATTACCCTCACCTGCGCGCCGCGGATCGCGCCGTCCGCCGTGCGATACTCCACGGTCACGCCGTCCACCAGCAGCCGATGCAGCGCGCGGTTGCGCTGGATCAGATCAGCGCCTTCGGGACGGGTGAGCTTGCAAAAGGCATCCTCCAGCGCCTCAGCAGGAAGTTCAGGGTTGAGCCGAGCCAGCGCGTCGAGCAGCCGCCGGCTCAGCACCACCTCGCCATAATCCTGCCGCTCGGCCAGAAGCTGATCCGGCGCAATGTCGGGGCCGTGGGCGATCCGCCAGCCGGTGGCCTCCAGCCAGGTAAAAGCGGCGGATTCGACGACGGATTCGGTCAGGCGAGCCATGGTTCATCCTTGGGCAGAGGCGCACGGCCGCGCGCCCCTGCGATATACGGGTTTTCACGGTCCAGATGCCAGCGCAGCGGATTTTCGGCAATGTATTGCCGGATGCGGTTCAGGGATTCGTCATCGCGGATGATGTGTTCGTAATAATTGCGTTGCCAGATGGGCGCCCCGGGTGTGCCGCGCCGTTCGTTGATGCGTTTGGTGGTTGCGGATTTGAACAAACGCACGATTGTTGGGATTGTGTTGGATGTGGGTTTCCCGAACCGTTCAACCGTGGTAGGGGCACGTTGCAACGTGCCCCTACCGTCCCCGTGCAATACGATGATTCCATGAACATGGTTGGGCATGACGACGAATGCATCCAATTCGACGTTGGGGCGAATGTGTCCGGTGCGCAACCATTCCTGCCGGACGATTTCACCCAATCCATTCAAACGGATTTCCCCACCCACCCCATCGCCAAACAAACACGCCCGATCCTGGGTGACGATGGTGATGAAATACGCCCCGGCCTGGGAATAATCGTACCCCTTGAGGCGGATGCTGCGGCGGTTGGGGCGACCGGCCGGTCGCCCGTACGAATCGAATTTCATAGTCCGCGTTCCTTCAAAAACCTCTCCGCATCCTTCACCCCTGCCTGCGCCGCGTGGTTGCGCAGCGCGGCAGGCAGGCGCAGCGCGCCGGAGATGAGCTTGGGCAGCAGCGCATCGCGGAGGGCGGCAAGAGTGCTGGATTCCCTATCGTTCTGTGCAATCTTCGCCATAAAAGTACCTGCCACCTCGGAGAACCAGCCCAGAACTTGATCGTCGGGCCGGACGATAGGCGTCGCGGCGACGACTTCAGGGCGAACTGCGGGGTAGGCCGCGCCATCGGCCAAGTGGGCAAGTGCATCGATGTTGTCCCCCGCCGTGGCCGCTAGGTAAACGAATTCCTGGTACCGCTTCCCGCTCGGTCGAAGGACGGCGAATCCCGTGCTACCCGTCAGCTCCTTTTCAGAGATCAAGGCGTACGAACCGTTTCCCGGCCGCACCGTTCCGACAATCGTGTCCCCTGGCCGAAGCACCCGTTGAGCTCGACTTGGTGCGTGGCTTGCCTCATACGTCATGACCACCTCGATTCGCCCCCACTTCGTGTTCGATAGGTCAACGTACTTGATCTCCGGTGGGCGAGTGTGCCTTGTCCAAACTTCAGGATTCAGCTCGGCCACATCGCCGAGTTTTCCCACCTCCCACCCCTCCGGAATCTCGCCGAGTTCGGAATCCACCAGAGCCGGTCGGGGAAAGAGGTCGTAGAGGTGGGCGGGGAGGCCAGGGCGGGATTCGCCGCGGCGCCAGCGGCCTTCCATCTTGGCCCGCACGGGATCGAAATCAATGAACCACGACTTGAAGAGCGCCCGCGCCATCTCCTCCAGCGTCTTGCTCATCCGCCGGTTCAACTCGATCTTGTCGTCCAGCGTGCCGAGAATGTGGGCAATGGCGCGTTGCTCGGACATCGGCGGGAGCAGCACAAGATGATTTTTAAGAATCTCGGTTTTAAGGTTCGTGAAGACAGAACCGTTGCCCTGCGCTATCAGCTTGGGGCGCTCATGCAAGAGTAGGTAATATGCGAAATTCTTATCGAGATTGCGCAGATTTGGTAGAGCAGCCATCCATCGTGAATGCACGCGTTTATCCCCATGATTTTCGGGATTCCCGGTGTAGCACTGTTGGACAGGATCAAGTCACCAGGTCGAACTTCAACGCTTCTGTTACGTCCCTCCGGCTTGATGTATTGCCGAGTTTCAGTGATGTACCGTGATTGGGCAGAGTTTGCATCTGAAATCTGGTTCATCCGGCAAATGAGTATTGGTGGTAGAGACTAGGCGAGAGGTGGGTAGGCTGTTACCCTCTTGGGTATGCCAACTCAGGAGGGATAAGCCATGTCCACCTCTCTTCTCTATCATGCATTTGGTGTGCGTGGAGTCAAGTATAACGCGACGAGGTATGAGGGGGGTGCCAGTATCTTCGATGCTGAGGTGACCTCGGAGCTGGAACGGTGTGTTGAGTGTGGTTGGCGTTGGACATCTCGGAAAGGAGGATGCCATCAGCGGGTGTTTCGGATGCCTCCCATCGGGGGGCGCCC
>JANDJJ010000187.1 GCA_024330945.1 Nitrospira sp. | reverse complement strand
ACGAGCGCGAACTTTCGCTTACCGATCTTGAGGCGGCGTTGCTGTCCCTCGCGAAACGCAATCACCGTATCGGGATTGAGCTCTTTTACACCATCGACTTCCACGCCTCCCTGCACGATCAACCGCCTGGCTTCGCTCCCGCTGGCCACCAACCCTGTCGCAGCGACGAGTCTCACCAACTTGATGCCGCCCGCCCCGGCGGCATCCCGCTCCGGCAGATCGGCCGGCGTCAGGAAGAGATGCTTGTCCGGTTGATCGGGGAACTCTTGGGCTTGGAATTTTTGTTGAAACTCGGCTCTCGCCAGACGCCCGGCCTCCGGCCCGTGATACCGCGTGACGATCAGCTCCGCCAACGACTGTTTGGCCTCCATCGGATGAAGGGACTTCACACGATCGAGATCCTCCGTCGTGAGCAATTCATAGTAGCGAAGCATCAAGTCGTCGCTGATCGACATGAGTTTGCCGAACATCTCGCCCGGCGGGTCTTCAAGCGCGATATAGTTGCCAAGGCTCTTGCTCATCTTTTTGACGCCGTCGGTGCCCTCGAGCAACGGCATGGTGATGACGACCTGTGATTCCTGCCCGTAGTCCCGCTGAAGTTCGCGCCCTACCAGGAGATTGAACTTTTGGTCGGTTCCGCCTACCTCGATATCTGCCTTCAAGGCGACGGAGTCGTACCCCTGCACGAGCGGATAGAGAAACTCATGGACGCTGATCGGCTTTTGCTCCTCGAACCGTTTGCGGAAATCATCCCGCTCCATCATCCGAGCCACCCGATAGTGGGCTGCCAGATGAATGAGCCCCTCCGCGGTCATGGTCCCCATCCAACGGCTATTGAACTCGATCAGGGTCTTTGCCGGATCGAGAATTTTGAATATCTGCCGTTGATAGGTCTTGGCGTTCTCCTGCACTTGCTCCTTGGTAAGGGCTTTGCGGGTTTCCGACACGCCGGTGGGATCGCCAATCATGCCCGTAAAATCACCGATCAAGAAGATGACCTGATGGCCCAGCTCCTGAAAGTGTTTGAGCTTGTGAATCAGCACCGTGTGGCCCAGATGAAGATCGGGCGCCGTAGGATCAAAGCCGGCTTTGACCCGGAGGGGCCGGCCTTCTTTGATCGAACGGGCAAGTTTCGCTTCCAACTCCGCCGGCTGGATGATCTCCACCACGCCACGACCGATCAGTTCCAATTGTTCTGTGACGTCGCTCATGAGGGCTGTTCCTCGACCTTGGCTGTTTTCTCTCTCTCCACCACCATCACGAACGGCCTGATCCGTTCAAGCGTTTTAGGACCGATGCCCTTGACGGCAAGCAGATCCTCGATTGTCCGAAACCGTCCGATCGATTCCCGATACTCCATGACACGCCGGGCCAGCACGGCTCCAATGCCAGGCAGCGATTCCAACTCGTTGACATCGGCACGATTGAGGTCCACAGGTCCAAGCGGACCGGATCGGACTTGGGCCCCCCTACGATTGTCAGAGGAACGCGCGATGCGAACGGTGTTCTTGACTGGCTCACCTGCCGCCCCAGCCTGTGTCTCGGTCTCCTTAGGGATTGGCGGCTCTTTGACGGAAGCTTCAACAGCGAGAGGCGCTGGTTCGTCCGGCGAGAGCGTCTCAGGGTCCACTCCGTCGGGAGCTTGCCACGCTATCCACCACACCATGCCCATCGTGGCAGTCAGCAGACCAAGTTTGATCGCTAGCGAGCGAATCATGGGCCGGTCCTTTTGCGCGCTTGGTGAATGGCCAGGGCCTCAAGGTCGTCACAGGCTTCCATGACGCCCTCAGCCAACGTCGGATGGGCATGGATCATTCGAGCCACCTGGTCGGCTGCCGCACCAACCTCCATGGCCAACGCCGCTTCGTGAATCAAATCCGCTGCGTGGCTCCCAACAAGATGAGCACCCAGGATCTTGCCGGTCGCGGCATCGGCGATGATCTTGAACAGCCCGGTAGTTTCTCCCGTGGCCTGCGCTTTTCCCAGGGCGGCATACCGAAACCGCCCGACCTTGACGGCCTGATCGGGATTGTCTCCTCTCAACTGAGCCCGTTCACGGGCCTGCCGTTCTGTCAAGCCAACCCGGCCCACTTCCGGCAAGGTGAAGATGCCGGCTGGAATCACATCGTAATTCATCGTGGTCTCATGGCCGAGAATATTTTCGACCGCAACCTTGCCTTGCGCCGAGGCCACATGGGCCAACATGGCTTTGCCCACCACATCGCCGATCGCGTACACACCCGGCACGTTGGTCTCCATCCGCTCGTTGACCAGTACTTCCCCCCGCGGCCCCAGCGCCACACCGACGCGGTCCAGTCCGATTCCTTTCGACCGGAAACCCCGCCCAATGGAGATCAGCAAGGTATCGGCGTCCATCGTCGTGCCATCGGCCAACGTCACAGCCAATCCATCTGGCCGATGTTCGACTGTTTGAATCGTGGTGCCGGTTTTCACCTCAACCGACCGTTTTTTCAACTCCCGCTCCATCAACAGCGAGACATCGTCATCCTCCAAGGGAAGCACACGAGGTTGCAACTCCACCAATGTCACCGCCGAACCGAGTCCGCTAAACAATGTCGCACATTCACACCCTTCAACACCGGCGCCGAGGATCACCATCCGCTTGGGCACTGTTTCTAGATCCAGCGCCTCCTTGCTGGTGATGATCCGTTTGCCATCGATGGGAAACTGCGGGAGCGCCGGCCAGGACGAGCCGGTTGCGATCACCACTGCGTCGGCTTGGACCTGCGTCGTGGCGCCGGCGGCATCAGTGACGGCGATCGTCTTGTTGTCGATCAACTCCCCGCGCCCCTGTACCACCTCGATGTTCCAGGCTTTGAACAGCGTCGCGATCCCCTTGACTAACCCGGAAACCACTGCGTTTTTGCGGGCCACCATACGGACACGGTCATAACGAGGCGGTTCAGTGAGCACGAGGCCCATGGCTGTCGCCTGCTTGAGCCTTTCTCCGAGA
>JANDJJ010000186.1 GCA_024330945.1 Nitrospira sp. | reverse complement strand
CCCATTTCATGCTGAAAGAAATCCACGAGCAGCCGCAAACCATCCTGGACACGATGCGAGGGCGCTATTCCTACGAGGCTGGTGAAGCCGATTTGCCGGACATCGGATTGACGCCGCAGGATTTCGCCGAGGCGGAACGGATCTGGATCGTGGCGTGCGGCACATCGTGGCACGCCGGCCTTGTGGGGAAATATCTCTTGGAAGATCTGGCCCGCATTCCCGTGCACGTCGACATTGCCAGCGAGTTTCGGTACCGTGATCCGCTGATCGGGAAGCGCGACCTGTTCCTGGCCATCTCGCAATCCGGCGAGACCGCCGACACGCTTGCCGCCGCGAGGGAAGCCAAGGCGAAGGGCGCTCGCGCCGTCTCGATCGTGAACGTCGTGGGCAGCACGCTGGCCCGCGAATCCGACGGCGTGCTGTACACCCATTGCGGGCCGGAAATCGGCGTGGCCTCGACCAAGGCCTTTACCGCGCAATTGACGGCGTTGTATCTATTGGCCTTGCACATCGCCCGCGTGCGGGGCGTCATGACCGCGGTGGATGGGAAGGCGTGGCTTGATCGGCTGGTTCGGATTCCGGCGCTGGTCGAGCGGTTGCTGGGGCGAGAGGCTGAGATCGTGGCTGTCGCCAAGCGATATTACAAAAAGCGGAATTTTTTGTTTTTAGGCCGCGGCATCAATTATCCGATCGCGCTGGAGGGGTCGCTCAAGCTAAAGGAGATTTCCTACATTCACGCCGAAGGCTACGCGGCGGGGGAGATGAAACATGGACCGATCGCCTTGATCGACAAGGATATGCCGGTGGTGGTGTTGGCGCCGCGGGACCGCCTGTACGAAAAAACAGTGAGCAATTTGATGGAAGTCAAGGCGCGGCGCGCGCCAGTCATTGCGTTCGTGGCCGAGGGGGAACGGGATCTGGGGAAAGTTGCCGATGCGGTGTTTACCGTTCCCGACGTGCATCCCTTGATGTCTCCGATTCTCTTTACGATCCCATTGCAGTTGCTGGCCTATCATATTTCCGTGCTCCGTGGAGCCGACGTCGATCAGCCAAGGAACCTGGCCAAGAGCGTGACCGTCGAATAAGCGGGCGGACCGTCATCAAAAAGCACGTTGCCCATGAAGATCACCCGAGAACAGGTCGAACATGTCGCCTTGCTGGCCAGGCTGCACCTGACCGACGAGGAAAAGGACCTCTTCGCCAAACAGTTAAGCCAGATTCTTGACCACGTCGAACATTTGAACCGATATGACACGACGGGGGTGGAACCGACCGCCACGGTGATCGGCCGGGTCAACGTGTTTCGAGATGACGAAGTGCGTCCCTCCCTGGCCGTGGAACAGGCGTTGGCCAACGCGCCGGATCGCGAAGGAGACGGGTTTCACGTGCCCAAAATCATCGAAGAACGTTAACCACCGTGTGTCGGGCGGAAATTGTACGAATGACGAGGATGGAATGTTTCGACAGATGTTGCGTTCAAAAATTCATCGCGCCACGGTCACGGGCACCTTTCTGGAGTATGAAGGGAGTCTTACCATCGACCAGGAATTGATGGAGGCGGCCGGTATTCTGCCGTATGAAGCGATCGTATGCTCCAATCTGAACAACGGCGAACGGTTTATGACCTACGCGATCAATGGAGCACGAGGCAAGGGAGAGATCATTTTGAATGGCCCTACGGCGAGGAAGGCCGCCGTCGGCGACCAGATCATCATCTTTTGCTACGAGTACTACGGCGACGAAGAGATTAAAAAACACGCCCCCAAAATCGTGCGAGTCGATGAAAAGAACCGCATTGTCCAGATTCAGGATAAACGCTGATGGCGCTGCATAAACTGACTCTGTTCGAGCTTCAGCGGAAGTTCGCCGTCGGGGAAGTAAGCGCCGCCGAGATCGTGCACGCTTACGGGCTGCGGATCGGCCAGGTGGAGTCGAAAGTGAGGGCCTTCGTCCATCAGACGAGGGAACAGGCCGTGGCTCAGGCCGTGGAATTGGATCGTCGATTGAAACAATGGCGCAAGACCGAGCCCTTGATGGGGATGCCGATCGCAATCAAGGACAATATCTGCACCGAAGGCGTGCCGACGACGTGCAGCTCGCGCATGTTGCAACACTTTGTACCGCCGTACGACGCCACCGCGGTTGCCAAGCTGCGCAAGCAGGAGTACCTGTTGATCGGCAAAACGAACCTGGATGAATTCGCGATGGGGTCTTCGACCGAACATTCCGCGTTCGGCCCCAGCCGGAATCCGTGGAACCTTCAGTGCGTGCCCGGCGGTTCCAGCGGAGGGTCGGCGGCCGCGGTGGCGGCGGACGAATGCGTTGCGGCCCTCGGCTCCGATACAGGAGGGTCGATCCGCCAGCCGGCTGCGTTTTGCGGCGTCGTCGGCTTGAAACCGACCTATGGGCGCGTATCGCGATACGGTCTGGTGGCCTTTGCCTCGTCACTCGACCAAATCGGACCGATTACAAAGGACGTGAGAGATGCCGCGTTGCTGCTGGGAGTGATCGCCGGCCATGATCCCATGGATTCCACATCGGCCGACGTGCCTGTTCCCGACTACACCAAGGCTCTGATGAAGAAACATCTTAAGAAATTGCGGGTCGGCGTCCCTCGGGAATTTTTTACGGAGGGACTTGATCCGGAAGTCGAACAGGCGGTCACGACCGCCATCGGCGAGCTCAAAAACCTGGGGGGAGAGATCAAGGACATCGAGCTTCCCAGAACGGATGCGGCCGTCGCGGTCTATTATGTGCTGGCAACGGCCGAGGCCAGTTCCAACCTCGCTCGTTTTGACGGCGTCAAGTTCGGCCTGCGCGCGAAAGAGACCGCGGATCTGCTGGATTTGTACACGAAGACGAGGCAAGAGGGATTCGGGCCTGAAGTGAAGCGACGCATCATGCTGGGAACTTACGTGCTGAGCGCCGGCTATTACGACGCTTACTATGGGAAGGCGCAGGCCGTGCGGACGTTGGTGCGCCAGGATTTTGAGGCGGCGTTCAACGAGGTCGATGTGATCGTGACGCCCGCTACGCCGACTCCTGCGTT
>JANDJJ010000185.1 GCA_024330945.1 Nitrospira sp. | reverse complement strand
TGTTGCTTACGGTGATCCTGCCCATCCCAGACAAGCTCGACGGACAGGGTCGGCCGATCCGCAGAGCCTTCTTCTCCCTGCGGAATCTCGACCGGCTGTCGGTGGCTCAAAAAGCGAAGCGAAGTTTTGGACGGCGAACTGATCAATGACGTCACCTCCAGAATACACGACTCATCCAACTCCTTGGGAAGCTGCACGGTCACCATGATTTGCAAGGGCCCGTTCCCCGGTTCAAACGGAAGGGGATCCATTTTCAGATCGATGATCTTGAGCTCCGGTTCCGGGCGAGGAACGCGATCGGGCTTGGTTCGCGCTTCGCCGTCGATCGACACGAAGATGGAGAGACAGAGACACAGCGCCGCCGTCCCTGACAAAATCGCCCGCGGAGGTGATGAATGGAATCCCGTACCCCGGTGACGCGGTGGTGCGAACTGTCGGGGGCGGCGGGAGAATGGTCGAGCCTTTTCGGTCTTCATGAGGCAAGCAAGGTGGCTGTTACGCAAGCGTGCTGATTCGGATAACACAGCGCCGGGGGGCTGTCAACGAGACGACGGAAACAAATTGCCGCGCGCCGTTCGCTTGGGTAAGATGTCCGCCCGTTCCGCGCTGTTTTCGAAACGAGAGGCCTCAGGAGCCATGGGACGCCATCTGCATTTCGACTGTTTTTCCGGCATCAGCGGCGATATGGTACTAGGCGCGCTCGTCGACGCTGGACTGTCTTGGACCGCATTGGCGAACGGACTCAAAGGCCTGAAGTTGAGGGGATACCGGCTGCGCAAGCGACCCGTGCGTCGGGGGTCGTTGGAGGCCACGAAGGTGGATGTACTCGTCCAACGAGGATTCGAGCGGCCCCTTTCGCTTCCCCATATCCGCCGGATCGTGGCCGCCGGCGTCCTGCCGCCTGCCGTCAAACAACGGAGCCTCGTTGTGTTCGATCGATTGGCCGAAGCGGAGAAAACAGCCCATCACACCGCCGGCCGCCAGGTCCGTTTTCATGAAGTGGGAGTCATCGATTCGTTGATCGACGTGGTGGGCAGCGTGCTGGGTTGCCATCTGCTGGACGTCACCAGCGCCACAGCCTCCGCCGTCAACGTGGGGAGCGGAATGGTGGAAACGGCTCACGGACTGTTACCCGTACCGGGGCCGACCGTAGCGGTTCTCGCAAAAGGGATTCCCGTCTATGCCGAGGGACCACGTTGCGAGCTTACCACGCCAACGGGCATGGCGCTGCTGCGCACCCTCGTATCGGATTTCGGTTCGACTCCGACGATGAAAATCGCCGCCGTCGGATACGGCGCCGGTGATCACAACCCAGAACAGTGGCCGAACGTGTTGCGTGTGTTCCTCTCCGAAGCCACCTCCGGCCAACCGCTGATGGAGCGGATCCTGCAGATCGAGACGAATGTGGACGACTTGGCACCACAGGTTTACGAACATGTGATGGAGCGTCTGTTTCAAGTCGGAGCCTTGGACGTCGCGCTGACCCCGGCCATCATGAAACGAGGCAGGCCCGGCGTGGTTCTCACTTGCCTGGCGGCGCCGGAACGGAGCGAGGCGATCCTCGACGTGCTGTTTAAGGAAACGACCACGCTCGGCGTGCGTGTGCAAGAACTGTCCCGCCATGTGCTTCCTCGTCGGATTGTCCCGGTGACGGTCCGCGGCCAGACTGTTCAGATGAAGGTTGCCACGATGAAAGACGGTATCGACAAAGCGGCTCCCGAATATCGAGACTGCAAAGTCATCGCCGACCGGACAGGGCTACCGCTCCAACAGGTGATAGCGGAAGCTGATCGCACTTATCAGGCCAATCAGAGCGTCGGACGAAATCCCGCGCGCCTTGCTCCGTCACAGCGAAACTCCCGCATGAGGAAGCGAACCACATCATAGGGCTCGAACGATGGAAATCTTGCTCTATATCCTGTTGTTTTTCGTCTCCATTGCCGTGACGTTGGGCGCCTGCGCATTGTTTACCAACGGCATTGAATGGCTCGGCAAACGATGGGGTATTTCGGAAGGTGCCGTGGGCAGCATTCTCGCGGCCATCGGCACCACTTTGCCCGAAACATCTATTCCGGTTATTGCCATCTTCTTTGGAGACAGTCAGGATGAGGTCGATGTAGGACTCGGTGCCATTCTAGGAGCACCGTTCATGCTCAGCACACTGGTCCTTCCCATGCTGGCACTCTTGTTACTGTTGTATGCCTGGGCAGGAAAACGTACGGCGCGGTTCCATTTGAACTACAGTGAAGTGGTCATGGATCTGGGATTTTTTCTGGCCGGCTACATCATTGCGTTGGGATGCATCTACAGTTCGTACCGAGTGGTTCACCTGGCTGCGGCTGTTGTGCTGATCGGTCTCTACGCCTACTACATGAGGCTCAAATTCAATACGCCAGAGCAAGATGGAGCGGGTAGCGAGCTTGAGCCGCTGATCTTCGCCAAATCCAAGGCGACGCCCCCCCGTCTGATGATCGGACTGCAAACGTTGACCGGCCTGGCCGGACTGATTTTGGGGGCGCACCTCTTTGTGGCGGCGACGGAATCGATGGCCGGAGCCTTTGACATCTCTCCCTTGTTACTCGCACTCCTCATCGCCCCTCTCGCAACCGAACTGCCCGAGATGTCGAACAGTTTTCTCTGGCTCTACCGTAAAAAGGACCGGCTGGCCGTTGCCAACGTCACGGGGGCGATGGTCTTTCAAGGCACCATCCCGGTTTCCCTTGGGTTGATTGGCACCGATTGGGTGATTACCGCATCGGCCAGTTCGACGATGGTGCTGGCCCTGCAGGCGGCGAGTTTTTATCTGCTCCAGCTTTTCATTGGCGGCTATTGGCGCGCCTGGCTACTCGGCAGTGGCTCCTTGATCTACGTGGGCTACACCCTGTACCTTGCTCTTCACCCTTAAAAGGCCGATTATGACCATGTCATCGCCCAGTACGACAGCCCTACCCCTGCTCGGCATCACGATGGGAGATCCGGCGGGGATCGGACCGGAAGTGATCGCCAAAGCCGCCGTCGACCGGAGCCTCCCTTCTCTGTGCCGGCTCATAGTGATCGGATCAGCC
>JANDJJ010000184.1 GCA_024330945.1 Nitrospira sp. | reverse complement strand
TGATGATGGCATCCATAGCGGAGTCGATGATGCTGTCCAGCCGCAGTTGGCTGACCAAGAGTTTTTCTTCGGCCGCACGCTGACCCGCTTTTGCTCCCCGCGCCGCTTCGTGCGCATGAGAACGGGCTTCCAGCGCCTCGATCATCAGTCCTTCAGCATGGGCCCGTTCGACTCGCTCGGACTTAAGTTCATCTTGTGCCAGCCTGTAACGAACCAGTCCTGTCGCGATCATCCAGAGCACCACCGTCCCCAACACCCGGTTGACCAGCGCATAGAGAGACGACTCCTCCGTTGGCTTGAGCAGAAAGACGGCCCACACAAGCACCGTCGCCAAGGCGGCATAGGCGAACGAGAGAGACCGGCGGGGAAAGACAAACGTCAGCAGCAACGGAAGAACATAGAGCATCGAGGTCGCCAATTCGAGTGGCGTCAGCGCATCGATCAGCAAGATGGCGATCGTGACGACCGCGACCATCATCGGTGCCACGCGCATGATTCGACGACCTATCTCCTTCATCCGATCCATCCCGGCCTGATTCGGAGCAGGTGGCCCTGCCCCCTAGATGGTCAGAGGCGGTCCCTAGTCTTCCGGGTGAGGTTTCCCTTCGATTTCGGCAAGCTTGCGATAGAGGGTCTTGCGGTCGATGCCCAGAACGTGGGCGGCCTGATACTTGTTGCCGCCGGTCTTTTCGAGAATCTTTTTAATGTATTCCTTTTCGACCTCGTGCAAAGGCAGACTCTTCTCCGCCGCCTCGTCCAGCACCCGGCGGTCGCCACGCGCCCCTTGCACCGCCGGAGGCAGATCGTCTGGAGAGATCTTTTCCCCACGGCTCAACGTGACAGCCCGCTCGATCACGTTTTCAAGCTCGCGCACGTTACCCGGCCAGGCATAGTCCATCAACATCGCCAACGCTGCTTCGCTGATCCCTTTGACCGGTTTTCCTCCCGTCTCGGCACACTTCTTCAAAAACGCATCGACCAGCAGCGGAATGTCCTCTCGCCGTTCGCGCAGAGGAGGCAGTTTTAATTCAATGACATTGAGCCGATAGTAAAGGTCTTCGCGGAACCGCTTGTTCTTGACTTCGTCGGCCAGGTTCAAGTTGGTCGCCGCGATGATCCGCACGTCCACTGCGATCGGCTTGGTGGCGCCGACCCGCCTGATTTCCCTTTCCTGGATCGCCCGCAGCAGTTTGGCCTGCAACATGAGCGGCAGCTCGCTGATCTCGTCAAGAAACAACGTCCCTTTTTGCGCTTCCTCAAAGAGGCCTCGCTTGTCGGTCTTCGCATCAGTAAAGGCGCCGCGCATGTGACCAAACAGCTCGCTCTCCAACAGTTGTTCCGGAATCGCTGCGCAATTCACAGGAACAAACGGCGCCTCTTTGCGGCTGCTGTTATAGTGGATGGCCTTGGCGACCAGTTCCTTGCCCGTGCCGCTTTCGCCAGTGATCAAGACGTTGGTCGGACTATCAGCAACCCTGCGGATGAGATCAAACACTGCCTGAATCGCTTTGCTCTTGCCCAAAATTTGATGAAAACTATATTCCTTCCGTATTTCCCTACGAAGCCGATCCACCTCGCGCCGAAGGGCCGCTTCTCTAATCACCCGCTCAACGACCCGGATCAGCTCATCCTTCTTAACCGGTTTGGTAAGATAGTCGCTCGCCCCGTGCTTCATCGCTTCGACAGCGGTATCCACCGAGCCAAACGCGGTCATGAGCACCACATTGACCTCCGGGTACTCTCGCTTGATGCGATTGAGCAGTTCGAGCCCCTGCATGCCTTTCATCCGGAGATCCGTCAGCACCACGGCATAATCTTCTTCCGCCAGAAGCTTCAGGGCTTCTTCGCCGCTTCCAGCTACGGATACCTGATGCCCTCGGTCCCTTAACATGTCCTGGGCCAATTCCCGCATGTCGGCATCGTCATCGACGACCAAGATCGCTCCCCATTCTTCCGTCATCACCGTCTCCGTCTGCTACAGGGACATTTCTCTCCAGGAGAGACTCACTTTGTTGCCCCAAACTGCAACAGTGAGACAGCCGTTCTGTCGCATTCTGCGACAGAACGGCCTGACTTTCCCCTTCTAAAACGGAGGAGTTGCAAAGGCAAGACCATATTTTCGAAGAGCCGAAGCAAGAAGAGCGCAACAATCATGCTGAGGTCGGGCCGTGAGATCAATCTGCCGCTCGCCACCGTTTCTTGATCGCCGCCACGGCCTGTTTGGCTTCTGTTTCATCGAGACCGATACCGAAGCGACGGGTTTTCCCCTCATAGTCGAAGGCAATGGCTCCGCCGCCGATGCCCCATAATTGCAGAGCCATCGACAAATCCATGGGGTCGAAGACGACCGGGGCAGCCCTCAAGGCTCGCACCTTCTCCAGCTCATAGACCTTGTCCCAACCAAATCCTCCAATGTCACGACGAAGTGTGAGGCGACCATCCTGTATGATCACGATCTCCTTGCCCATCACCTGCCATAACCAGGCATAGACAGCCAAGACGCCGGCTACCGTCCAGACCGCAAACCAGACGACCATCAGCGACCATCCGCCAGACGGCGCCTCTCCTTCTAGAAATCGAAAGGGGATAACGACCTCGGCCACCGCCCACGCACAGAGCCAAAACCCCAGAAAGCCGACCACAAACCAACTCCGGCTGTAGGGAATCACGAGACGCAGACAGTCCGATGCGTCCATGATCATCACCCGCGAGGACAATGAAGAGGAAGACGATGATCGGCTCTGGCCCATAAACGCTCGGTGTTGAAACGGCTGGTATTATGGCACGAAATGCTGGGGAGTCCGCCAAGGAAAAACATTGGCCGCGCTCTCCTCTGTTGTCGAACCGTGGCGAACTTGACAAAGGACGAAATTGATGAGCGAGACGACAGCCACGATGGACACGATGGAATAGATCGGCTCTTGCGGCATTCGGCCACAGAGATTCACGGATCACTGCCGACAAAATCCTCAGCCGACTCACCGCGGCCGGAAACCACACTCAACTGTATCAGCGCGACCAACCGCCTCAGAAGGGGCGATCGCACGAAGGTCTCCCTCTACCGAGCTTCACATGTAGTTTGTGTGGCTGGTGAATGAATC
>JANDJJ010000183.1 GCA_024330945.1 Nitrospira sp. | reverse complement strand
CACATCGGCTTTGCGATCAGCGCCCGCATGAGCCCCGCCTTGGCCGCCGGGCTCTCGCACTCGTGTGGGCACCTGAGAACTCCACCACCAACCGTACGTCCGGATGAGGGGCCATATCGCCGCTTGTCTGGTTAAAAGACCTTGTGCTACAAGTATCGACCGGTGTTTCTGGATCGGAGGCCGTGCCCATTGCATGAAGTTCTTTCTCTACGCGGACCAACTCAATCCTGCTCAGCTCAAACGTCGGGCTCCGGAACACAGGTTTCTCCATCTCGCCACGCTCGCGGACCATACGATCAAGTTCTGTCGATGGTCTTCTCAATGGCGCTGCGGGTTGGCCAGCATCGTTCCGTCACCGGGCGAGCTGGTATGGGGAGGCGTCTTTGAGTTGACGGAGGAAGACGTCAAACTCATGGACGAGTTTGAGAACGACGTGCCGCAAGGCGCCTACCGCCACGTGCAGATCACGGTCACCGATCAGGAAGGAAACAAAGAGCTGGCGACAACCTACGTCGCCGCTCCGATCGGCAAGTTCAAACCCAAGGATCATTACATCGAGTGGATCATGAAAGGCCTCGTCAGGTGGGGCTTCCCCGAAGAAGTCATCCGGCAATGGGAGGCTTACAAGGTTCGATAACGAACGGGGAATGGCCGCCCATTGACAACGATCATCGTCGCAAGGGAGAAAAAGGAGAGCGCCATGCCAAAGCCCAAGTATCATATCCTCGTCTGCACCAACTCCAGGCCGCCCGGTCACCCGAAACCATCCTGCGGATCGGCGGGAGCCGCACAATTGTTGATGGCCTTCAACATGGGGCTGATGCAACGAGCCGTGCCGCCGGGGCAGGTCGTAGTCACCGCCACGGGCTGTCTCGGCCCCTGCGAGCAGGGTCCCACCGTGGTGGTCTATCCGGACGGAACCTGGTACTCCAAGGTCACGGAAGCCGACGTCGCCACGATCCTCGACGAACACATCACCAAAGGAACACCGGCGGCAAGCTTGAGACCGGATTCCGTCTGGCAATAGTTCGATCGAGTCATCATCAGAAAATCAGCGCGGACTCGTCTTGAATTTTTTACAGGCACATAGTGGCACGTTATGACCAGCAACGCGGTTCACGAACATAAAGGCAAGGCACCCGTCTCCGTTCAATGTCTCGTCATTACGTGCAGCGATACCCGCACGCCAGAGACCGACGCAAGCGGGCAACTCATCATGCACATGCTCAAGGACGCGGGTCACACCGTCGTCGCCTATTACATCGTCAAGGACGAGCCCGGACAAATTCTGTTTCGGATCAATCAAGGAATCACTCAGAGCATGGCTCAGGCAATTATCGTCAACGGGGGAACGGGCATTTCGCGCCGCGACTCGACGTTCGAAGCGATCGATCGGATGTTGGAAAAGCGACTGGACGGCTTCGGCGAGATTTTCCGCTATCTGACCTATCGAGAGATCGGATCGGCGGCCATCATGAGCCGCGCCACCGCCGGCGTCGTGAAGGGTCGTGCGGTCTTTTCGATTCCGGGGTCCGAACATGCCGTCAAACTCGCCATGGAGGCGTTGATCCTGCCGGAGCTAGGGCACTTGGTGCAGCAACTTTCCATTTAACCTCTTCACCCCTGACCTCGCAGAGTTTCGCGACGGCTACAAAAAGCCGTCGCCGGCTTCACCATGGCAATCGTGTCTCCTTCATCCCTTCCGACCGTGACTTGAATAGACCAATCAAACGTGTACGAACCCCTGGCAAACGTGTACGACCCCCTGGCAGACATCTCCTGACCTCAACGCCTATCGCGGGGGCTTGGAGAAGGCCTTTCAGGAAGGAGTCAAAGAGCAATGGAGAACGGCGCTATCACCTCTCGCCCAAGCTGGTCGATCCGCCGGGCGAGGCCAATCCGGCCAGCCCGACATTGGCTGCTCGCCATTATCGAAATAACTGGATTGCGAAGGATCAGTGTTATGCCTGCACGTGACGTGCGGGATTACCGGTACCTTGGAGGGAAAACGGGACGGATTTCGCCACTGGATTTACTACATCACCAACACCTACCCCGATCCGATTCGTCGGAAGCGATGACAATGCCAATTGCCTTGCCTGTCACCAGCAAACAGAGAAATGGAGCCTGGTCAGCAGTCATCTCGCCCTGATGGGCGAATTCGCCGCCGACCGTCTCACCTGCATCACGCGCCACGGACTGCCCCATCCGCTTCCCAAGGAACGGATGGCGGCAGCTTCGGAGCCTGGGCCATGGACTTAGGCACCTTCGTGGGCATTCCCCTCTTGCTCATCGCCATGGCGCTGTATATCAGCGCCGTCATCACCGATCTGAAGACCCGCGGCGCCTTGTAAAAACATGGCCTATTCCCTGTCGGTCATTTCCGCTGACGGGAAGAACGCCTTGCCGGCCGCTCCGGCAGAGGAGGGTCAATCTTGTCCGATCTTGGGCTCCGAATAGGTCTCCTCGGACGCCTTCCTTGCTTGGGCCGCACGTTTATAGTACAGCAACAGATCTCGCACTGAGACAATGCCCACGATGTCGCCGTTTTTGGTGATCCCCAGATGACGGACGCCTAGTTCGGCCATCATCTCTTGAGCGTCATCAACGGACTGGGTACCTTCGATCGTGCAAATGGGGGTCGTCATGATCTTCTCGACCGTCAATTTGCTCAACGGCTTCCCGCTGGCGACGGCGCGGCGAACGATGTCCGTATCCGTCACGATCCCTGTCAACTGCTTCCCCTTCTTCACAAGCAACGAGCTCACGCGAGCCTGTTTCATCAGCTTGGCTGCACTTGCAATGGACACTTTGGGGCCGATCGATTTCGGCCGTTTGACCATGATCTGACTCACCATGGGCATAAGTTCCTCCTTCTTATCAATTTAGGCGACGCCATCAACTGCGAGACAAGGCCTGTCTCATCCCATAAAAGCCATCCCTCCTTCATATCCATCACCTCGTCAGCAAACGAGGACGATTTTTCCAAAAAACTTCCGGCTCAACATCAGCTCCTGCGCAGCTCGAGCTTCCGCCAGCAGGAAGGTGCGATCAATCACGGGCTTGAGTCGCCCCTGCCCCATAAGCTCCGTCGCCTTGACCA
>JANDJJ010000182.1 GCA_024330945.1 Nitrospira sp. | reverse complement strand
CACTGTACAGTGCCATCAATCTCCCCACGGAACCCGTTCTCGTCCCCAAACGCGTGCCCGGTAAACGGCAAGCCCCTGCCATCCACTGCCACTCCGCCGCTTCCGCTTAATACAACGTTAGACATGTGCTGCTCTTCCCCGTTTGGCCCGATCACCCAGACACCGCCTTCCGGAATTCCATTATAGTTGCGCACCGGATTCCCATCGGGGCCTACGGTAGTTGTAGTAACAAGGCCATGCTCGGACTCATGTCTCGTGTGAAGCTCAGTCCCATCGCTACTCGTCACGGTCATGCCTTTCGACAAATCCGGCATGCCCCGCGTGTCCACCTCGAAACCGGCCAAGGCGTACCGATGTTCGCCACCCTCGGTCGAATGAGCGGTCATCACGCCACCGCTCCACGGCGCGTCAGGTGAAGGACGTGAAAAACTGGCTGTCACATCGGCCGGCACCATCTCGGTTTTACCGTTCACGCTCATCGGCACGACGGCTGTTCCGACGTATGTCATGACCTGCGCCCCATCACCTTGAGCCTCAAGCTTTTTCGTGAAACCTCCCTCCGACGTCTTCATCCCTTGTTCTTCAGGTCGGAATCCCATCTCTCTGCCCCCACCAAAAACCAGCGCAATATCGGCCGGTTCCACGATCCGATGCGCAACATGTTTCTCCATTGCGCTGGAACATGTTTTGCTCACCCCCTTTCCGTTCAAGATTGTCCCTGTTTCCACAGATTCAGCCAGCCGGCCAAGGTGCGTAAATGCTTTGGCCCGATCATCTGAAATCCCGCTTGCTTCGCCCGATCCCGCAAGATGGGCGATGGTTCCTGCGCCGCCAGCACCCAGGTATCTCCCAGCAGTCCGCGCGCGTCGTCGCTGAGACTCTTTACCTTGTACGCGAGATCATTGTCGTTTTCGTCGCCCTGGAACCGCAAGGTTTTGCACTCGATAAACAGCATCCGGTTCCGGTGACAGGCCAGCACGTCGAACTCGTTGCGAGCCGATGCCGCACCCTCCCACACACCTGTGACACCCATGCGCACATCGTACAGCCCTGCCTCACGCGCAACCACAAAGGCATACTCCTCCAGCCAGCCCCCGCCGAGAAACCGGGCCGACTCCACATCCGGGAACCGCACGCCGCGATTTCCCACCCATTGCACCAGGCTCGCTCGCGCGAAGTGCTCGAACGCCGTCCGCCACTCGCCACGCAATTCCTCTTTCAGGTGCTGCACCGGATGAACCAGTTCGCGGCCTTTGTCATCCAGCGCCGCCTGCACCAGTCCGTTGACCAGCGCAATCAGCCCGCTGAGCCGGCTCGCCTGCTGCGCCAGATGCGCCGCCACGTCGCGCCGAGAGTCCACGCGCGCCAGCCGGCCTGGCTCCTGCGCGGCGTCGCGCTGATAGCGGAACCCTTGCACGGCCAGATAGCGCGGCACATCCAGCATATCCCGCATCGGCTCCGGCTGCGTGGCCTCGGTGTGCCGATCAGCGATCACCTCGATCCGCCCGTGGGCCGTATCGGTATAGATGATCCGGTCGGCCCGCTCGCGGAAGACTTCGACGAAGCCGAGCGTCATCAGTTTGTTACCGCCCGTCGCGTTGAAGACCCACTCGGCCCCCGGCCATCGTGTTGTCAGGTCTTCGGCAAGACGCGCCGCGTAGGCGCGGATGCAGTCCAACCCGGCATCCGGGGCCTTCTCCCGAACGTCCACGGCGCATCCCTCGGCTTCGAGCATCCGCCGCAGCCGTTCCGCCTTGGCCGCCATGGGCTGTGACGCCACCAGCACCACCAGCCTCGGCCGGTGCATGAGCGTGGGGATGACGGTTGGGAGAAACTGGTCCGAGACGATGGCGACGTGCAGGAGCATCGCGGTTAAGATGGAGGCGGCGCCAGCATCAATCGTTCGGCCTTTGCGGCTCGATTGAGCTCGTCGTCAAATCCGAGAAAGGTGATCCCCTCGGGGACATGCGCCTGAATCTGCAGCGCCGCAGCGAGATGTACGGCATCATAGGCGCGCAGCCGATGCCGCTCGGCCAACCGGCCAGCATACCGGAGCACTGGCTCATGGAGCTCCACCACGAGATATCGGCTCCAATCCGCTTCGAAATCCTCAACCATTCGACGGTACATTCGACGGATGACCCGTCCGCTGTGAACGGCGCGCGCGAAGGCCGCCTTCGCCTCCACATAGCCGATGGCGGCAATCCCGACCACGTCGGCGGCATCTATCCAGTGCCGTACCCTCGACGAGCCGGATTCCTCCACGTAGAGCTTCACCAGTGCGCTGGTGTCGCAATAGAGAATCATCGGCGCTCAGCAATGACCAGATCCGATACCGAACGACCCCGTAGTACGAGCGGCCGTTTCGCACCCTGAGGCTTGCCGCCGCTCCAGGTCGCCAGGCCCTCGCGAACAAGAGCGTCGACCCCCGCCGGCACGCGCCGAGATTCGGCCGGCACGAATCGGGCAATCACACGCCCTCGGTCCGTGACCTCCACCTCTTCTCCCTCCTTCACCTTCTTGAGGTATCCACTGAGGTGGTCTCGCAATTTCCGCACACCCACTTGTGCCATCGTTCCCTCGCTTGTGGCGTCATTGTGTCCACTGTGTGCCCACAAGTCAATCGTTTGGGCGCAACGATGCGATTGGGGCTTGGCCGAGCAATTCCTCGTACATCGCCTTGGCTTTTTTCGCGGCCCCGCCGCTGGTTTGGTCCCACCAGCCCTTCTCTTTCCAGCGGGCGACGATGTCGGCCAAGGCGTCCGCGCGCACCGTGGGGTCCTCGATCGCCCGCACGGCCTCGGCCAAGGCCGTCCCGCGCAGCGCATCGTCGGGCTTGATGCCGGGCTTGCTGCAGAGTTCAGCCAGCTTCTGGTCCACCCAAGAGGAGCGGGGGCGGGTGGGTTCCGGCTGATGGCGGCTGGAGCCGACGGCTTGTGGTCCCAATTCCTTCCGCCGCCACTCTGCTTCTTTGCCTCTCACACGATCCGCCCACTGACGCACCGCAGTCAAACGTCGCTCGCAGAGGACCTTCAGGGAGTCGGACTCGTCCACCTTCCCGCTCTCAAGAGGCGAACACTCAACGAGCACCCAGCCGAAGGGAAGAAG
>JANDJJ010000018.1 GCA_024330945.1 Nitrospira sp. | reverse complement strand
AATACCTTGTTTTCATTGATCAAATTTTCTGTTATTCGGTGCAGCGCAGAATCTCTGTAGGGTTCCAAGACTATGGCGGCCGCCGAGAGCCGCGCAATTTGCTTTATTTATCAATTGGCTAGACTACAGTACGGCATTCCCTACAGCCCAAACATCACTGCTCCTCTCCCCCCGTAAGTCTCCTGCTGACACCCCTTCCACGGCTTCGGCACCTCCCTCACCACAACAGGACGCTTGCGCTTCGCGATCGGCAATCGCGCAACACCTGCAGAACGATTTGCTCTCCCGCGACGCACCATCTGTCTGCCGCCCCCTGCTTCCTAATTTATCCCCTCGATTTATTCGCCTTTTATTCTCCTTGCGCTTGACAGCCTGATTGCCCATCCGTAGGCTGAGAATCGTCTATGCCGGCTTCTTCGCCCAAGAAAGTCCTCGTTATCGAGGACGAAAAAGACATCCAACAGCTCGTCAAGCTGTACCTGGAAAAGGACGGCTTTCGTGTAATTACCGCCGCAACAGGCCCGGAGGGCTTAAAACTCGTCTCTCAAGAAAAGCCGGATCTGATCGTGCTGGACCTCATGTTGCCCGATATGGACGGCCTCGAGGTCTGTAAGCGGGTCCGCGCCGCTCCTGAGACGGCGATGTTGCCCATCATCATGCTGACGGCCAAAGCCGAAGAATCCGATACCGTCATCGGCCTCGAACTGGGCGCCGACGACTATGTCACCAAACCGTTTAGCCCCAAGACGCTGACGGCCCGCGTCAAAGCCCTCTTCCGTCGTATGGAACGGGCTCAAGCCACCGGGACCACCCATTACCACTACGGTCCATTGACAATGGACCTCGGGCGCCATGAGGTTCGCGTGGGCCAGGAAGAAGTCGTATTAACGGCAAAAGAATTTGGGTTGCTCGAACACTTGATTCGGCATCCGGGACGAGTGTTGACCCGCGATGTGCTCCTCAATGCCGTCTGGGGATATGATTACTTCGGCACGACCCGAACGGTCGACGTCCATATTAGGCGACTCAAGCAGAAACTGCCCATTCTTGAAGATGCCATCGTGTCCGTCAAATCGCTGGGCTACAAACTCAAAGATCCAGCAGGGGACGTATGATGCGCGACCACTCTCCTCTTTCTCTGCGCCCTGTCATTTTTCCGTTGTTGATGCGCCATCTTCCCCTCTTCCCATGAGGCTCCCGATCAGATGGAAGCTGGCATGTGTTGCGGTTTTCGCAACGGCATGTCTTTTTGTCATGGCGGGAATCTTCATCGCCCGGGCGTTGGATCGTCAACGCCTGCTCCAGCAAAACACCGTCTTGGAAACCACGGTCACGCTCGTCGAGTCCAACCTGTCCTCCCTGTTTGCATCGGCGGATCACCTTCCTTCGCCCTCACGCCTCCACACCATCGCTCGCGAGCTTGGCGCCCGTGCCGCCGCCCGCATCACGCTCATCGCCTCGGACGGCACCGTCATCGCCGACAGCGCTGGCCCGGGCGACGCCCCATCCGTTCCTGACAATCAAGCAAACAAGCCGGAAGTTCGACAAGCTCTCTCCTCAGGACGGGGCCAGGATATCAGGATCGACGAGACAACCGGTGAGCGCACCCGTTATCGAGCCGTGACGACGGCACCCGACGCTCCTCATGGTCCGATCATTGTGCGCGTAGGGCTTGCGACGACTCAGATGGACCGAGACATCGAACACGCCAAACGAACCATCGTCATCGCGCTGGGGCTCGTCTTCCTGGCGGCTGCGGCGTTCACTGTGTGGCTTGTACACAGCCTGACACAACCGCTTTCGGCCGTGGCGCGGGCTGTCAGACGTCTGGAATCGGAAGATTTCACCGTCTCTTCCGAGCACGCCGCACACGATGAAGTCGATGGTCTCGCCGACGCTCTCCACCAAATCGCCGACCGCATCCAGACCAAGCTCGCCGAGCTGTCCGAAGACCGGGCGCAACTGCTGGCCGTGTTGACATCCATGATCGAGGGCGTGATGGTCTTGGATCGCCGTGGCTATGTATTGCAAATGAACCCCGCCTTGGAACGCATCTTCGGCATCTCCCGCGCCGAGGCGCGAGGGCGTCCGTTTGCCGAACTGTTCCGCAACCGGCAGTTGAGCGAGCTGGTGGAGGCGACGCTTCGATCTCGAAGTCATCGCGAGGCCGAACTGATTCTCCCGCTGACGGGGCGGTGTTTGCAGATCGAAGCTTCATTCGCGGGAGGGGAACGGGACAACGAGGCGTGCGTGGTGTTGGTTTGTCACGATATTACGGAGCTTCGCCGCCTAGAAACTATCCGCAAGGACTTCGTGGCCAACGTCTCCCACGAATTGCGCACACCGCTCACCTCGATCAAGGGATACGTGGAAGCTCTGCTGGACGGTGCCAAGGACGACCCGGAGATGGCGGAAAATTTTCTCGATATCATCCTCAAGCAAAGCGATCGGTTGAACCTCATTATTGGAGACCTGCTCGAACTTTCGCACATCGAATCAGGCCGCGTCTCATTTCGTCAGGATCCGATCGACCTTCGCACGGTCATCGACCGCGCGCTCGCGACGATCAAACCGCTGGCCGAAAAAAAAGGACACCGGCTCGTCACGTTCCTTGAAGACGCCGTGCCTTCCATTGCCGGCGACGAAGACCGGTTGGTTCAGGTGATGACCAACTTGCTGGACAACGCCGTGAAATACACGCCGCCGGGCGGCACCATCACCGTGACGGCGAAACGGGCATCAAGACCACGGGCGGGCGATCACCCGGCAGGAGCTATTGCTTTCACAGGAGCCATCGAATTGAGCGTCGCTGATACGGGGATCGGCATTCCGGAGACGGACCGACCGCGCGTCTTCGAACGTTTTTACCGCGTCGACAAAGCCAGATCCCGCGAGTTGGGCGGAACCGGTCTCGGCTTGGCCATCGTGAAACATCTCGTCGAAGGACACGGCGGAGACGTCTGGGTCGAAGCCAACGAGCCCAAAGGCAGTCGGTTCATGGTTCGCCTACCGATTCACAGCGGTCACCACGGTCCGGCTCGGCAGCGAGTCCCTCCAACACAAGAGGACCTTGTGCAGCCGTGAAGCCGCGTCGTCTTCACCACCGTATCAGTCCGGTTGCCCACGTCAGGCCTCCGCCAAAGCCGCCCAACAACACCACATCCCCGCTGACGATTCGTCCGCCGCGCACCGCGTCATCCAACGCAATGGGCAACGACGCAGACGAGGTGTTGCCGTACCGTTCGATGACCGATGACAGCCGATCGGGAACGATCCCCAGTCGATCCGCCACACGACTCATGATACGGCCGTTCGCTTGATGGAGCACCACCTGGCTAAGATCGCTCAGAGCAACGCCGTTTTCCTTTAAGATCTCCCGCACGGCCTGTTCGAGCCTGCGAACGGCGACTCGATAGAGCGCGGCGCCGTTCATGCGAATCGTGTGCGCCCGCCTCCTCAACTCGTCCGATGAAATCGGAGTCCTTGATCCACCCGCCGCAACGCGGATCAATGCATGCTGCTCCCCATCCGCATGGACTCGAATCCCCATGATTCTGCTCTCGTGGGGACCTCGGTCCTCCTCGCCATACAAGACAACAGCGCCGGCTCCGTCTCCAAACACCATGGCGGTGGCTCGATCGTTCGGATCGATGTACCGAGATTTGACCTCCGACGCCGCCACGAGGCAGGTCCTCACCTGACCGCTCTGAATCAACGCCCGCCCCATCGAGAGTCCGTAGAGAAAACCGGAGCACGAAGCGGACACGTCAAACGCTCCAACCCGTTTGCAGCCCAACCCTCGTTGGACCAAACAGGCCGTCGAAGGGAACGCCATATCCGGGGACGTCGTCGAGAGAATGATCGCCTCCACGTCCGACGCCTCGCATCCGGCGGCGGCAAGCGCACGACGCCCCGCCTCGACCGCCATGTCGGAAGACGCTTCGTGCGGAGCTGCCCATCGACGCTCTCGGATGCCGGTCACCCGATAGATGTGGGCAGGATCGACCCTCACCAAGGGAGCAATCTCCTCATTACTCACGACACGGTCGGGCAGATAACTCCCCGTTCCAACGAGCCTCGTTCGAATCATCGCGTCCTACCGCGCGTCCTACCGGTTGGTCAGAAAGGCAACGGCCTGGCTTCAAGAGGAAGGGATTATAGGGAGCAATAGAAGACCGGTCAATCAAACAAACTCCCGAACTCCTCCCGCAAACTCCCCGTAAACCGTCCCGCATCCCGCCGGCGTCGTAATGTTTCCGGTCTATGGGTCTATGAGATTATATTTCGATGGTTGCATTTCGATGCCGTTCCTTGCTATGAACAACTCCCATGGATCGCCCATCCCGAATTCCATGCATGCCACTGCGGGCGGGAGCTCATCTTCTGAGAAGGATGGGTTTGCTCGTAACCGGGTTGACCTTGCTCACGGCCTGCACCAGCGGTCCCAAGGACATACGGGACCTCGTCAAAAATCCAATCTCCGGCACCGACGAACAGATCTTCATCGAAGACAGCACGGAGCGGTACTATCACCCCAACGTCATCATGAAACGCGGGGAAGCCTTCTTCGAGAAGGAGGAATACGCCGAAGCGTTGACCGAGTACAATCGCTTCCTCGAGTTTTATAGGACACACGTTCTCGCTCCCTACGCCGCCTTTCGAGTCGGAGAGGTCTACATGAAGATGGCCAAAACGGTCGACCGGGACCCGGAGCCGATGCAGAAGGCGATCATGGCATTCGAGCGCGTCCGAAAGGAGTATCCGGGAAGCCGCTACGACGCGCTCTCTCTGGAAAAACTCGATGAGTGTCACAACTGGCTGGGGGAGATGCACTTATTCGTAGGCCGATTTTACTACCGGCGGGGTTCCTATTTGGCCGCCGCGCATCGCTTTGAGCAGATCATGAAACTCTACCCTGATAGGCCCGTCGCGCCCGATGCCCTGTACTTGCTTGCGAGCAGTTACCATGAAATGGGAGCCGACGATTGGGCCCGGGAACGCCTTCGTCTTTTGGCTGAAAAATACCCCGACAGCGCGGCAGCAAACCAAGGAAAGAGTCTGTTGGCAAAACTCAAGGATACGCCCGCCGTTCCACCCTACTTCGGAACTTCCGATCCTGAAGAGAATTCCGGTGCAAACGCCACGGCAAGCCTCTCCTCCATTCCGACCATGCTGTCCGCTTCGCGGCTACCGTCGTTCGGCAGTCAGTCCTCCGACGCGTTCAATCAGACCTTTACCACCTGCCGTCTCGGAACCTGGTGCTAGCCTCTTGCGTCCCGATCTGAATAACGACGTGTACTCGATAACATCAAGCATGCAATTCCAGTCGGATACATCGAACTCCTGGTGGTAGATAGGCTTGCCGAAGCGGTGACAGGCCGAGGGAATGGACTGTGCGCGGAGGTACGGAATTCCTTATTGGCCGACGTACCAGCCGATTCCATACCGTTCAAGAAAACTCGTCACCATGGTGAGGGAATTGGCGTAAATCAGGACGCCGACGACGATCAGCAGGATGCCGCTCACCGTCGAGACGCCCCACAGGTAGGCCCGCACTTCCTTGAAATAGGCCAAAAATCGATCCACTCCCAGGGCAGTCAAAAACAGTGGGAGACCGAGCCCTAGCGAATAGCAGGTCAAAAGCACGACCCCGCTCACGAGTGAGTCGCTGGTGCTCGCGTACAGAAGAATCGATCCTAAAACGGGGCCTACGCACGGAGTCCACCCCGCGGCAAAAGCCACGCCCACCAAAAACGATCCCGCGTAGCCGGCCGGGCGACTGCGAAACTGATAGCGGTGCTCCGTTTTTAAGAAATTCAGGTTGAGAATGCCGAGCAGATAGAGCCCGAACATCACGATCAGAATCCCGCCGATCCGGCGGATGTAGTCCTGATAGGCGATAAGAGCCTGCCCTAATAAACTGGCCGACGCGCCGAACGCAATGAAGACCGCCGAGAACCCGGCGATGAACGACAACGAATTCAGCACGATCGCCTTCTTGAATTTCTCCCGCGCCGACACGTCCATCAGTTGTTCGACCGACAACCCCGTGATGTAGGAGATATAGGACGGGACCAAGGGAAGCACGCAAGGAGACACAAACGACAACAGCCCGGCGGAGAACGCAGCCAGAAAGGAAATCTGGGGAAGCGATTGCATCATGCTTACGACTTCATCAGTATCCGGATCAAGTCATGGGCTTCGGGTGAATCCCAGTCGCGGGCGCCGAAAATTTTCTTGCGAACCATCCCCCGGCGATCGACCATAACGCTCAGAGGAAGCGTCCGCGCTCCATAGGTCAGGCCCACGTGCATGTCGGGATCGTGCAAAATCGGAAAGGTCACCCCTTTTTCCCGCTGAAAGGGACGAGTCACCGTTGGACCTTGAGGATCCGTAGAGATGGCGAGGATTTCAAAGTCCTTCCGGCCGAACCGCTGATACAGTTGCTCCAGAGCGGGCATTTCGATCCGGCAAGGCCCGCACCATGTCGCCCAGAAATTCAGCAGGACGACTTTCCCTCGAAATTGGGAAAGACGTATGGTCTCGCCATGAAGATCCTGTAGATAAAAATCCGGCGCCTGGTCCCCGATTCGCACGACATTCCGCTCGTCGTCCTGCGCCCATAGCGAAGGCATCGCCGTCGCATCGGGCGCGAAGGCCGAATGCATCGACAGGGCAACCATTACTCCGGTGAGCAACGGGACGGGCGGAAACCATCGCACCGATCTTCTCCTCTGAGACAATGACCGTCCAAATCGATCGAAATCGGGTCATCTTACAAACGGCCTTCAAAACCTGTCAAGGAACACAAGGCAGGCCTTCTCCGCAAACTCAGCCCGCAGAAAGAATGGACAAAAGGCTCCGGCTTCTCTAGAATTCCTTCCAGTTTTGACGAGACGTTCGGCCTCGCCGAGGTCGAACGTCGTCACGTGTCAACGGTGTTCGATCACTCTTACAACCCAGAGGACCCTATGCGAAACAACTATCTGTTCACCTCGGAATCCGTCACCGAAGGGCATCCGGACAAAATTGCCGATCAGATATCCGACGGTATCTTGGACGCCCTGATCGCCAAGGACAAATACAGCCGCGTCGCCTGCGAAACCATCCTGACGACCGGCATCGCCTTCGTCGCAGGAGAAATTTCCACTCGCGCCTACGTCGAAATCCCCGACGTCATCCGAGACGTCATTAAGAGTGTCGGCTACACCGACGCCTCCTGGGGATTCGACTATCACACGTGTTCGGTGCTGACTGCCATTCATCAGCAATCGAACGACATCGCCATGGGCGTCGATTCCGGCGGCGCCGGCGACCAGGGACTCATGTTCGGCTACGCGACCAACGAGACGGAAGAGTTGATGCCGATGCCGATTGTCTTGGCCCATCGCCTGACGAGGCGGCTGGCGGAAGTGCGAAAAAAGAATATTCTGAAATGGGTGCGCCCGGACGGCAAATCGCAAGTGACCGTGGAGTACAAAAACGGCAAACCGGTGCGGATCGACACCATCGTCATTTCCACCCAACACAGCCCGGACGTCACCAACAAACAAATTGAGCAAGACATCATAACGCACGTCATCAAGCCCGTGATGCCGAAATCCCTCTATGATCCGGCCAGCGTCAAGCACCACATCAATCCGACAGGACGATTCGTCGTGGGCGGTCCGATGGGCGACACCGGGCTGACCGGCCGAAAAATCATCGTGGACACCTACGGAGGCCACGGCAGCCACGGCGGTGGAGCCTTCTCCGGGAAGGACCCCACAAAAGTGGATCGATCCGCTTCCTATATGGCCCGTTACATTGCCAAAAACATCGTCGCCGCCGGTTTGGCCGACAAGTGCGAAGTGCAGTTGGCCTACGCCATCGGCGTGGCTGATCCCGTCTCGGTCCTCGTTGATACCAAGAACACTGAAAAGGTGTCCGTCGATCACCTCGACAAGCTCGTCCGAAAACATTTCCCCATGACTCCCCGCGGCATTATTGATCATCTCAAGCTGCGCCGGCCCATCTTCCGCAAAACCGCCGCCTATGGACACTTCGGTCGCAACGAGCCGGAGTTCACGTGGGAAAAAACCGACAAGGCCAGGGCTCTGCGCAGAGACACAGGACTCTGACCGAGAGAGGTCTCGGCGCCGGACCGACGTGGGGCAATCAAAGACCAGTTTGACCGAAACCCAGGAACGGGGGTGAACCAGTTTTATCCCCGTGACCGAACCTGTTTTTTATGGATGATGGAGGGAGGGTATCGTGGATTATGACGTGAGAGACATTAAGCTGGCCGAGGGGGGCCGATTGAAAATCGAGTGGGCCGAGACCACCATGCCGGTGCTGCGATTGATCCGTAAACGATTCGCCCAGCAACGGCCGCTCAAGGGTGTGCGGGTTACGGCGTGCCTTCACGTGACGACGGAAACGGCCAACCTCGCCATCACCCTGAAAGCCGGCGGCGCCGACGTTCGACTCTGCGCCTCCAATCCGCTCAGCACTCAAGACGACGTCGCGGCGGCGCTCGTCCAATACGAAGGCATTCCGACCTTCGCCATTAAAGGGGAAGACAACGCCACGTACTACCGCCATATTGAATCAGCCGTGGCTCATCGCCCGCACGTCACGATGGACGACGGCGCCGACGTCGTCTCCTATCTTCATTCCAAACGCAAAGAGTTGTTGAAGAACGTCATCGGGGGGACGGAAGAAACGACGACCGGCGTGATCCGACTCCGCAGCATGGCGGACAAGAAAGTCCTGAAGTTTCCCGTCATTTCCGTCAACGACGCCGACACCAAACATATGTTCGACAATCGATATGGAACCGGCCAATCCACCATCGACGGCATTATCCGTGCCACCAACCGCCTGATCTGCGGCTCCACAGTTGTCGTTGCGGGTTACGGCTGGTGCGGTCGCGGCATCGCCATGCGAGCCAAAGGGATGGGAGCCGATGTCATCGTCACCGAGATCGATCCGCTGAAGGGGCTCGAAGCAGTCATGGACGGCTTCCGCGTGATGCCGATGGCGCAGGCCGCTCCGATGGGTGATTTCTTCGTGACTGTCACCGGCAACATTTCGGTCATTCGCGGAGAACACTTCGCGCGCATGAAAGACGGCGCCATCGTCTGCAACAGCGGCCACTTCAACGTGGAATTGGATATTCCGGCGCTGGAAAAATTAAGCAAACAACGGAGGGTCGTTCGGCCCGGGGTCGAGCAGTTCACGCTCAAGAACGGCCGCCGCATTAATCTCCTGGGCGAAGGCAGATTGGTGAACTTGGCAACGGCCGAAGGACATCCATCGAGCGTAATGGACATGAGTTTCGCCAACCAGGCGCTGGGGGCCGAATATATCGTGAAAAATTATAAAAAACTGGAGAAGAAGGTCTATCCCGTGCCGGTGGACATCGACAAAGAAATTGCGCGGCTCAAACTGGCCGGCATGGATGTCGCGATCGACTCGCTGACCGCGAAGCAGAAGCAATATCTCGCCTCTTGGGAAATGGGCACTTAACGACGCGCATGCCCCGAACGTGCTTTCCGCTGCGGCCATCGCGACGGCTGCAGCTTTGCGTAGCTTGGGAGGGAAGGCACAGGGTCATCTGTCAGTCATGCCCGAAGCGCTTCTGACGATCGCCTTCCTGCGAGGAAAGAGATACCGTCGGAAAATCATTTGTTTCTTTAAGAAATTGCGTCCGGTCAATTTCCTGATATCCATGCTGATCGGCGGTCGAGGTCGGCGTGGGAACTCCGGCCAATTCGTCCGCGATGATCTTTTTGGTCAATTCAGCGCGATCGTCATCGACATAGATGGTCGCCGTTTTGTACTTCAGCGGCACCAAGGTAAAGAGATTTTTCTCGCTGCTGGACAAGAAGCGATCAATTTCTCCCAAAAGTTTTTCCAGATCGGACCGCTGCACTCGCCTGCCCCCCAGCACCGTGATATCGGCGACCTTGATTTGAAGATCGCCGCCGACGCTGGTTTCTCTGATACGCTCGATATCGTCGGGTGGGAACTCCTGGGAGCGATGGGCTTTCAGGAATGCTTGGATCCTCTGCTTGAGGTCCGGCAATGTTTTTAATCGATCGCGCTGCCGCATGGAAATCAGCAAATCGCCCGCGCCGATATTCCGAAGGTGGGCGTCGGATCTCAGCAGCAGCTTCCGTTCGTTATTTTGTCGCCACTTTCCATGGTCTCGCTCTTCGATGGATTGAGAGCCTTTGGCGACTCGCCGATAGGATCCGTCGGCGCGGAGCTCGAGATAATGCGTAAATGTTCCTCCATCATGCTTGAGATAAAGATGACGATCCTGACGCGCTTGGCCGTCTCCTTCCGCGCCGGCCATGGATCCGGCCAACAGAAAGAAGAAGCCGCTCACGGTGCACAGCAGAGACTTTTGCAAATACGCCACGACGACACCTCCTTGCTGGCTCAACTATAGCAATACCCCTCGACTGGTCCATTGATATTCGAGATTAAGACAGGTGCGCGCCATCCGTCCCGGCTAAAACGGGCGTCGCCGATGACCGGCTGTCCTCTTTGTCCTTCTGATCAATTGTAAACCGTGCCACCGGGCTTATTGCAATCTCACCACGGAATGGTAGAGTAAAGCTTCGAGATCAACATGGCACCACGCACCCATCGTTCGCTAACGCTCGCGGATTTTGACCTTTCTCCGGAAAGGGGATTCCTGCCGTCCGATCCCCTGGAAACGGTCCCTGATTGCGCCACGCTCAATCATCTTGGCCGAGAATTGCCGAAATTGCTGAGCGCTCGCCACGTTCGTCGGTTTATTGACGAACATGTGCCGTTGCTTCACCCTGTTCCGGCCGATTGGAGCGACGCCGAGCATCGAGCCGCCATGCGGATCCTTTCTTTCGCCGGTCACGCCTACGTGTGGGAAACGCCCGATCATCCAACCGACAAAATTCCCGCACAGCTTTCCGGCCCCTGGCACGAGATCGCCACGCGAGTCGGCCGTCCCCCCGTCCTGTCCTACGCCTCCTATGCGCTGGATAACTGGCGCCGGTTGGACAAGTTGAAACCCATTCAGCTCGACAATATCGTCTTGCTCCAGAACTTCCTCGGCGGGATCGATGAAGAGTGGTTCGTCGTGGTCCACATTCAGATCGAACGGCAAGCTGGCCACGGTCTCGACGGTTTAGTGAGAGCAATCAACGCCGCCTCGCAGGGGAACGACGAGGAGGTTCGGTCCGGCCTGCGAGCCTTGGCCGCCGCGCAAATCGCCATGCGGGACACGTTGCTCCGGATGAAAGAGCGCTGCGATCCCTATGTCTATTACACCAGAGTCAGACCCTACATTCATGGCTGGAAGAACAACCCTTCGTTACCGGCCGGTCTCATCTATGAACAGGTCAAAGCCTATGGGGAGCAGCCGCAGCAGTTTCGCGGAGAGACCGGCGCTCAAAGCACCATCGTCCCCTGCCTGGACGCAGGACTCGGCATCCGTCACGCCCCCGACCCCTTGACGGTCTATCTGCAGGAGATGCGGGACTACATGCCGCCACGCCACCGTGCCTTCCTTGAGACACTGGAGAGTCGAACCGACGATCAGGGGCGCCCTCTGCTGTGGGGCTACGTTCGCGATCGCAAGCGGCGTCATCCCGAACTGTGGTCCGCCTACTGTCATTGCATCGACCTTTTGGCTCAGTTCAGAGAAATCCATATCGGCTATGCCGATGAGTACATCCATCGCCAACACCAAACCCACACAAGCAATCCCACCTCGGTAGGGACCGGCGGCACTCCCTTCATGACGTATCTCCAAAAGCACTTGGACGAAACCAAACAAGCCGTCGTGTCTTAGTCCGCTCTTTCGAGAGTGATAGCCCGACACTGGGGTTCTCTCACGCGATTCCTTCTCTGGATTCTTCAGGGAAACTTATTCCTGCTTGTGCGAAGGGCCCCGGCGTAAACTCCACCTGCCATCGGGCAGAGATGGCAAATTCTTCGGCTTGGGCGGAAGGCAGTTCGATCGCGAGAAAAAAGCAGATAGAACGAGCACACAAGGCGATCAGGCCGCTCGACGGAGATCCTGCGGTTGCGCCCTCAGCAGGGAACAGTCAGCCTTGGATCGACACCCGCTCCCGCTTCGGCTGCGTCGAAGGAGAGGCCGCTCCCTCTCTGAAAGCGGCGCGCTTGTGATCGCCGCATCCGCATACAACGGACCCTGGGAATGTTCGGGGTGCGGCGTGGGATCGTCCTCAAATCGGCAGAACAGATCGTAACACCAATGCACGAACACGACTCCCATGGTCAACCCGGCAGCCAAAAGAATATGGATCATGCTCTCGTTCTTGTAAGATCTCTCTCGGACACTGTTTGTTACTCCACGTTTCCCTGCCTCTCCGCGAACGGAAACGGGAACGGCACCCGGAATGTCGTGCCGGTTCTCAGTGTATCATCCGCCGGCACACCGTCAACGAGCACGGCGCAACTTATTGCCTAAGAAAGCTATTTTACGTTTCTTCTGTCGTCGATCGTGAAAGGCTCGGCAGAAGGCATCGGGCAGGCCGAAAACCAGCCGAAGAGGAACAATTTGTCACTCCCCACTGTTTATTGAGCAATAACCGCGATGATCCTCAAGGGCCCGCCTGTTCCCCCGGCAATTTTCATGGGCAGGGCGATCACCGCGAAGCCGCGATCCGGCAACCGGTGTAACTCGGCAAGATTTTCAAACACCGGTACCTGATGAGTAAGCAGGGTTACGTGAGTGTCGAACGTGGTCGATCGACCATGGTCAATCGACGCCGTATCGATACCAACGGCCTTGACCCGCCGCTCGCGGATCAGCCACGCCGCCGCGTCCGGGTGCAGACCGGGGAATCTCAGCGCCTGGACACCGTCCGATCCTCGCTGCCCTGTTCCCAAATACCGCTCCCGCGAAGGCCAGTACCGACCATAGCCCGTTTCCAACAACACAATGGCCCGATCCGGAATTCGCCCATGCTCGGCCTCCCACCGTTCGAGGTCCTGAACCGTCACGCGATAATCTCGATCCTCCCCGCAACGGGACTTGACGTCGACGCGGACCGCCCGGCCGATCAACCCGTCCAACGGAATCTGATCGACCGTCCGTCCGCCCCGTGAAAAATGAACCGGCGCATCGATGTGGGTCCCGCCATGTTCGGGCATCTCGATGCGATTCGAAGCGTAATAATAGCCGCCTTCCGACTGCTCCGCATGTTGGACGATCAGGCGGAACTCCTGTTCCGTCGGCCACACGATCGTGTCCGATCCGAACGCATGGGTCAAATCGACGAACCGGGCGCGGTCCCAGTCAAAAGTCCCGCGCTGACCATCGTGAGCGCAGCCGGTCATGAACGTCGCAGTCCAGACCATGACCAGCCCCACCGGCATCCGCCTGAACGTCACCCACGGAGACGACATCATGGTCGCAATCAACCCTAAACCGACGACGGGAAAAGAATAAGAACCAGAGGCAGCCCCTCTGCCTTGATGTTGAGGCCACGGCACAAACCCACTCCTCAAGCGGCTCGCGGCGCTGTTGTTGAGCAAACGGTGGGCCGACGAAGACGTCTATCTCCCGAACACTTTTTTCAACAGCGGCTCGATCTCGCCCTTGGCTTCCATCGGATCAAGAATGTCGGTATCCCCGTAAAAAGTCCCGTCGATAAAAACTTTGGGCAATGTCGGCCAATTGGTCATTCTTGTAAGAGTTTCCCGCTTGGCCGGCTGAGAGAGCACGTCGATGACCTCATAGGGATACCCGTACTTGTCGAAAAACTGCATGGTCTCCCGCGTAAACCCGCACATCGGCATCTGTTTGGTGCCCTTGCCGTAGATCAAAATCTTGTGTGCTTTCACTTCTCTTTGAATCTCTTCTTCCATCGGGTCCGCCATCGTCCAGCCTCCTTTCTCTCCAATCTCCCCCTTACTCCAACGTTCAACCGCCCGTCTTGCCCGTTTCTCCCGGTGTTTTGGCCGTCAGTTCCAGCGCGTGAATACGACCGTCTTTGAGAGGCACATCCAGCGCCTGATAAATCATCCGGTGCCGATCCAACAGGCTCTTCCCCTCAAACACCGATGAAATGACGAGCACTTTGAGGTGGTCCATAGTCCCCGTTCGATCCGTCACGGTTACGGCCGCGTCCGGCATGCCCTTTCGAATGTAGTCGGTTAACGCCTCTTCTGTAATCACGAGCCCCCCTCAGCCTGTTCTGTCCGTTCCGAGAAACTTCCCGGCAATACCCTAGCCGAAGTTCCCCGCTGAAGGCAATGCACTCCCCCTGGTTGATATCACCACCTTGGTGGTGCAACTGAGCCACCATGCTGAAGCGCCGACACAGCGCCCCTTAAATCCGCAGGAAATTCAACCTTCCCGATTCATCTCACTCGGCACAGGCTTTGCGTTCTCTCACAATCGTGCAGGATCGACAAGGTTACGCCAGTCGTTCATCACACTTTACCGGGAGGTTGCCATGAATGAGTTCAAATCAGGGTTTTTCATGGGAGGTGAAAGCTGCAACGGCCGGGTGCTCGTCGTCGACGATGAGCCGGACATCCGCAAGGTGGTCAGAATGACGCTTCAAAAAGCCGGATACGAGGTCCTCGAAGCGGAAAACGGGGCGAAGGCGATCGAAACGATCAATACGGGCGAGAATCGTCTCCTGCTGGACGTCATCATCTGCGACATCCGCATGCCGAAAGTCAACGGCATCGAGGCTATTGCGTACTTTCGTCAGAATTACCCCCGTGTCCCGCTCATCGTGCTGACGGGATTTCCCGACACCGACATGGCGACCTCGCTCTTGCGGCAGGGCGTCGTCGATTACCTGGTCAAGCCGGTCGAAGGCGAGAAACTCAAAGCTTCCGTCGCCCGTGCGATGGAACAAAGAGAGCTGGCACGACTGTGATGAATCCTGAGCCGACCAAATCGGACCATTCGGCGGGCCGGCCTCCAGCTCCCGTCACGACGACCGATCGATTGTCCGGTCTCGACGGCTATGAGGGGACGCCCGCTCCGACTCCCACGAAAATCGCGATCGTGGGAGCGGGGCGGGGGGGCACGGCGATGCTGACGCTGCTCCACCAACTTCGGACCGTCGAAGTGGTCGGCATCGCGGACCGATGCGCCGACGCCCCGGGCCTCCGGCACGCTCACGATCTGCACGTGCCGGTGTTCGAGGAGAGCGCCGACCTCCTGCGCGTCACGGAACCGGATCTGGTGATCGACGTCACCGGAGACGCGGCCATGGAGAAAACCCTCCGGCAACAGGTCCCGGCGGGAGTCGGCATCTTGAGCGGTCCGTCCTCCCGCCTGCTGTATGACCTGGTCCAGCATGAATTCGCGCTCCAAGCCCAATTGCTTCAAACGGACAAACTTGCAGGGATCGGGTCATTCGCCGCAGGCATCGCCCACGACATGAACAACCCGCTCCAACTCATTTTGGGCCTGGCCGAAAACCTCACCGAAGAGCGGGATCTCGAGACGGTTCACCTCCAAGCACGGGATATCGTCGAAGCCGTCAAACGCACGACGGCCATCTGTCGGGATCTCACGTCCTACTCCCGACGAACCTCCGCCCGTTCCGATCAGGCGGTCCCCATCAACGCCAAACTGGACGAGGCGCTCAAAATCGCCCGCTACGCCGTCGGGCTGCAAGACATCGAGGTGCGCAAGTCCTATTGGCCCGAGGCGACGGCGATCGGCAATCCCGACGAAATTCTCCACGTGTTCATCAATCTCATCACCAACGCCGTCCAGGCCATGGAACGGGGCGGCGTGTTGACCATCGCCACCTCCACCGTCGATGGAGGGACGGTCGTCAAAATTTCCGACACGGGGCACGGGATCCCGCCGGACGTGATGGGACGGATTTTTGAGCCGTTCTTCACGACCAAACCGCCCGGCAAGGGCACGGGGCTCGGCCTGTACAACATCAAGAACGTCGTTCACCGCATGCACGGCTCCATCGACGTCGAGAGCCAAGTGGGCCGGGGCACGACGTTCACCGTCACCTTTCCGCATGACGTGCGCGTGGAAGACGGAAACCCCTCATGAGCACGACACCATCAGCCGCCCCTCGCAAGACACGCTGGGGACTCAAAGCCAAGTTGATCGTCTCAATGCTCGTGGTCGGAACCGTCCCGCTCGTCATCGGGCTTGGCATGGCGTTCTGGCAAGGATCGCGGGAAATTCGGGACGTCAGCGGGGAAAGTTTCAAAGCCCTCGCCATGGAGGCGGCCAGGAAACTCGACCTCCTCGTGGCGGAGGAAATCGCCCAAACCGCCCGCATGGCCAACGATCCGGCGATCATCAGCGAACTGGAGCACCGGCGGGATACCCCGAAGAACCATCGGGGCGCCGCCGTCGAAACGAGCGACTTCGAAGCGAAATGGGAGGCCGGTGAGCCGAACGCCGTGCGCTCTATCATGGAAAACCCGCTGAGCACCCTGCTGCGCGAGTATTACACGGGCATCCACAATGCTCCCGGGCAATTGCAGCCGCAGATCGTCCGCGCGTCCACCAAGATGCTGTTTTTGACGGACGTCCACGGCCTCCTCGTCGCCGCCATCGGAGAGAAACCGGAGTTCCGCCACGACCGGACCCGCTGGTGGCAAGGCACCTATCACAAGGCCGTTGGGCGGCTTTTCATCGAAGACGTTCACTTCGACAAACGAGTCAACTCCTACGTCTTCACGATCTCCGTCCCCGTGATGGACCAATTGCGGTACGAGGTGGTCGGCATTCTGCATCGGGTGATCGACGCCAAGGAATTCTTTTCTCCGGCCACGCACGCCATTCGCTTCGGAAAGACCGGCCACGTCATGCTGATCGACTCGAACGGCCTCGTCATCAGTTGCCCGATCCTCCCCACCGGCGTCCCGTTGTCCGATCCGAATCTCGTCCCGCTCGTGACTCCTCTCCAATCGGGCTGGGTCCAAGCTTCCAGCGACGGTCACGGCGGGCACTCGACGTCCGTGATCGGATTCGCACCGCTGCCGGAAACCAGTCGTGCGACCAACGGCTCCATCGAGAACGGATCGTGGCACACGTTCGTCTGGCAGGCGTCGGACGAGATCTTCGCCCCGATCCAACATTTGTTCACCTGGGTGACCGTCTTCGGAGCCGCGGGCCTCCTGTTGCTGGCCGGGCTGGGCTACTTTGCGGCGAGCCGCATCGTCACACCCGTCCGGAAGCTGATGCAGGCGGCCCGCGCCATCGGACGCGGCGAGCTCAAGACACCGATCGACATCCGATCGGGTGACGAGCTGGAGGAGCTGGCCGAAGAGTTCGATCGCATGAATCAGCAACTGAACGCGGCTTTCGCCGGTCTCACCGACCAAGTCGAATTGAAGACACGGGAGGTCCAGGAGCTCCGGCAATCGACCGATCATATTCTGGACGCCGTCTCGACTCCCATCCTCTTGATCGACGCCGACGAGCAAGTCCAATACGCGAACCGGGCCGCACGTGAAACACTCAACATTCATCGCACCCGTCCATTGCCGATGCCGCTGTTCGACCTGCTTCCCCTCGACCCCACAGAGCAGCTCTCATTGCGGCAGGCGATCAACAGCGGTGAGATCCAAACCTCCCAACAAACAAAACCAATGGAGCGGGAGGTGATCCCGCGTGACCCCCTGGTTCCGACGAACGAACGGCCCGTTACCGATCACCGGCCAGAAATTCATTTCGGCTCACGCCTCTACCAATATCAATCGTTCCGCCTCCCGGCTGGGCCAGGCCATCAGCCTGTAATCGGATTGGTCTTGCGCGACACGACCGATGAAAGTCGCCTGCACGATCAGCTCGTCCAAGCCGAAAAATCCGGCAGCCTCGGCGTGTTGACCGCCGGCATCGGCCATGAGCTGAACAACCCACTGTTCGGCATCATCGGACTGGGCGAGGCGATTCAAGAGGAACAAAGCTTGGAACGAGCCAAGGCCCATGCGCGCGACATTGTGGCGCAAGGCCGGCGCATGGCGACGGTCATCCGGGATTTCGCCGGCGTGACGGGAAAAGAAGAACGGGACCAAGCCGTGCCCGTGTCGCTGGAAGAAGAAACGGATCGAGCCTTGGCCGTCGTCCAATCGGCAAGCGATACGAAGAACGTGGTCGTCAAGAAACTGTATGCGGGGGGCGTCCGCGTGTTGGCGAGGCCGGACCAACTTCAGCAAGCGTTGGTGAACCTGATCACCAATGCCGTTCAGGCCATGAAGGGGACCGGCGCGTTGACGCTGACCACGGCTTGGTCCGATCGCGTCGGCACCGTGACGATCGCGGACTCCGGCCCCGGCATTCCCAAACAGCACCTGTCGAAAATTTTTGACCCCTTTTTCACGACCAAAGGCCAAGGCGAAGGATCCGGCCTGGGGCTGACGGTCGCAAGGAGAATTATCCGAAAATTCGGCGGCGAGCTTCGCATTGAAAGCGACGAGGGACGGGGGACGACATGTATCGTCACCCTCCCGGCTCCTCCCGCCGCATCAGGGGAGGACACATGGGCCCCGTCCGCGTCACAGTCCGAATCGCCGTCTGCGCATTTGTCATCGTAGGATGCCTGGGGGGCGGCGCCTCATTTCTTCCCGCCAAGGAGGCCATCGGCGCTGACGGCATTCCACCCGACAAAGTCGCCGACTACATCCATGCGATCCTTGAGGCGAACCGCACCATCTACACCACCTCTATCGTCAATCGCCTGCAAGAGAAGGGTGTCGTGTCCGCGACGGAACACTGGGAGCAGGACAATACCCTTCCCCTCCCCGCCCAGCTCCTTCAACATACCGGCAGAATCGTCGCGGAGAGCGGACGCGGGATCCGCTTTCGGCTGATCGGCTTATCGCCGATCTATCAGCGCAACGCCCCCGCCACTCAGTTCGAGCGCCAAGCCCTGGAAACGCTCCGGAAACGACCGGAGCAGCCGGTCACCGGCATCGTCACCAGCGGCAAGAAACGGTACTTCCAAGCCATCTACGCCGACCGAGCGGTCTCCCCCGCTTGCGTCTCCTGCCACAACACCCATCCCTTGAGCCCCAAACAGGACTTCAAGTTGAACGACGTCATGGGTGCCATCGCCATTACGATCCCTTTGGAATAACGGAAGATACTATCTCTCCGCGGCTCCGGTCGTCATGCACGAGGTCGAACCCTCACCTTGCTGCATCGCGATGATCGACCGGAGACGGATGGGGGACGTTATGACGACGCGGGAGGAAGCGGCGTGTCCGCTTCGACGGCCTGATATTCTTCCCGATAAATCTGGACGGCCGTCATCAACAGACTGACCAGCACGGGCCCGACAAAGATTCCCAACACGCCGTACAACGCCAACCCTCCCAGCACGCTGAGCACCAGCAGCAAGACGGGAATCTGCACGTCCTGCCCGATCAGCCATGGGCGGAGGACGTGATCGACCATGGATACGACGCCGGCGCCCCATACCAGCATCATGAGCGCCTTGCCGGCCTCCCCGGCCCACAGCAGATATAGACCGACCGGCCCCCATACCAGCGCCGTGCCGCCGAAGGGGATAGGTGCCAAGAGAATCGTCAGCGCCGTGAGCACCATCGGGAACGGAACACCCAAAGCAAGATAGGCCAATCCGGCCAGTACTCCCTGTACAATCGCCGTCACCAAAATCCCCTTGACGACCGCGCGGATCGTCTGATCCAAGCGGGCGATGATTTTCTGCTTGTGTGATTCGTCCATCGGAATCAATTGATACCAGGACGAAAACCAAGTCCGGCCATCGCGATACAAAAAGAACAACACCAGCAGCATGATGAAAAAGTCCGTCACCAGCAGCACGGCGTTTTTTAACAGGTCGCCCATCCGTCCGACGAGAAATTGACTGACCGTCGTGACTCCCGCCACAACCGATTGTTCGAGAGACATCCGCTGAAGATCGATTCCGGCCAGCGCCGCCCGCAACCATCCTCCGATAATCGGGATGGTCGCCACCTGGTCCGGCAACCGGTGGAGTCCTCCGTTCTCAACCCAGGCGCGAATGACCTCCTCCGCCACACCGGCCTCATGCACGAGCACTATGCCCATCAAGGCCAACGGCACGACAACCATGCCCAGTGCGCCTATCGTCAGCACCGCCGCCGACAGGGTCTCGTTCCCGTTAAACAATTTCGACAGCCGTCGATGAAGGGGAAACGTTCCGTGGGCCAAAAGCACGGCCCACAGCGCCGGGAAGACGAACGGCCGGAGGACAAGCCCCATCTGGTACAGCAGCAGGCCCAGCAGGGCGAAGAACACGATCGAGAACAGGTGCTGTCGCGTCATCGAATGTCGCAGGGATACGAGGGGACCCTGTGTTGATAGCAGATCCCGATGAATCAGTCACGACCGGAAATCTGAACGGAGCGCGGAACGGAAGCGAAGAGGAACCCGTCACAAGGCCGCCCCTGACACGGAACGGGGCTAGAGATCCTGGTCTTTCGCCAGCAAGGCCACCGGCCTGCCACGGTGCTGGTTCATGTCGCGGACGTTGCCGGACAATCGAGGCGCCTCCTCCGGCCAGGCCGTGGCGCCCATGTCGCTGAGGCCCTGAAACTTGGCGCCTTCCTCCATGATCATGATGGGACTGCGTACTTCGCCGATGAGAATCGCCGTCTTGAACAACTGCACCCGGTCGGTCGCCGTGACCGAGGCCTTGATCCGCCCGCTGCTGATCAAGGACCCGGCGGTGATCGTGCCCTTGACCACTCCATCTTCCCCCACGATCACTTCGCCCTTGGTGTGCACGTCCCCTTCCAGCCGACCGTCGATCCGCACGGTCCCCTCAACCCGGATCTCGCCTTTCATCTCGACTCCCTTGGCCAGCAAGGTGATGTTGCCGTCGTCCAGATACCCGTTCTTTTTCATGACGGTCTCCTCGGTGAATCCGTTGCGAGCTCTAGCTTACCGCAAGAATCGACCGCCTCCTAGCAGTAGTTGATTCACGAACAGCCGGTCGCTGACTGAGATCGACAGACCGATCCACGCCGACCCTGGCCGCTCAGAACAGCCCGAACGCCCGCTTAAGCCGTTCCCACAGGCCTCCGCCGTGGATCTCACAATAGTCGGCCGGTTCGGTGCCGGCAATGAACACCTCAGTGATGGGCTCCGGACATTGAGCGGTCGCCAGTTGACCGGTGTGGGGATCGATCCGACGCTCGACCACTCCCTCGGGCATGGGGAAATCCGGCTGACCAGGTGGGATCAGCCGAGCCGCCAACTTGCTCCAGATGGGGAGCGCCGCCTGCGCGCCCGTGAGTTTGATCGGCCGTTCATCGTCGAATCCCACCCATACGCCAATCACGAGGTCGGTCGTATAGCCGACGAACCAGGCGTCGCGGTATCCATCGGTCGTCCCCGTCTTGCCGGCAACCGCCCCTTCCACGCCCAAACTCCTTGCTTTGGCGCCGGTCCCCCGATCGATTACACCTTTGAGCAGCGACGTCACCAGATAGGCTCCTTGCGGAGACGCGGCCAGGCGCCGATCCGCCGCTCGATTCCAGACCGTCTCGCCGGATTCACCGTCGACACGAGAGGCGGCCGAGGGGCGCACCATCACACCGCCGTTGGCCAACCCGCCGTATGCCGAGGCGATCTCCAGTAGAGAAACGGGAGAACTCCCCAAAACCACCGAGAGATCTCCCGGATACGGAACCGCAATCCCGAACGCCCTCAACAGGTCAAGAAACGGCGCGAGGCCGGTGCGGTGGGCGACCCGCACGGCCGGGACGTTCAACGACTGTTCAAGCGCCGTCCGCACCGTCACCCGGCCATGGTACTGCCGGTCATAATTCTTCGGCGACCACAGACCATCCTTCGACTCCAACGTGACGGGTTCGTCGTCAAGCAACGTCGCAGGGGTGAGACCCGCCGCGCCCTGCGTTCGGGCCGCTTCAAACCCCGCCAAATACACGAACGGTTTGAGCAGCGAGCCGGCCGACCGACGGGCCTGCGCCGCGCGGTTGAATTGACTCATTCGATAATCGCGGCCGCCGACCATCGCGAGAATGCGGCCGGTTCTCGGCTCCAACACAACAATGGCGCCCTGAAGGGGCGATCCGGCCTCTTTCAGCGACGGATACGTTGCTTCCAACTGAACCAACCCCTGTTGCAAGACCTGTTCGGCTGTTCGTTGAATCCATGGATCAAGCGTCGAGAAAATCCTGATTCCCTCCGGAAGATCGCCGACGGCATCCTCCACTTCGCGCAAGAGATAATCGACAAAATGCGGCGCGTCGCCCACGGCATCCTGAGCCGGTACGATCGTGACAGGCCGACCCACCGCGCTCGCCCACTCCTCTTCCGACACAATGCCCTGCTCCCGCAATCGGCGAAGCACCACGTTCCGCCGCTCCGTCGCCTGCGCCGCGTTTCTCATCGGCGAATAGCTGTTGGGGCCTTTGATCAACCCCACGATCATCGCCATCTCTTCGACCGACAACTCGTCGAGCGTTTTCCCGAAGTAGCGATGGGCCGCTTCCCCGACGCCGTAGATGGACACGGAGCCGGACTGCCCCAGATAGATTTCATTGAGATAACTTTCGAGAATCTCCTGTTTGCTGTACTTCAACTCCAGAATGACCGCGGCGACCAGCTCTTTCAGCTTGCGGCTGATCGTCCGCTGCGGCGAGTAGTAGAGATTCTTCGCCAATTGCTGGGTCAAGGTGCTGCCTCCTTGCACGACGGCGCCGTGCACGAGGTTCGCCCAGAGGGCCCGGCCGACGGCAAGAGGATCGATGCCGATGTGAGAGAAAAACCGCCGGTCCTCGATGGCCAGCACCATGTCGATCAACTTCGGCGGAATTCGATCGAGCTGAATCCACTCCCTGACCTGTTTGGAGCCGTCGCGCATGCCGCTGATCACGGCCGACTCAAGAAATACCCACGGGATCGGTTGGCGGTCAGGCATCGAGCGAAGCTCCCGAATCTTCCCGGCTGCCAGCCCAAACCGCACAAGCTTGGGGGAAAGACGGCTTTCCGGCTGCCCACGCAGAAAAATCTCGATGGCATCGTCCGTCGCGGCATATTCGCCGGCCGCCTGCGGCGGGACCGGCACCGACCGATAGCCCAACTGCCGCAACCGATCGACTAACCCGGAATGGGTCACATCAAGACCAGGCGAGACCATGAACGGCGCGCCATAGATCAGAAGGGGCGGATGCTCATCGCTCCTGGGGAGCGTCAACGTCGCCGAAAGGATAAGCCCATAGCCTGCCAGCGCGATGACGCCGGCCGCGACCAGGCCAAGCAACACCGGCAGGCCGCGCCGGAGCAGCCGAACTCGACTGTGCGGAACATGATCAGCCATGGGCAAGCATATCGCGGCCCTGTTCGGAAGAGAAACGTTCCTCGACGACCATCATCAGCGGCCGGAAGATGCGAACCAAAATGCCTCGCCGTGGACGATTCATTTGCTTGTTTCCTTGGACAGGCATACACTGCTCTCTTTTTTGAGAGGGTGAGCGGCATCATGGACTGGACCTCGGTAAGGCCCTGATGTATAGATGGACGACACGGCAAGCCGGTTGCACACTGAAGCCTCGCGGGGAATCCGGCCGGTCGTCTCGAAGGATCTCACAAAATCCCGCCACTCGGGGCGGCACATGGGACGAGAGCACCGATGGCTTCCATCTTGATCGTCGACGACGAAGAACCGATCCGCACTTTTTTGCGCCGTGTTCTTGAACAAGACGGACACACGGTCCGCGAAGCGACCAACGGAGCCGTCGCGCTGGAGCTTTATCGGAAAGACCCCGCCGATCTCGTGATTACCGATATTGTGATGCCCGAGCGAGACGGCATAGACGTCCTGCTCGATCTCACGAGGGAATTCCTGGACGCCAAAGTCATCGCCATGACGGGTGCGAGCGGCGATCAGCATATGCTGCGCGTTGCGAAACTCTTCGGAGCGAGAAAAGTCATCAAGAAACCGTTCGCGGTCGAAGAAATCCGTCGTCTCGTTCGTTTTACCCTGGATCATTGATGGCGCGCGTCACTCCCCGCCCTTCCGAGAGAATTCAATCGATCGTTCCGTCGGACCACGCCGTCACTTCATGGTCCGCGACGGCCGCCATAAGGATCCGGCGACCATCCCGATGCCGGCCATGACGAATCCCACAAGCTGAGGCGGCCAACAGGAATCGGACGGGGTCACCCACTCCAATCCCAGCCAGCTCGTCAGGCCGATGGCAATCGCACAGAGAGCGCCCTGCGTGGTCGCCCGCTTCCAATACAGTCCCGCGAACAGCGGAATAAACGCCGCCACCAGCGTCACCTTGTAGGTGTTGACCACCAATTTGTAGATCGACGCGTCGGACCAGAGTGCGATGGCCAACACCACACCAGCGAATCCGACGAGCACGACACGCATAAGACGCAGAAACTCCGAATCGTTCAGCCGGGGCAGTCCGGGTCTGATGACGTTTTCACTCAACGCCACCGACGGGGCCAGCAACGTCGCGCTCGAGCAGCTCATGACGGCGGACAGCACGGCGCCGAAGAAGGCGACCTGCGCCACGAGCGGCGTATGTTGCAGAATGAGCGTCGGCAAAATCAGTTGCGAATCCCGTTCGAGCAAGACGTTAAACTTCGCGGGATCGACAAGCGTCGCCGCATAGGCCAGAAACATCGGGACGAAACAGAAGGCGAAATAGAGCGTTCCTCCCAACAGCGAGCCGCGCACCGCCGTGCGCTCATCCCTGGCGGACGTGATGCGCTGAAACACGTCCTGCTGGGGAATGGACCCCAACATCATCGTCATCCCCGCGCCGATAAAGGGGATCCACTCCGTCCATCGCGGCGGCGGAAACAAATCCAACTTGCCGGCGGCGGCTGCGTGTTCGATGACGGCCTCCACTCCGCCGGTCAGGCCGCTCACGACGAAGACGATGTACAACAACCCCCCCATAATGACCGAGATCTGAACGAAATCGAGAATCGCGACGGAGAACATTCCGCCGAACGTCGTATAGACCAGCACGATGGCGGCCCCGATCACGATACCGACGGGTTGGCTCACCACGCCCTCCGTCACCACATTGAGCACCAAGCCCAGCACTTTGAACTGGGCCGCCACCCATCCCACATAGGAAGCGACGATACACACCGTGCAGAGGGTCTCAACCGTCCGATCATAGCGCAGACGATAATAATCGCCGACGGTGAGCACGTTCAGTCGGTACAACCGCGGCGCGAAAAAGAGCCCGGCCAGGATGAGGCAGAGACTCGCCCCGAACGGATCGGCGATGACGCCCCGCAATCCCTCCTTCACGAACGTCGCCGAGATGCCGAGGACCGCTTCAGCGCCGAACCAGGTCGCAAACACGGTCGCCGTGACGATGGGCAGAGGCAAACTCCTGCCCGCCACGGCAAAATCTTTTGCATTGTGCACGCGCGTTGCGGCGTACAACCCGATTCCCACGGAGACCAGAAGATAGAGAATGACAAACCCGAGCAACATGCGGCGCTCCCTCACACACAACCACGGGCCAGGCGATGCGAAGGGCGGATTCTATCGAGGGGTCGAGACAAGGAGCAATAAGCGCGAACAAGAGATTTTCTTGCCACGCACAGGGGGTGTCTGCGGCAGGGGTACGAGATTTCATCGGTCGGCACGCGCCGACACCGTGGAACTGATACGCACCGGGGTCAGCGAGCAACACGTACAAGCGGCAGGACGAGGCGACAATCAGCCAAAGGCCTCCAATCCCAGGCCCCCAAGGCCACCCCCCGAAGGCACAGTCAAAACCGACTGTGTGCAGATTGATCTCAAACCGGTGATCGAAGAACAAGAACAGGCCGGCGTTCACACCGCCGCCGATAGGCGGCGCTCCGCTGCGACACAAATCAGAAACGAACGGGCTCTAAACCGCCCAGTATCGAGAGGGGCCGAACACCAGGCGACACCCGACCAGGCAAAGCCGTCCACAGCAGTCAACCGATAGGGGTTTGACCCATTGAACGTTGTACAAACTGACCGAGCGGCTCCAGCGAGATTCGGAGATCCGCAGCTCCAGAATCTGTCCCACCTGGGGGAAACAGCCCGTCAACAAGAGAATGCCATGGGCGCTTCGATTCAAACTGTATGCTTCTCCCTGCTCAATCACCGCGCCGGTCTCGTTTATCGAAACACAGATCTCATACTCGCAGACTTTTTGTTCAGCGATTCGTGTTTCCGCCCGGCGATTCGGGGAAAAGACATGAAGCCCCTCTCTCGCAAGAACTCTGTCGACAATCCGAGTGGATACGGCCTTGGGGATAGAGGGTCCGACACGAACAATTTCGCGAATTCCCACTCTCATGGCCCCCCTTTTTGAAGGAGATGGAAATGAACGAATAGGTGATCTTTACAGACAGCAAGGGTCGTGCCCCTGTAGCACCCTTCTTTTTTCGATGCCATTACTGAAGCATTTCGATGTGTTCCCTCTGTTCGTTCATCCCTTTCTTTTGAATGGCTTTTGCTTCACTCTCCACGCTCGGCCTCGTGTATCCACTCGATTCATCGATGGTTTTCGAAACTGTACGAGTTTGCCTACCGTGAGAATGATGGGCCCTTCACATCGGCCGCCATCGAGAAACCATCCTAGAAACCCTCATCCCTGAATCCCGGAGGAATGGGAGAAAGATGGGAGAAAATTGAGTGGTGCTGCGAGCCGACGCCGGAGAGCAATCCCGCCGCACGCGGCGCTGGCATTTTTAAATTGACGTGGCGTAGAATGCACCCCGTACTATGCGCCCCAGTTCGGGAGGGAGGGTCGTCCCTCTCCAAACCATTTTAGCCAGGCGAACGCCTTCACAAGAAAGGAGACATCCGATGAGAGCTCTCAATTGGGTTGGAATCGTCATGTTGATCCTGGCACTCTTTTTCAACGAGCTGTTTCTGGGGATTAACGCCTGGTACGAGCTGAACACGGGCGCCATCATCGCGGCCATCGTTTATTTGATCGCCGGTGTCACACTTTCGTTATGGCCGACTCCCAGCGATGACCAGGCCTGACTAACCCAGTTCCTTTTGTGAGACTGCGAACAGCAAACTCCTGAGGAGGGCCCTTGTGGTGTGCCTGCCGCCATTGGCAAGCCTTTCGTCAGGTCCCTCGCCAAAGGAGATAACCGGGTGAGCACGCAAACGAAACCTTCTCCCAAACCAGCGATCAAGCCGAAAGAAGGCTCTACAAAAACGAATCCCCTCGCTCTGCCAGGCAAGGTGCTTGTCATCGACATCGGCGGCACCAATGTGAAAATTCTAGCCAGCGGTGAAACGGAGCCGCGGAAGTTCCGTTCCGGTCCCACCATGACACCCCAGCAATTGGTTCGGCAGATCCGCCACCTTGTCCGTGATTGGACCTATGACGCCATTGTGCTGGGCTATCCTGGCGCGGTCATCGACGGCCGCCCGGCCGCCGAACCCAAAAATCTCGGCGGCGGCTGGACAACCTTCGACTTTCAGAAGGCCTTTGGCTGCGCGGTGAAAATCATCAACGACGCGGCGATGCAGGCGATTGGCAGCTACGAAGGAGGACGGATGCTGTTTCTCGGACTGGGTACCGGGCTAGGCTCCGCGCTGATCACCGATGGCGTTCTCGTTCCCATGGAACTCGCCCACTTGCAGTACAAGAAGGGCCGAACCTACGAAGATTATGTCGGGAAACGAGGGCTCAAACGGCTCGGCAAGAAGAAATGGCGCCGCGCGGTCCAGGACGTGATGGCCTCCCTCAAACAAGCGTTCTTGGCCGATTATGTGGTTGTAGGAGGCGGCAATGCGAAACACCTCACGAAGCCGCCGGACTGGGTGCGGCTCGGCAACAATCATCATGCCTTTGTCGGCGGCTTTCGTCTATGGGCATCCTTGTGGGACCAGCGGCCAATGTGCCTGATCTGCTCATCCCCCGACCAAGCTCAAGCCAAAGCCGGCTCACATCCCCTAGGTTGAGCGGCACCGGCCTCACGGTCTGCAAGCACCCCATCGTCTCTACTGGCCCACGGACGAGCAGCGTTTGATTGCAAGGCCCACCTCTTCTCAGATAGGATCACCGCGCCACGTAGGAGATTCTATGAACAGGACCCCCTTTCCCTTGATTGACGGTCGAGCCCCGATGGGCCGACGGTCCGCGGTGAGCAATCACCAGCAACGCAAGGGGCAGGGTCTGGTGGACGTCGGATTGGAGGTCAGTGGCAAGAGTCTGGTGGCGTATGCGGGCAATGAGCGGCGCGGAAGCTGGTGACCACGGCCTCGGGCGTGTTGAAATCCGGGTAGCCCTATGATCCCAGGAAATTGCAGCCCGCGGAAGACCGCTTGTGCACATGAGGATCGGACCAGGGTGGTACCCCCTGAGGGACAGGCACAGCCAGTGAGCCCGCCGATGCCGTGAGGTTTCCACCTGGTGTGGAAGGTGTGAAGATGGGGCGGCGGTCTTTGCACCGCGGCGGTCTTTGAACCGGAAGGTGGGCCTGCCTGTGCGTGCCGCACGCGACAGGCGACCGAGCCCGCAGGGGAGGGGAACGGTCCATCTATGTTTCAACAGGGCCTCGTGTCGCCAGTTGACAGAGGCCCTATTCATGGGAGGGCCAATGAGCTACATAAGACTTATGATCCTTGCGCT
>JANDJJ010000181.1 GCA_024330945.1 Nitrospira sp. | reverse complement strand
CGCTTGCTGCATATTATGCGTGACGATCAGAATTGTCACGCGGCGTTTCAAATCCTGCAACAGCTCCTCGATGCTCGCCGTCGCAATGGGGTCGAGCGCCGACGTCGGCTCGTCCAACAGCAGCAGTTCCGGATCGGTTGCGAGCGCGCGGGCGATGCAGAGACGCTGCTGCTGCCCTCCCGACAACGACGTCCCCAGAGCGGATAATCGATCCTTGACCTCTTCCCACAAGGCCGCGCTTCGCAAAGCCTGCTCGACCTTTTCGTCGATCACACGCCGATCTCTTACTCCTCGAACTCGCAGGCCGTAGGCGACATTCTCGTACACGGACTTGGGAAAGGGATTAGGTTTCTGAAATACCATGGCCAATCGCATGCGTACTTCGATCGGATCGACTTCACGATCCAGAATATTACGGCTGTCCGGATAGAGCACGATAGCTCCTTCGTAGCGGGTGCCAGGATAGAGATCGTGCATGCGGTTAAAACACCGAAGAAACGTGGATTTGCCGCACCCCGACGGGCCAATCAACGCCGTGATGTTGCATTCGGCGATCGGTACCGACACCCGCTTCAGCACCAGTCGATTCCCGTAGTAAAAACTCAGCTCGCACGTCTCCGCCTTGAGCGGCTTAGGCCAGTCTCCCCTTCCGGCCACGTCGATGTATGAGCTATCCACAGGGCGAGCCATGATGTCGGAGTTACCAGGACACGCGCTTGCGCATCCGATAGCGCACGTAAATCGCCAGCCCGTTCATGGCAAGGGTCATCCCCACCAACAGGAGGCCCGCGGCGGCCGCATTGGCGGCGAAATCCTCGCCGGGCCTGGATACCCAGGCAAACATTTGGATCGGCATCACGGTGAAAGGAGACATGAGCCATTCAAAAGAGAGATACGGAGGCTGGGACGTGATCGGTGCGGGGGGTAAAAACGCCACGAAGGTCAGTGCCCCCACGGTCACGATTGGAGCAGTTTCACCAATCGCACGACTCAGAGCCAAAATAATGCCCGTGAGAATCCCCGCCGCTGAGTACGGTAACACATGGTCGGCAACCGTCTGCCACCTGGTGGCCCCCAACGCAAAGGCGGCTTCTCGTATTTGGACCGGGATGGCGCGTATGGCTTCGCGTGTCGTCACGATCACCACTGGAAGAATCAACAAGGCCAGTGTCAAACCCGCCGTCAAAATGCTCGCCCCCAAACCCAGCATGTACACGAACAGCCCCAGCGCGAGCAATCCGAAAATAATCGACGGCACCCCGGCCAGATTCGTGACGGTCACCTCGATCAATTCCGTCAGCCACGTCCGTCTCGCGTATTCCTCCAAATAAATGGCGGCGGCGACGCCGATCGGAATTCCCACGCAGGCCGTGACCAGCATCACCAGCGTCGAGCCGACGACGGCAGGAAGGATACCGGCCTGCGACGCATGGCGAGAGGGAAACGACGTCAAGAATCGCCAATCGAGCCGCCCAATGCCGTCGATGAGGAGCGCTCCGAACAACAGGACCAGCGTGCCGACCGCTAGGGCCAGCGCGCTCAGCCCAAGCACCTTGAACCAGGCTTCCAAAAATTTCCTGCGCTTGATCACGTCAATAGATCTCCCGAAACCGCTTTCGCATGATATGGCCAAAGATGTTAAAGGCGAACGTCATCACGGCCAGCACAAGCCCGGCCGCGAAAATGCTCCGATAGCCGATGCTGCCATGCGGCAGGTCACCGAGGGCGACCTGGACAATGTACGCGGTAATCGTGGCGGCAGGCTCCATGGGATTCCATGTGAGGTTCGGATTCTGCCCGGCCGCGATCGCCACCACCATCGTTTCGCCGACCGCACGCGATACGCCGAGCACGTAGGCCGCCACAATGCCCGACGTGGCCGCCGGTACGACAACCCGCCACGCCGTTTCCAAGTGCGTGGCCCCCATGGCGTACGACCCTTCCCGCAACACCATCGGCACAGCCCGCATCGCATCCTCGCTCAATGAAATCACGAGAGGGAGAATCATGATGCCGATGACAATCCCAGGGCCCAGCATATTAAAACCTGGAAGGTCCGGCCACAGCAGCTGTAGCGCCGGCGTCACAACGAGAAGCGCAAAATACCCATAAACCACTGTCGGCACCGCCCCTAACAGCTCCAGCGTCGGCTTGATGACCTCCCTCATACGAGGCGAGGCGAACTCCGACAGATAGATGGCCGACACTGTTCCGACCGGAATAGCCACCAGCAAACCGACGATGCTAGTGATGACCGTGCCAGCCAACAGAGGCAGAATCCCGTAATGCGGATCATCGAAAAGGGGAGTCCACAGCGTATCGGTCAAGAAGTCTTGGAGTGAAACGGTTTCAAAAAATCCGATCGATTCAAACAACAGGACGACCAGAATCGTCACGGTGGTCGCCACCGACACCAAAGCGGCAAGCAACAGTCCACCCTCGATGAAAAATTCCCGCCGCCGTCGTGCGCGGCGGTGACCGGTTGTTTTCATTTCATCCGACTTGCTGACAAGAATCGCGTCTTTTCCCTCCATCCTTCAGAATAGTCGGCATCAGAGACTGGCCTCGTAGCACGAGGCTCGACGCGCACCCGAAGAATCCAACGCGAATGATGGGAACGCAATTTATTGTTTCGGAGAGCGCTTCAAGATCTCTTCGACCGGCAATCCAACCTCCGGCTCTCCCCCGAACCCCGTTCCGACGACGCCTTTTGCGAATCGTTCACGGGCCATGCTATACGCTTGATCCGGCAACGGAACGTAGCGGACCTCGGCAATGAGCTTCGGCCCTTCCGTCAGGTAATATTCAACAAACTGGCGCACCTCCGGCCGTTTCGCCGCCTCAGCGTTCACATAGATAAAGAGAGGACGCGCCAAAGGCTGGTAACTACCGTCTCTCACGGTCTCAACGCTTGGGAACACGGGTCCGTTTTTTCCAACGATCGCAACGGCCTTGAGTTTCTTCTGCTGCGCCGCATAATAGGCATAGGGGATGTATCCCAACGCGTTTACATTGCGCTCAATGCCTTGGACCAACACGTTATCGTCTTCACTCGCCGTGTAATCGCCCCGACTGGATTTCGGTTTGCCGACGATCGCATCGGTGAAGT
>JANDJJ010000180.1 GCA_024330945.1 Nitrospira sp. | reverse complement strand
AAATTGTAACGGAGGAGTACGAAGGTATCCTAGGTACGGTCGGACATCGTACTGATAGTGCAATGGCAAAAGGATGCTTAACTGCGAGACTGACAAGTCGAGCAGATACGAAAGTAGGTCATAGTGATCCGGTGGTTCTGTATGGAAGGGCCATCGCTCAACGGATAAAAGGTACTCTGGGGATAACAGGCTGATTCCTCCCAAGAGTTCATATCGACGGGGGAGTTTGGCACCTCGATGTCGGCTCATCACATCCTGGGGCTGTAGCCGGTCCCAAGGGTATGGCTGTTCGCCATTTAAAGTGGTACGTGAGCTGGGTTTAAAACGTCGTGAGACAGTTTGGTCCCTATCTGCCGTGGGCGTTGGAAATTTGAAGGGACCTGCTCCTAGTACGAGAGGACCGGAGTGGACGAACCTCTGGTGTACCGGTTATGACGCCAGTCGTATCGCCGGGTAGCTAAGTACGGAAGAGATAAACGCTGAAAGCATCTAAGCGTGAAACTCGCCTCAAGATGAGATATCCCTGGAGGCCACCTTAATGCTTCTTGATGGTTATTGGAAAAAAGCTTCGCCGAGCAAATGCGAGGCAAAGCATCCCCACTAACCGGCTCAAGATGCAGGGAGCATTAAGGTGGACCTCCGTAAAGGGTCGTTCGAGACCAGGACGTTGATAGGTCGGGTGTGGAAGCGCAGTAATGCGTTAAGCTAACCGATACTAATTGCCCGTCAGGCTTGATCCTATAATTTTGAGTTCCAGGCAACAGAAATCAGGCAACAGGTAACAGAAAACCTGAAACCGCCGGATGGCTGAAACCTGTAACAGATTCGGTAACAACTTAACCCAAACCTTCTTCCGCATCAGGAGTCAGAAATCAGAAGTCAGAGGACAGAAACAAAGGCATCGGCAAAGCGCGATCCAAAAAATCTGTCTGCTGTCTTCTGCCTTCTGGCTACTGTTTACGTCTGACGACCATAGCAAGGTGGCCCCACCCCTTCCCATCCCGAACAGGACCGTGAAACGCCTTCGCGCCAATGATAGTGAGCTCACCGCTCGCGAAAGTAGGTCATCGTCAGACACCCTCTCACCTCAACAAAAGGCCCAAAATGGGCCTTTTGCTTTTGCAGCTCTGGACCCGTAAATCCATGCCGGCTGCTCCCCGGGCGTGATGCGTGGCGTGAGGCGCATGCTAGTATTTGCACATGTCCATGGCCCGATTGCCGCCGGCGCTCGTTCCCCTGCTGAAGTACCTATCGGATGGAAGATTTCACTCCGGCGAGGCGTTGGCCGCGCGCTTCGGTGTCTCGCGTGCGACGGTTTTCAATTTGATCAGCAAGGCCTCGAGTCACGGCATCAAGGTTCATGCCGTGCGCGGGCGGGGCTATCGACTGGCCAGCCGGCTTTCCTGGCTTGACCGCGCATCAGTGGAATGCGGCCTGCGCGAGCGAGGGCTTGCCTTTACCCTATTGTCGACGGAGAGCGTCGAATCGACCAACACTTGGCTGATGTCGGCAGCGGCCGCCGGCGCGGCGCATCGGACGGTGGCCTATGCCGACTATCAATACGGCGGCCGGGGCCGGCGCGGGCGCGTGTGGCAGTCACCATTGGGCGGCAGTCTGGCATTCTCGATCCTGTGGCGCTTTGAGCGGGGGGTGAGCCAGCTGTCCGGGCTCAGCATTGTCGTCGGTTTGGCGTTGGCGCGGGCGGTGGCTGCGGTGACCGCGCTTCCGGTCAAGCTCAAGTGGCCCAATGACCTCTTGGTTGGCTACCGCAAGCTGGCCGGGATTCTCGTCGAGGTGCAGGGGGAAATCAGCGGCCCGTCGCTTGCGGTGATCGGCATCGGCGTAAACGAGTGTCTTCCGGAACATCATCGGGAGGAAATCGATCAGGCCGTGGTTGATCTGGCGGAGTTGAATGTTGCCGTTACCCGCGAGCGCTTGCTGCTGGAAATCTTGCAGGAGCTTTCGTTATTGATGGGAATCTTCGAGCAAAGCGGGCTGGCCGAGTTGAAAGACGAATGGGCCACCTGGCATGTTCATCAAGCCAAGGAGGTGGCTGTGCGCCTGGCAGATGGGAGCGTGTGTTCGGGGATCGCAAGGGGAGTCGATGAGGGGGGCAATCTCCTCCTGGACAGACCGCAGGGCGAGGTGATGAGGTTTTCCGCCGGGGAGGTGAGCTTGCGCCCGGTCGTTGCCAAATGAGCCAGCAACTTCTCGTACTCGACGTCGGCAATACCCGCATCAAGTGGGGAGTCCACGGCGAGGCCGGCTGGCAGCAGCGGGGCATCATGGCGACGCATGCCGGGTCGGACTGGCTCTCGACTTGGCAGTCATTACCCACGCCGCACAGGATCGTCGGCAGCAATGTCGCCGGGGCCGCCGCGGTAGTGGCGCTGACCGACTACTGGAAAGGCCGGGGACGCGACATCGAGTGGGTCCGCGCGCAACGCGAATGCTGCGGCGTGGTCAACGGCTATGATGAGCCCGCCGCGCTTGGCAGCGATCGTTTGGCTGCGCTGGTGGGCGCATGGCATCGGATGCGGCGGGCGTGCCTGGTGGTGTCGGCCGGCACGGCGGTCACATTGGACATGCTGGACATGCAGGGCCGATTCCTCGGCGGGGAGATTCTTCCCGGCAGACAGCTCATGCTCGACAGCCTCGTCTCAGGAACCCACGCCCTGCACCACGCGAATGGTCGGGTTCAGGCCTGTCCCCGCAATACCGCTGACGGGCTTGCGTCGGGGATTGCGCATATGCTTGCGTGCGCGGTTGCTGCCGCTTCTTCCCGGCTGGAGGCCATGCTCGGGAGCAAGCCGGGTTGCGTGATCACCGGTGGCGATGCAGAGTGGCTCGCCGAGCAGCTCAACCTGGAGTGCAGCCTCGTACCCGGGCTGGTCATGGATGGCTTGGTCAGGATGGCTGAAGAGGAGTCGTGTTCATGAAATGGCTGGTGAGCGCTCTTGTAATGGCGAATGTGGCCATCGCCGGTTATTACCTTTGGGTACGCGGCACTGCCTCGCCCGAGGTGAGCCAGTATGTTCCGCTCAATGCCGACAGGATTATCCTGCAAAGCGTTCGCGTCGATGGCGGGCAAAACCCGAGCCCTGTGGACACGCAGGCTGCAACCGGCCAACTTACCTGCGTGGAATGGCGGGGCTTGCTGGAAGCCGATCTCGAGCGTGGCCGGGAGGCCAT
>JANDJJ010000179.1 GCA_024330945.1 Nitrospira sp. | reverse complement strand
TAGAAAGGCAGAACCATCGGTATGAAGCACGAAACCTCTCGACCGCCCGTCATCCCCTCCGTCCATGGATTTTCTCCCGGCTTTGCCGCCCTCGGTCTGGAAGCGAGGCTGCTCGCCACATTGGATCAACTGGGTTATGAGGAGCCGACTCCGATTCAGCGAGAGGCGATTCCACCCTTGCTGGCCGGCAAAGACGTCCTGGGGCAGGCGGCAACCGGGACAGGAAAAACCGCGGCCTTTGCGCTGCCGCTGTTACAACGACTGGCGCAAGGGACAAAGGCCCAGCCCGCCGCCTTGATTCTTGTCCCCACTCGCGAATTGGCCGTTCAAGTCGGTGACGCGGTGAAGCGGTATGGAAAGGAACTCCGCACGAGCGTCTTAACCCTCTATGGAGGACAAGCCATGGGGCCTCAGCTTCATGCTCTCAAGCGCGGGGTCGATATCGTGGTCGCCACGCCGGGCCGCGCCCTCGATCATATTCGCCGACAGAGTCTGAAGCTGGCACAGGTGCGCGTCGTCGTTCTGGACGAAGCCGATGAGATGCTCGATATGGGATTCGCCGACGACCTTGACGCCATTCTGCAAGAGACACCGGCGACGAAACAGACAGCGCTTTTCTCTGCGACTCTGCCGGCCCGGATCAAGTCGATCGCGCAGCGGCACCTCACCCATCCGGTCGAAGTCACCATCGCAAAAGAACCGGTCAAGACCGGGACCACGCCGCGCGTCCAGCAGACGGCCTACATCGTTGCCAAGCCCTATCGCGGCGCAGCCCTCGTCCGGGTTTTGGATATGGCCGGACCGACATCCGCCCTGGTGTTCTGCCGCACGCGCGTGGAAGTCGATGACGTCACCGCCATGCTGAACGGACGAGGCTATCGAGCGGAGGCGCTTCACGGCGGCATGAGCCAACCTCAGCGCGATCGCGCCCTGCAGGCTTTCCGTGCAGGACAGACGAACCTGCTCGTGGCCACCGACGTGGCTGCCCGAGGGTTGGATATTCCCCGCGTCTCGCACGTGATCAATTTCGATTTGCCCTCGTCGGCGGAGATCTATGTCCATCGCATCGGTCGGACCGGGCGAGCCGGACGAGTGGGGGCGGCCATTACCGTTCTCGACCCGCGCGAGGAGCGGCTGCTCCGCAGCATCGAACGGCTCACCAATGCGAACGTGACGGTCGCCCCTGTCCCATCGACGGCCGATCTGCTGGCCAAGCGGCTTGAACGGACCAGAGCGGCGGTACAGGAAGCGATGCAAACGGAGGACATCGGCGGATTCCGAGGAGTCGTTGAAGCAATGGCCGCATCACATGATCCGATCACGATCGCAGCCGCAGCGATGAAGCTCGTCTTTCGCGCACAGGGCGGGGACCGGGTTGAGGAAGACATTCCCGCCCTGCCGGTGAGACGTCCGGAATTCCATCAAACCATGCGGACCATGCCGCGGCCGTCAAGCCGAACAGGCGACCGAGATCGCGTCGAGCCGTCGAGGCTGAGCGAGCGACCGACGGGCAGGCCGGATCGAGAGCGACCGAACGCAGGCATGGTGCGGGTGTACGTAGGGACGGGGCGTCACGCGGGCATCAGGCCGGGCGATCTCGTCGGCGCGATCACCAACGAGGCGAAGGTCCGCTCCACGGTCCTCGGCGGCATCGAAATCCTCGATCGCTTTTCACTCATCGAGGTACCGGAGGCGATGGCCTCCATGATCATCGACCGGTTGAGACGAACGAGAATCAAAGGCCATAGGGTGCCGGTTCGTCTCTTTCGTGAAGAAAGGGACATCTGATACATCAGCCGGCCCGTCGAGCCCTCCATTTTCTTTCCTATCGCGGTCCCCTTATGACCCCTTATAAAATAGGACGCATGACCGCACGACCCCCTATCCTCATCATCGGCGCAGGGCCGGCCGGCTTGGCCTGCGCCCGTCGGTTGATTCAGGCCGGTGTCGCCTGCACGATGCTGGAGGCTTCGGATGGAGTGGGTGGCCGAGTCCGGACCGATCGAGTTGACGGATTCCTCCTCGATCGAGGATTTCAGGTGTTCGTGACCGGCTATCCCGAAGCCCGCCGGACATTGGACTATGCCTCGCTCGATCTGAAACCGTTTCACCCCGGCGCCCTGATTCACTACGACGGCCGGTTTCATCTCGTGAGTGATCCCCTTCGGCGGCCCCAGGACCTGACGAAATCCTTGTTCAGTCCCATCGGGTCACTCGCGGACAAGCGGTTGGCGCTGCGTCTGAGGCGAGATGCTGCACAACGACGTGTGTGCGCTCTCATGGATGGGCCTGAGCGCCCAACCCGGGACGTCTTGCGGGCCTATGGGTTTTCCGACGCCATGGGGACACGGTTCTTCAAGCCGTTCCTAGGCGGGGTGTTTTTGGAGCCGACCTTGTCCACGCCTTGTTGGATCTTTCAGCACGTCTGGGCTGCTTTTTCGCATGGAGACGTCGCCCTTCCCAACAATGGCATGGGAGCCATCGCGCAACAGTTGGCGGCCTCCTTACCGGAAGAGACGGTTCGGCTCAATCAGCCGGTCAAGGCAATTGAGGGCTCGACGGTCCTCCTTCACTCAGGTGAACGGCTGGAGGGAGCAGCCGTGGTGATCGCGACAGACAGCGACACCGCTCTCCGGTTGTGCGGTGAGCGGTCACGTGAGGGAACTGGGCGAGTCTCCACGACTCTCTACTTCGACGCGCCGGAGCCGCCTCGGCGGGAACCTTGGTTGATACTGAACGGCGGAGAAGGACTGGTCCGCACCGTCTGTGTCTTGAGCGAAGCCGCGCCGTCCTATGCTCCAAATGGAAGGGCCTTGATTTCGATTACGGTCAATGGTCACGGCCATGGATTGGATGAGCTACCGGACAGAGTCCGCGCCAGCTTGGAATCGTGGTTCGGTTCGCAGGTCAACCGGTGGCGTCATCTCAGAACCGACCACATCCGCCATGCCTTGCCTCCGCTTGATCTGTTGCCCTCTGCACCGGAGACGACATCCCCTCGCATCGCCCCAGGCCTCTACCGATGCGGCGACTATTGCGAGAGCGGCACATTGGACGGAGCGTTGGTCTCGGGCCGCAGAGCGGCCGAAGCGATCCTGGCCGATTACGCTCCATCGTGAAGGGTCTGTGAACCGCCCTTGCCCATTCCAGGAGACTTACGCAACTGAGTCTACTCCGGCCAGGTACGCCGCCATGATACCCGAGAGCACGATCCCGTCGAAGGTGCCGGCGCCGCCGATACTGGC
>JANDJJ010000178.1 GCA_024330945.1 Nitrospira sp. | reverse complement strand
AGTCGCGATGCTGTTCGACGCCGCGCGCCGGGTTGTGATCGTGCCTGGATTCGGGATGGCCGTTTCTCAAGCGCAACATGCCGTGGCGCAGCTCGCGGACCTGTTGCGGGCCCGCGGCGTGGAGGTGGAATTCGCCATTCATCCGGTCGCCGGCCGCATGCCGGGCCACATGAACGTCCTGCTGGCTGAGGCCAATGTGCCCTACGAGCTGCTGAAAGACCTCGATGAAAGCAACGCATCGTTTGATCGGACAGACGTCGCCCTCGTGATCGGCGCCAACGACGTCGTGAATCCGATCGCGCGGACCGGCGAAGCCAGCCCGATCGCCGGCATGCCGATTCTCGATGTGGACAAGTCCGCGGCGGTCGTCGTCGTCAAGCGAAGCCTGAGCCCGGGTTTTGCGGGGATCCCCAACCCCCTGTTTGCGAACGACAAGACGATCATGCTGTTCGGAGATGCGCGGGACATGGTACAAGCAATCGTGAAGGCCTTGAAGGAAGTGTGAGCGAGGTCGAGAAACCGGTTCCTTCCATCGCCCTGTTTGAGATCTGTTCTCTTTAACCATGCCGCGATCGAAACACAACGCCCCTTGCATCGTGCTCCCGACGGATTTTCAACGGCCGGCGCGACGGGCCTTCACGTATGGACTAGCGATGGCCCGGCTGTTCAATGCTCGCCTGCGCCTGCTCCATGTCATTAAACTGCCGTCCGGTGGTGAGAGCCTGCCTCCGGACACTCGCTACGCTCGCATGATGCGGACGTCGGCCCTGCTCGAACTGGGACGGTTGGCTCGGCTGGCAAGGGAAGCGGGCGTCGAGGCCGAGCCGATCGTCGATTTCGGCGTGCCGGACGACTGCATCCTGCGCCACCTACGGCAGGAGCGGGCCACGTTGCTGGTCATGGGCACCGAGGGACGAACCGGGTGGGATCGGTTGCGCCTGGGCAGCACTGCGCAGACATTGGTCCGTCGGGCGGATTGCCCGGTGTTGGCTGTCCATGGGGGGGTGGCGGGGGACGTCGCCCGGCAGGCCGCGCGCGTGAAATTGAACCGGATCGTGGTGGGTACCGATTTCTCATCCTGCGCCAGGCAGGCCCAGCGGGTCGCGGAACGGTTGGCTCAACTCGCGAACGCCATGGTGGTGGTCGTGCATGTGCAGTCAATCGAGGACGATGGACAGCAGGGGTGGAAGAGATTGGACCGAACCGTCCAAACCTTGCAACGCCGAGGCGTCCGGGCGGAGGGGCTATGCCGGTCCGGCAATCCTGTGGAAACACTCGTCGAAGAAGCCGGCCGATGGGAAGCGGATCTCGTGGTGGTCGGCACGCAGGGTCGCCGGGGGCTGTCCCGCCTCATGTTGGGCAGTGTCGCGGAAGGAGTCTTGAGACGGGCCGGGTGCCCGGTGCTGGTGGTCAGGTCTGCTGAAACGCTCCTCAATAAGTGAGCGTGAGGGGAGGTCCGGTGAGACGGAGTTTCAGCGGCTGATGGACGTTACGATCGAACAGTTGCTGCTCGGCGTGTCCGTCTTGCTGTTGCTGAGCGTCCTGTCCAGCACGGCGTCCGGTCGATTGGGCGTCCCGGCGCTGTTGCTGTTTTTGGCCATCGGCATGCTGGCCGGTTCCGACGGTCCCGGCGGCATTCACTTCGACGATCCCTTCCTTGCGCAATCGATCGGAGTCGTCGCGCTGGCGGATCTGTTGCACACTTCCGGTCCGATTGCGGTGGTCGTGGCCGGGCTGCTGATCGAGAACTACGGGCGGCACTGGGGCCATGTCCAAGGCGACGAGGGAACGGCTCGACAGTTTTTGGGAGTTGTCGGACGAGCTGTTGAACACGGTCTTGTTCGTGCTGATCGGGGTGGAGGTGCTCGCGCTGAGTTTTGATCTCCCCTATCTGATTGCGGGGCTCGTCGCCGTGCCGTTGGTGCTGGCGGCGCGCTGGATCACCGTGATGGCGCAGGTCGGAGGCTTTAGTCTCGTGCGCGAATTCAGCGAGAAGACGGTGCCATCCTGGCCCAGGGGTTGACCATCAGTCGGGTGGTGGGGGCCAAAGGGATCGTTATCGATGCAGGCTTGAGCAGGGTGAGATCAGGGGACAGAGAGGAGAACCGCTATGACACAGGAAACCTGGCCGACACAGTTCGTTGAGCGATCGATGCAATGGGGAATGGGTTCGGGGATTCGTGTGGTGTTCATCGGCATCGGGATGGTGCTGTTGCTGACGGTCGTCAAGCAGGCCTTGGCCCGCGTCCGGCGACTGCTCGAAGGGGCGTTGCCGACTCCGGCGCAGCGCCAGCGGGCCGAAACACTCACCCAGGTGCTCCGCGACGTGGCCCGTGTCTTCATCGTCGCCGTTGGAGTCATGATGATGCTGTCCGAAATCGGTATTGATCTCAAGCCGTTGCTGGCCGCCGCCGGCCTGGGCGGATTGGCGATCGGCTTCGGCGCCCAAAGTTTGGTGAAGGACGTGATTTCAGGATTTTTTATTCTATTAGAAGATTCCATTGCTGTGGGCGACGTCGTGGAGATCGCCGGCGTCAGCGGTCTTGTCGAGGAAGTCAAATTGCGATCCGTTCGGTTACGCGATGTCGCCGGCAGTGTCCATGTGATTCCAAACGGAATCGTGGACCGGGTCAAGAACATGACGAAAGGCTTTTCGTTCTACGTGTTTGATGTCGGAGTCGCCTACAGGGAAGACGTCGATCGCGTGATGAAGGTGCTCGTCGAGATTGCTGAGGAGCTGCGGGCCGACCCGCTCTATGCGGATGATATCCTGGAACCGCTGGAAATGCTCGGCGTCGATCGCTTCGACGATTCCGCCGTGATCATCCGGTGTCGGCTTAAGACCGTGCCCGGTAAACAGTGGCGGGTCGGGCGCGAGATGAATCGGCGGATCAAGAAGACGTTCGACGCCAAAGGGATTGAGATCCCGTTCCCCCATCGAACTCTGTACTGGGGAGAGGGACAGGCGCCGCCGGCGGCCGCCAGGCCGGGAGTCTAGCTGTCGAGGAATATTTGGGGCCCGATCCATCGGTATCGCGGGCGGGGGCACACATCACGACTCGGAATCGGCCAGCCCTTGGGTGATCGCATACCGCATCAGTTCAGCGGTGGAGTGAAAATTCAGTTCTTCCATGAGGCGGGCCTTGTGAAACTCGACCGTTTTTACCGAAACGTTGAGCAGGGCGGCGATTTCTTTGGTGGTTTTCCCTTCTCCAATCAACTGCAACACTTCGCGTTGCCGGGGGGTGAGGTCGG
>JANDJJ010000177.1 GCA_024330945.1 Nitrospira sp. | reverse complement strand
CGCAGGAAGTAGGGAGCGACGTAGTCGTAGTGCTCCTCAAGAACGGGCCGCAAGAGCAATTCGATCCATTCGGGCGTGATGCTGCGCCAATCGGAATCCACCACCGCGCAGGCCTTGGCGTTGAGTCGACGCGCAATCTCGAAAATCGTGCGAAACGCGCTGCCTTTTCCCGGAATACCGTGATAGGGCGTGATGATCTTTTGCAAACGGCTTTGCCGATCACTGATCAGCAAAGCCCCGTAATCAACAATTGAACGTGCAACGACCTCGGCGGTTCCATCTGACGATCCCCCATCAGAGTTCACGAGCACAGCTCGCTGGTCAGGAAAGTATTTCGCCAGGCCCGCGCTGACGGCCCTCACCACGTGACCGATCGTGTCGGCGTTGTTGTAGCTGGGAATGCCGACCAGAAGATCGGCCCGGTCGATGTCGGACAATCTGGCTTCCGTCTCCTCGGCGAGAGAGACCGACGGTCTTGTCGATCGAGCGTCTTGCGTCTTCATTTGGTGGGATCCCATCGATGGTCCTCTTCCACTGCGGTCACCAGGCGGTCAAAGAAATCCGGAACCGCCGCCGCCACTCGGCTCCAATTGGAAATCATGGGAACTCCCAACGGATCCTTCTGGAACACGTCCGAGGCCAGTTTGATTCCTTTAAGAAACGTCTCGACGGCGGTTCGCTCCGCATGCCGGTCAAACTTCAAACTATTGATGGCCGCACTGTCTTCATACCGGCGAATGGCTTCTTCGGCCAATCGGAGATAGGTGGCCCGCAACGTCTTCAGTTCCGCGTCGCCGAGCACCACTCCCAGGCTGGACAAATGGCGAAACAGCGACTTTGAAATATCCACCGTCATCTTGAGGAGGCCCTTGTCTGGATCGTCAGGAGAGAGTGTCTGGTGCTTGTGCTCGTAGGCGTCCGCGATATCCGCCTGACAAACACGCCGCAAGGCGCAATTGCGAAAGACTTCGGCCAGAATCCCGATTTCCAGCCCCCAATCCCCTGGAATGCGGTTGACCCACGCAAGATCGCGCACCATGGCGAATTCCCCCGCAAGTGGATAGCGGAAACTGTCCAAAAACGTCAGCAACGGCTGGTCCCCCACCAGTTGTTGCAATGAGCGAATGACCGGCGTGAAAAACAGCCGGGTCACACGCCCGTGCAATCGATCCGTAACGCGGCTGTAATAGCCCTTGCAGAATTCATAGCCCAAATTGGGATTGGCCACCGGGTAACACAGCCGCGCCAGGTATTCCCTCCTGTAGCTCACGATGTCGCAGTCGTGCAGGGCGATCACCTGGCTTTGACGGCGGGCCAGCACATACCCGAAGGCGAGCCAGCATGATTGTCCTTTCCCCGGCAATCCGACGTCGATTTCCCGCTCAACCAACGTTTTCAGAAGATCTTGAATCCGTGCGCCGTCGATCCAGACGAGCCGAACGAATTGCGGGAGTGCCTTGAAGTAGTCCCTGGCGCGACGAAATTCAAGAGGCGAGGCGCGCCCCAGTGCGACCACGATCTCGTTCAGATACGATACTCGCTTCAATTCCGCCACGATTCCGGACAGCGCAGGCCCCTCAAGTTCGGAATAGAGACACGGCAACACCAACGCAATCGGATTGACGGTGCGATACTGTTCGAGCTCGTGTTCCAGCCGATCCACGTTGGGAGGGCCCAGGCGATGGAGCACGCTAACCACTCCGTTTTGAAAGAAATCAGCCATTCGATTCTCCCTTCGACTTGTGGAGTCGCTGTTCCATGAGACCGAACGCCGCGGCTCATTCGCTTGGAGAGCCATCATCTCAGCATTGTCGGGCCGATCCCAGTCTGATTTGTACCTTTCTCTCCCAGGACATTTCAAATGCAACCGGCCGTTCGAGCAGCAGAAACCTGAGCCCTCCCTTTCTTCAATCCTTCCCGTCGTCTACAATCGCCAAGCAAGCGGCCACTGGCGCGTACGGCGAGGCGACGACGATCAAGAGCAATGAGCGCGAACGGAGCGTTTTCGTGGAACATGGTCGTCTTTACGGATTTGGACGGCACCTTGCTGGACAGCCGGACCTATCGGTTCGACGAGGCGCGCGAGGCGCTGGAGCACCTACAGGACCAAAAGATTCCCCTCGTGCTGGTTTCAAGCAAGACGCAGGCAGAAATGGAACCGATCCGCTCTCACTTGCATAATAATCACCCGTTCATCGTGGAAAACGGAGGCGCCGTGTTGATTCCGGCGGAGTATTTCCCGTTCCCCCTTCCCGCCACCGGAATTTCCGGCCCTTATCATGTCGTTGAATTCGGCACTCCCTATCCTCTTCTCCGCAACGCACTGAAGGAAATCGAACGTGAGGTCGGCTTGTCTCTCACCGGATACGGCGACTTGTCGGCCGATGACATTGCAGTACGAACGGGCCTGTCTTCCGAGGAAGCGGCCTTGGCCAAACAACGAGAGTACGACGAACCGTTTTTCATCGAAGGCGACCGTCGCATCACCCCCGAGCTTGCAGCGGCCATCAGGAGACGCGGCTTGAACTGGACCACGGGGGATCGCTGCCATCACTTGATGGGGTCTCAGGACAAAGGACGCGCCGTTCGCCGTCTCATTGAATACTACCGACAGGCAGCCGCGGACCATCATCACGGGCTCACGACGGTCGCCGTTGGAAACAGCCTCAATGATCTGCCGATGCTGGCCGCCGTGGGCAGGCCCATTCTCGTCCGGCAAGCGGACGGTTCCTACGCCCCCGGCGTTGATTTGCCCGGACTCATTCGAGCCCCCGCGCCCGGGCCGATCGGGTGGAATCAGGCGATTCTTTCTTTGCTGCGTTGACGGCGCGCCGAATGGTCTCGGAAGCACGACCCACGGCCCTCGTCTCCATCCAAGGCGACGGCCGGGATCCGCCTCTCGGCAAACGAGAAACGGCAGACGAGCTAGTGCGTCGAGCGTGCCGTTTCCGGCGTTCCGTCGAGACGGTGAACCAGAAACCGCAGCACATCCTCCACTTCGCTTTGATGCTTGACGTAGTATCGTGCCCGAGAGTGGGGATAGTACCCGACACGGACCCCCAGCGTCAGCCTGTCCCGCATGGCGAAGACCGTTTCGTCGGTTTCATCGTCCCCGATAAAAAACAGCCCCGTACAGTGGAGATGATGCATAAGGGCGAACGCAGCTTCTCCTTTTCCGGGACTTCCAGGAGGAAGAAGGTTAACAGACGCTTTGCCCGGTATCATTCGCGGAGAGGGAGTCAACCGCTCGGCCGTGTGAACCACCTCGCGTTCGACGGCGCCCGGATCATCGACGCCTCGATAATGAAGAGTC
>JANDJJ010000176.1 GCA_024330945.1 Nitrospira sp. | reverse complement strand
CGCGGTCTGCGCCTGCCGGTTGACCAGAACGGCCTGCGTGTCTTCGATGAATCGGTGAACAAGCTCTACGTGATGGCGAACGAGAGCTATGAAGACTTCGCCCGCGCGCTCCAGACCGAGTACGAGGAAGACTGCGGCGTGACGTTCGGCAAGGTCCCGTTCACGGCGTTTGTCAAGCTGACCAGGATTGTGGATGGTGTGGAGCAACCGATCGGGCCAGAGGCGGCGGAGGCGATTCGAACCGCACTGATCGGACAGAAGATGCTCGATGCCGACGGGCGCATTCAGCCGGCGTTTGACCCCAAACAGAAGGACTTCAAGCTGGACCTGCCCGAGGCGCATCGTGATCTAGTGCCGGCCGTGGTTGACCTTCTCGCGGCATACCAGATCGAGCGGCACATCCGCCGGGACCGGGACGAAGGGATGAACCGACTCAAGAAGGAAGTCACGCTCAGCCCGGAGTTCCAGGCCCTCTGGGATCGGATCAAGCCGAAGACCACCTACCGCGTCGAATTCGAGACGGACGTGCTGGTCCGGCGCGCGGTGGAGGCCATCACGCGCATGGAGCCGATCGACACGCCGACGATCCGCGTCGCCGCAGGCCACGTCCAGGTGGCAAAGGGTGGAGTGATCACGACGGCCCTGAACGTCGCCGAGGAGCAGCCTGTCTACGGCGTGCGCGCGCTGCCAGATATTCTGGCCTATCTCCAGAACGAGACCGAGCTGACCCGCTCCACGCTCGTCCGCATCCTCAAGGAGTCCGGTCGTCTGGCGGACGTCTTCCGGAACCCGCAGCGGTTCCTCGACCAGACGGCGGCGATCCTCAAGCATGAACTGCACCGCTTGCTCGTGGACGGCATCAAGTACGAGCGGATGCCCGGTCACGGTGGGGATGCGGAGTGGGAGATGCTGCTCTTCAAGAACGAAGAACTCGTCAACTACCTGAGCGCACTCCAGGTGAACAAGTCCATCTACGAGTATGTGGTCTATGACTCGGAGGTCGAACGAGCGTTCGCCCGGAAACTCGACCAGCGCGAGGACATCAAGCTCTTCGTGAAGCTTCCGGTCTGGTTCAAAGTGGACACTCCGCTAGGGGAATACAATCCGGACTGGGCGATCGTGAAGCATGGAGATCAGACCATCTATCTGGTCAGAGAAACCAAGGGCACGAGAGATTTCTTGAAACTCCGGACGTCCGAAGCCGATAAGGTCCGCTGCGGTCACAAACACTTCGAGGCGCTGGGCGTGCCGTTCGCCGTGGCCGTCACGGCGGATGAGGTCTAGAGATCGGGGTTTGAGAAATGACTCCCGCCCCCATTCCCTGCCGTTATTAGCCCACATGTGATAACTACATTGGCGGATACTGCTCATACTTCGGCAAATTCGCCTCCAATTTATCCCACGGCTGTGCATCGCAAACAAAAAAGTCCATCTGCGGTACATACCAACTCGGGTCGTCCAGGCTGCCCGCGGTAATTCCAACGAATCCTGTGGGCCGTTCATCGGATTGTCCGCCAGTAAGCCGCGAGCCGCATTCGGGACAAAAGCCACGCTTGTGTTTGCCACCAGCGAGGCTCGGCGTGAAGTGGTAGCGCAACTGACCTTTCGTCAGCCGAAACGCCGATGTCGGCACAAGCAAACCAGCGACGAATCCGCCGCCCGTCACTCGCTGGCAATCGCGGCAATGGCATTTGAACATCATAATGGGCTCAGCGGAACATTCGTAGCGAACCGCTCCGCAAACGCAACCGCCGGTAAATGGTATGTTCATAATTTATGGTGCTCGCTGTGACCTAACTATTCAGGCTGCCGCAGGCTACCCGCGTCGCCTAGTACAGGAACTGATGCAGCTCACGGGATGGCCAGTCTAAAAGGAAATCTAACATTTATCAAGAATCACTCCGCTTGGCTGTCCGGAAGGAACAAACGGGAGGCGGGAGTCATTTTGTGACAGAACCGGACGAAGTTAGGCAGGACTCTGGCCTGCCCCCGCCGCTTTGCCGTCTGATCCCTTGTTTAGATCATGTGCTGAATCACCGCGCTGGCTGCTTCCCTCTGTTTGATCAGAACTCAGACTGCGCCACTATCGAGGGAATTGGGTCGGAAGCGGTGAGGGGTGAACCAACCCCAGCAGTGGCCGAGCTTGAGGAACGCGCACCTAGGCAACGCACATGGGGTGCAGCGGCGCTGTCAGCAGTGGAGACTGGAGTCTACGTGAGGCGTGCTGGACTGGCCATGGGGTTGGCGAGAAACGGCTCCCGACTCTCAGTTCTCCCCTCCATGCCCGTCTTTCGTCAACCAGCTTGTGGCACCGACTCGAACAGCAGCCGCTGCACATCCACCGCCGGCGCACGTTTGGAAAGATAGAGCATTTCGATCCCAACCACGTGGTCTTGCTCGTCGTAATCAACGATGATGCCGGGCGAGACTTCCTCCGAACGACTTGCCGGCGCTTCAGTCAGAGTGAGATACAGCGCATCGGCTTGTTGGTCCACTTTGAGTTTCATGGAATCGTCCTCCTTCGGTCAAAGAATACCGTCACCACCAGAGGCGGTGTTTTCTTACCGTTGATGATCACCCGTAACACCCGATTGCCGAACTCAGGGATGCGCGCCAGGCGATGTTCCAGGTCCGGGTCTACCGGATCAGCTTCGGTCGCCTCCGGCCGGGTCAATGCGTGTTCCATCCAGGCGACGGGAATCCGGCGCTTCTCCAGCGCATCCCGGGCGTGTTCGGTCAGAACGTAATCCATGCGGCCTCACTCTGGAAGATCCACCACCTTCAAACTCTCAATGCCCCGGTCATCCACGATCTTAACCGCGATGCGCCGGTGTTCGCCCGGCTCGAAGGGCAGCAACACGGCGCCGCGGTAGGCTTCGATCCGTTCCTCGTCGATTTCGGCCTTGAGGTTCTTCGCCAGCCGCGCCCAGCCCTCGTTCTCCCCGGCCATGGGGAAGAAGACCTGCCGCGGGTAGAGGCTGCGCCCGTCGTAGTCGGTATCCAGCATCCACATGGCGATTTTGTCACTGCCGCCGGATTCGACGCTGCCGGTCTTGGTGTTGTAGTAGTCGAAACCGTGGACCGTGACGCGCAAAAGTTTTTAGTTGCCAGTTTTTAGTGAAGGGCGCGATTGGGAAGTTCAGGAGCTGAGCGAGCGTTTCAAGCCCGCCAACAATCTCCCGATTTCCTCGCAATCGCGCAACAACTCTTCGGCATCCCTGGATGTCAGATATCCCAAATTTCACGAGATCGTGAGCAAAGTCTCTAATTCCGCCAGTGAGCCCTGGGCTATTCCAAGAAACTGTAGGAACTCCCCCATGCTGTTTCTCGCCTGTCCTTCGGCGATATTGGCCGGTATGGAAATCCCAGCCCTCCTGAT
>JANDJJ010000175.1 GCA_024330945.1 Nitrospira sp. | reverse complement strand
ATCGCGCTGCGCATCGCAAAGCATTTACTCAAGGAGGGGCGCTGATGGCACAGGGATCTGGCATCGAATGGACCGAGTCTACATGGAATCCAGTCACTGGGTGCACGAAAGTCAGTCCTGGCTGCAAGTATTGTTATGCCGAGCGCATGGCTGAGCGATTACAGGCCATGAGGCAACCCAATTATGTGAACGGCTTCCAACTGACGCTCCAGCCTCACATGCTCGAGCTTCCACTGAAATGGAAAAAGCCGCAAACGATCTTCGTCAATTCCATGAGTGACCTTTTTCACGAACACGTACCCCTCGAATACATCAAACGAGTATTCGACGTGATGAACCGCGCGCACTGGCATCGCTTCCAGGTGCTCACCAAGCGTGCCGAGCGACTTGAAGATCTGAGTCCGTCGCTTGAATGGACACCCAATATCTGGATGGGCGTCAGTATAGAGAGCGATGAATACAGACATCGGATCGGTCATCTTCGGCGGACAGGTGCGCATATCAAGTTTCTCTCGCTTGAACCACTTCTCGGACCGTTGGCGGCACTCGATATGAGAGGCATCGACTGGGTCATCGTCGGGGGGGAGTCAGGTCCTAAAGCCAGACCAATGGAGCCGGCCTGGGTCATCGATTTGCGTGACCAGTGCCGCCGGGCAAACGTTCCTTTCTTCTTCAAGCAATGGGGGGGCAAGAACAAGAAGCAGGCCGGTCGTGTGCTTGAGAGAAGAGTATGGAATGAAATGCCACGCGTTTCAAATAGCAGGAAAGATCTGCCGGTACTCGCTTAAGATATTCAGAAAGTTCATTTATGTGACCCAACTAAGAAGACTGCCGCGTGACACTCCAGTTCGACGCCGATCAGCCGTTCCGGCTCGATGCGATTGCCGCCGTGACCGATCTCTTCGACGGTCCGCCGCAGGGGTGCGCCGGAATACGCCGTCCTCGACCTGAAGGTTGAATCACTGAACACGGAACACTCTGCCGGTTCGAAGGATTCGGTATTCAGTATTCAGGATGGGGCCATGATTGTGTGCTCGGAGAAGCCGTTGCCCCTGGAGCTGATCCGCGCCATGGCCGAACGGAAACCCGAGCGCGTCGTGTGCCTCGATGCAGACGTCGCCCTGCCTGACCGGCAGGCAGGCGGCAACGACCAACTCAAAGCCAACGCCGTGCAGATCTTCAAGCCCAAGGGCGTGACGAGTTTTAAGATCGTGTGATGACTATGAGCGCCGACTTGCTCGATCGCATTCTTGAAGCTGTTCAGGTCGGAGAGACGACTGACTGGGAATTTAAGTCTGCAAAAGGTGGCTTCCCGGGAAGTTTCTGGGAGACCTACAGCGCCTTTGCCAATACCGATGGCGGTATCGTGATCTTGGGGGCACGCGAGGACGATCGGGGCGTGCAACTGGACGGTCTCACAGCAGCGCAACTCGGCGAGTATCAGAAAATTCTGTGGGACGGCCTGAACAATCGCGGCAAGGTCAGTCGCAACCTACTCGACAATGACGATGTCCAACCCATTACGATAGAGCAAGCCTGCTTGCTGGCTATTCATGTGCCACGGGCCGGACGTGATGCACGGCCCGTGTATGTCGGCCCGACGCCGTTCGGTAACACCTACCGCCGCCGTCACGAAGGCGATTATCGCTGTACCGACGACGAAGTGCGGCGCATGCTGGCCGATGCGGATCCTGCTCCCCGTGACTACCGTATTTTGACGGGATTTACCTTCGATGACCTCCATCTCTCCAGCCTGACACAATTTCGTCAGCGATTTCGTGCGGCCAAAGGCGAGCATGCATGGTTGTCGTTGGATGATAGAGAGCTCCTGGAGCGGCTTGGCGGCTGGAGAAAGGATCGTGCGACTGGTGCAGAGGGGTTGACCTTGGCGGGATTGTTGATGTTCGGCAAGGATCAAGCCATTCGTGACCCTGAAGCTGCGCCGTTGTATTTTGTGGATTATCGGGAAAAGCTCGATCCCACTACGCGCTGGACTGATCGTGTGTACCCCGATGGTACATGGGAAGCCAATCTGTTCCAGTTTTACCAGCGGGTGTGGCCGAAACTGTCTGCCGGTCTGCCGGTGCCCTTTCAACTCGAGGGCGGGATGCGCCGTGACGAGACACCCGTACATGAGGCCCTGCGCGAAGCCTTTGTGAACGCGCTGATTCATGCCGACTACTCGGCCCCTGGTGGGGTGGTCGTGGAACGTTATCCGGATCGATTCATCTTTGGAAATCCCGGTATTTTGCTCGTGTCTCTGGAGCAGTTCCGACGAGGTGGTGTCAGCGAATGCCGCAATAAGGCTTTGCAGAAGATGTTCCTCATGATCGGTGGCGGGGAGCAGGCCGGGTCGGGGGTGGACAAAATCCAGTCCGGTTGGCGCAGCCAACATTGGCGTGCACCACGGATCGAGATTCAGAGCCAACCGGATCGCGTACGCTTGACCCTGCCCATGATCAGCCTGATTCCAGATGAAACGCTTGCGCGATTGAAGACGCGATTCGGCGCGGAGATCGAAAGCCTGTCACCCGTCGAACTGCAAGCCCTGGCGACGGCCGATATCGAGGGGGCCGTGTCCAACGCCCGCTTGCAGGAGCTCCTGACAGATCATCCCGTGGATATCACCCGGATGTTGGCGCGCCTGTGTCAACGAGGGTGGCTGGTTTCCGATAATCGTCGCCGCTGGACGACCTATCGTCTGACAGAGGAGACACAGCCCAGCAGACCCGGCCTGTTCGATGCGCCACATCCTCAGGTAAGCGGCATCAGGGACTCCTCACATAAGGGCCCGGACTCCTCACATAAGGGCCTAGACTCCTCACATAAGAGAGAGAGGTCCTCACGCAGGCCATGGGAAGCCCTGTCGCCGGAAGAACAACAGGCACTCGCCCAACAGGCCGAAGTCATTGCCAAAACGCAACGGGCGAGACCTGAAACGGTTCGCCGGACGATTCTTGAGTTGTGCCGTAATCACTACTTGACAGTTGATCAGCTTGCAGCACTGCTCTCGCGCAACACAGCCGGTTTGCGAGACCGCTACCTGACGCCGATGACAAGGGAAGGATTATTGCGGCTGCGGTATCCGGAGTCGCCGAACCGTCCCGATCAGGCCTACACGACGGCCGATGAGCTATGACACTCCAGTTCGACGCCGATCAGCCGTTCCGGCTCGATGCGATTGCCGCCGTGACCGATCTCTTCGACGGCCAGCCGCAGGGTGCGCCGGAATACGCCGTCTTCGACCTGAAGGTTGAATCACTGAACACGGGACACTCTGCCGGTTCGAAGGATTCGGTGTTCGGTATTCAGGATAGGGCCATGATTGTGTGCTCGGAGAAGCCGTTGCCCCTGGAGCTGATCCGCGCCATGGCGGAGAAGAAGCCGGAGCGCGTGGT
>JANDJJ010000174.1 GCA_024330945.1 Nitrospira sp. | reverse complement strand
TGCTGTTGCAGCGAATTGAGAGCGATCTTGTTCGGAGGGGAAAGGTCGTCTCCGTTCGAGGGCTCAAGCCGGAGTTTGCCGAGCTAGTCCGGATGGTTCAAGCGAAGGCGCGGCTCAACCACGCTTCCCCGGCTCAACAGGCCGGATGGGAGAAGCCACCGCTCGTTTCTTCCGTCAAGATCGGAACGGACGGCGTGATTCGCGCGCTTGCCTTTCTTGGGGAGACCACCGTCGCTATTGGCCGCTCTCTGTTGCGGCCTGGTCTGATCCGATGGAAGGCCATGTTGCGGGTTATGGAGCTTGACGGAGTGCGGGCCTTGCCGATCACTGGTTTGTTGACGTTTCTCGTCGGCGTGGTGATCGCGTATCAGGGGGCCGAGCAATTGCGCAAGTTCGGCACGAACATCTTTATCGTTGATCTGGTCGGCATTTCGCTGCTCAGGGAAATCGCGCCGTTGATCGTGGCGATCCTGATTGCCGGTCGGTCGGGGTCGGCCTATGCCGCTGAGATCGGGACGATGAAGGTGACGGAAGAATTGGACGCGGTCCGCACGCTCGGCATCTCGCCGATCAATCTGCTGGTGCTGCCCAGGACGTTTGCCTTGGTGCTGACCTTACCGTTGCTGACGGTTTATGCGGACATCCTCGGCGTCTTCGGCGGGATGCTGATCGCGTCCGGCCAATTAAACGTCAGTTTTACCGAATTTCTCGATCGATTTGAGGAAGCAGTGGCGGTGCGGCATTTGCTGATCGGCCTCGCCAAGGCGCCGTTTTTCGCCGTCATTATCGCGTTGGTCGGTTGTTATCAGGGATTTCAGATTCGAGGGGGCGTGGACGACGTGGGGCGGCATACGACGATCAGCGTGGTGCAGAGCATTTTTCTGGTCATTGTGTTCGACGCCATTTGCAGCGTCGTGACGAGTTGGTGGGACCTCTAAGATGCCATCGACCGCTCCAGCCGGCACGCCGGTCATCGAAGTCAGTCACGTTTCGACCAAGTTTGGGAAGGCTGTCGTCCATCAAGACGTGAGTCTGACGATCAATCAGGGCGAAGTGTTCGTCATCGCGGGGGGCAACGGTTGCGGCAAGTCCACCCTGTTGCGGGAGATTTTGGGACTGACGACTCCTTCGAGCGGAACCATTCGTTTGTTCGGCATCGATAGCCGGCGACTCGATGTGAGCAACGGAGGCGCAATCCATCGCCGGTTCGGCGTGATGTTTCAGCACGGCGCGCTCTTTAGCTCCCTGACGCTTGCCGAGAACGTGGCCGTGCCTTTGCGGGAACACACGAACTTGCGTCCTAAACTGATTCGAGAGATCGTCGAGATCAAGATCGCAATGGTGGGATTGCCCCCTGACAGCGCAGGCAAGTATCCCAACGAGCTGAGCGGCGGCATGAGACGGCGGGCTGCGCTGGCGCGGGCCATCGTGATGGACCCCGAATTGGTCTTCCTGGATGAGCCGACCGCCGGATTGGATCCGATCATCGCGGCGGGATTCGACGACCTCGTTCTCTCCTTGAAAACGCATTTGGGGCTGACGGTGGTCATGGTCACGCACGATCTTGACTCCCTCTGGCGGATCTCCACGCGCGTGGCCGTACTAGGTAATGGGCGGGTGCTGGGCGTCGGGACCATGGAGGAACTGTCTCGGTCGGATGACCCGATCATCCGCGAGTATTTTCACGGCCCGCGGGGGCGCGCGGCTCATGAACAGGCCATGTGGAATCAACTCAAGGCCGACAACTGAGCGCTGGCAGCGACGAACTCACAACCGAGAACAATGTGGCGAACGTTCCTCATACTGGAGTCGCGCGAGCCATGGGAGACAAGCTGATTGGCAGGTGGGGAAATTAGGTGGAACCAAAGGTCAACTACATTCTCGTCGGTGCGTTTGTGGCGATTCTCGGCGCGGCGGCCCTGATCGGCATGCTGTGGCTGGGGAAGATGGACTACCGGGGAGTCTACGATCGGTACGAAGCCTATTTTCGAGAATCGGTGGCCGGCTTGAGCGAGGATTCCACCGTCAAATATCGCGGCGTCGATGTCGGCCGGGTGCGGAGCATCTCACTCAATCCGGACAATCCGGAAGAGGTTCGTTTGATCTTGGACATCGTCAGGGGGACGCCGATCAAAACCGATACGGTCGCCGTGCTCGAAACACAGGGATTGACCGGCCTGGCCACGATCAATCTGACCGGCGGCAGTAAGGACGCTCCGCCGCTCGTCGCGTTGGAAGGACAGGAATATCCCGTTATCAAAACCGGTCCTTCGCCATTGTTCTTCCGGTTGGACGAGGCGATTTCCCGTCTCTTGTCAGACAAGGGATTGACCAATCTGCTGGCCAGTTTGGAATCGTTAGCCAAGGGCGCGTCGGAAACGTTGGACGAAGAAAATCGTCTGGCCGTGAAGCAGACGATCAAGGAATTGTCGGAGATCGTCCATTCGATCGCGGCGCATCGGGAGGAGATTGAGACCACCTTGCACGGCGCATCCCAGAGTGCGGAGCATCTAGTCAAAGTCACCACGTTGCTCCATGAGGAGATTCCGATGCTCGTGGCGCGTATCAACCAGAGCGCCGCCTCGTTCAGCGCGATGACGGAGGAGCTGGCCAAGACCAGTCGGTCGGTGCATGCCATTGTTGATGAAAATCGGACGGAGTTGGAACGGTTCTCGAAACAGACGTTGCCCGAGGCGGCGATGCTGGTGACGGAACTGAGACAATTGGCGAGCATTTTGACCCGCGTCGCCGAGAATTTGGAACAACAACCCAATGCCTTGGTGTTCGGTAAAACGCCGCCGCGTCGCGGTCCTGGAGAATAGTGTGTTCAGGATGATCTGCCAGGAGGAAGAGATGGCAGAATCGAAAAATGGTAGGGCGACATGAGGAGAGAAAGGCAAGGTCTGTCTATAGTGGTTCCCCTGGTGTTGGTGATTGCAGGGGGAGGGCTTGTCCTGACACTGGGGGGCTGTTTGGTCCCTCAGACGGCGAGCGAGCCGGCGCGCACCTATCGGTTAACTCTGGACCACAACCGTGCCGTTCGCGTGCCTGCGGTTGATGCTCCCATTCTATTGGTGGCAACGCCCCAAGCCGAGCCGGGGTATGATACGACCAAGATGGTGTATGTGAAACGGCCCCACGAGGTCGAATACTACGCCGTGAATCAATGGGCGGAGCAGCCGACACGGATGTTCGGGTCTTTGCTGATTCAGTCCTTGCAAGCCACAGGATCGTGGCGAGCCGTCGTCCCCTGGCCGTCCGCCATTCATGGCGATTTGAGGCTGGATTCGTATGGATTCGCCATCCAACAGGAATTCACGCAGGATCCAAGCGTGGCGCGGGTGAGGGTTCGCGCGCAATTGGTGGACATCAAGGAGTCGAAAATCCTGGGGACCCGCTCGTTTGAGCGGGTGGAACCGGCGCCCACTCAGGACGCCTATGGCGGCGTCGTCGCCGCAAACCGCGCAGT
>JANDJJ010000173.1 GCA_024330945.1 Nitrospira sp. | reverse complement strand
CTGGAGATGTTCGGTCTGTGAGGTGAGGGGGAGAAGAAATAGGTCGACGGAAGGGTGAGCCGCGCTGATCACCACTGCCGGTCGCCGCTTCATTCCGGAAAGATCGGAGAAAGGCAAGTCGGCCAAAACGACGTCGCCGCGGTCAAAGGTTGTCATAGACGGCGTCGTCGGGATTGTCCCAAACCTTCTTCAGAGCCGGCATGCTGGCAAGGAAAAGCCCTTTTCTCAGATGCTCAATCTCATTGAGCGAATCGGGGACAATAACCTCCACGGGCGTGTTCGCCGGAAGCGAGAGAGGCTCATCCAATACCACTTTTTCTCCATCGTAATGCGCAGCGACATGTTTCATCGATACCTCTTCTGGTGTTGGGGCCTGGTTACTACGGACACCGTGCGATTGAGTCGAAGTGTAATTGTAGCGTGCCCGCTTCGTATCGACAAGCGATACCCCGCCGCGCATGGAGATCCCGGAAGGGTGATGAGCAGTTCGAAGCAGAGACTGCAAAAGGCAGCCATTGTCGGCGGCGCCGTTCACCCGCGCCGCTGTGGAAAATCAGGAGAGTCGTCCAGGGTCTCGTCTACCCATCGCAGCAGCGCGACCATCAGCGTCCGGGCGTTGTCGTTGAACGCGCGGCAAAACTGGGCGGTCAGCAGATTGCGGAGGGGAGGTCGAACTGTCGGTGTTATCACATGGTCAATGACCTGCGCTGCGCCGCCCCAATCTGAAAGAAGAGGCGGGAAAGGGCAGAGCAAACAGACATGGCCGACTAGTTGCGTTTTTGGAGCGGATTGTTCCAGCGGAGTCCGGGAAAGCGGGCGAAGTCGCCATCGGTCGAGCAAAGGGTCAAACCATGATCTATTGCCAGGGCCGCAAGATGCGCATCAGGCACGAGATTGGAGCGCGGAGTGGCTTGCGTCAGCATGGAACCGAGGATGTTCTGATGCCGCTCAGTCGGCTGGGGGATCCATACGGGTGGACAGGCTAACCAACCTTCGACACACTCCCAGGCCTCGCTCACAGAGACAGGACGTTCAAAAACTCGCGGATTGGAAACGAGGCGGACGAAGCGCAGCAGCGATTGCCAGGGCAAGCCCACTGCCGTGGTGCCGTTTAGTTGGGATTTCGAACCATTCGCGAGCGGCTTCGTGCTGAGCCAGCGAGGTGACCTGCGCATAGACCAGCAGGTTGGCATCGATGAGGATCACTGGAAGGCTTCGCCCTCTGACGTCGCCAGGATTTCGGCCACGTCATCCACGCTGCCGACCAGACAGCGACCCAGCGCCAGGGGTTTCGTCTGAAATGGCACGCTTCTCGGTTTGGGCCTTAACAGCTCCTTAAGGCCTTGTCGTAGGGCGTCATTGACCACCGATTTCAAGCTCCCTTTCCGGGCTTTTCGTGCTTGGCGTAGTAGGCCACCACGTCGGCATCAAGGCTCAGAGTCGTCCGCATACATCAGATCAATAATGATAGTGATGTCTTGATGGCAATGGATCACAGAGAAAAAGGGGCGAGAAAAAGATGTCGGGAATCGTGGCGGCGTCATCCATCCATCATAAAGAGCCGGGGACGGGCGAGGGCCACAACGATCCCCAAACAGATCTCCAGGGGCGCTCGGCTCGACGGGGTCGCCGATTGATGGATTGATGACGGAGCGAAGTCCGTCGCGGCAGTGAAAGGCTTGCCACGACGCCCGCTCTCCCGTTTTCTTAACGCCGTTTCTTTTTGAAGACTACCTGGCAGCGGCGATGGCCTGTTCGGCTTCCTGCGGCAATTCGATCCGGACAAAATAGGAGGTAGGATAAAGATAATCATCACCCGATTCGTCGATCACGCGCAAGTATCCCTCTTTTTCCGCTTTGGGGTCCCTGAGCACACGATAGACCTTGCGTTTCTCAAGATCGTCACAATCGTCGTTCCGTACGCACAAGACGAATCTCTGGTCGGCTTGTTTTCGTCGCATGACCTCCCCTCAATTCAGGAACCTTTTGATCTTCATCTTCTTCCGTCCGATACCATGCGCTTCGTACCAGTGGACTTCGGCCACGCGAATCATTCCGTTTGCCAGCCGAACCTGTGCCCTCCCTTTGAGTTTTCTCCACCGCCCGTGGCCAAAGGCCCGCCGGAGCCGCATGATGTCTCTGATCCTACCGCCGATGGCAATCGTTTCAACATCCTCAATCTCACCGATGATCTCGAAATACACGAGATGATTGTAGGTTTGATCAGGCTGGGAAGCAAGACGCTGACGCCCCCATACCGTAAAGGGAGAAACCGAGGTTGGATAAGGAAACGGGGGCGGCAGTCAGTCGGGGGTGCGTCATAAATGAGGGCGCCTCGAAGAACCGTCGCGAGCGGGTGGAGGGCAAGGCGCACGGAGCGCAGCGACCGAGACATAACAAGTAGTTAGGCGAGGGAGCGAGCACCGCGCAACGCAGCCATCCGCCCGCGCAGCAGGTTTATCGAGACGCCCATGAAAGAGCCGGGGATGGGCGAGGGGCCCAACGATCCCCAAACAGATCTCCTGGGGTGCTCGGCTCGACGGGGTCGCCGATTGATGGATTGATGATGGAGCGAGGTCCGTCGCGGCAGTGGAAGCGCCTGCCGCGACACGACGCCAGCCCCCTCTTCTTCTCGACCGTTTTCTCCGACTTAGGAAGTCATTCCCCTGAACACCGGCTGCCGCGGGGATGTGCTTCGCCGGCGAGCCCGGTTGGTCAGGGCGTGATAGCGGTTCCGCATGATGACAGGATCGATCAGGTTGCCGCAGGAGATACAGCGCCACGCTTGCATGCCGTCGTGTCCGCCGGTTCGCAGAGCGTCCAGCGGATCGAGCGGGTCGATCGGGTGCATCAAGCCTTGGCAGCGGTGGCAGGTTGGTGGGGCGCCGATGGTCGTGTGTGCTGTGAGGGGGAAATGGTCCGATGGGACGGCGTCCCACTCGTGAGCAATTGACGGATGGGAAGTCGATTTGACGGCCGCCGAGGTCGGAGGGAGCACGGTACTCTGGAGTTGAGACCGGATCAGACGACCGATGTGCGAGAAGTCGGCATGACGAACTTGGATGTAGCGAAGGAAGAACTCTTTTCTCACCCGAGCGGACTCGCCTTTGATCGGCTCCCCCATGACGACGACCACCGCGCGAGGCGAGGCAGCTTCAAGGACTCGAAGGACGTCCTCGACACAGGGTGACGTTGCCTGTGCGGTACACGTCAGGTCGATCAAGACCGCCTGTGGACGAACCTCTCGGCATTCGTCGAGAATCGTCGCCCACGAGCGAATCAGTACGGCCTGGTAGCCGTGAGCGGCCAGCCAATCGGCCAGTTTGATCCCAAACGTCAGGTCATGAGTCCCGATCAAGACGGCCGGTCTCTTCCTCTCCGGTCCATGTGACAACATCAGCGAACTCGTTAATATCGGTGAACTCGACATCGAAGAACCTTCCTTTCTGCCTCAAGTCTTGCCGCCTCACGCTCGGGGCGC
>JANDJJ010000017.1 GCA_024330945.1 Nitrospira sp. | reverse complement strand
TGTTTAAGGCGACCGAACGGAATGACCATATAAAAATCAAAAGCCCATCCAGCCAGGCTGAATGGGCCACGATCCACAGGAGCATGACACAGCAACCGTGATTACATGAACTTCAGGAACTTCTCCTTGGCCTCATCCATGACCTGGGCCGTCACCGTCTGTAAGCCCCGCTCTCTGGCCACCCGCTCAATCTCCTTGCGGGCCATGGGACGAATGAAATCCGGAATGTTCTCCAACCGCTGCTCGGCCTCGCGCGACCAGACAAGGCCGTTCGGCGAGTCGTTTTTTGCATCGTCCATCACTTGAAGCGTGATGGTTTTGAACCCCTGTTTGCGGGCATAGGTTTCCACGCTGCTCTGCACCATCGGTTTGACGAAGGCGGGCAGGCGATCAAGCTTTTCCCTGGCGTCCGGAGTCCAGGTGAATTCCGACGACCCGCCGTTGGCCGACTTGCCCGAACTCGTCAAACCCATCTCCGCGACCATGGCCGAAAACGGACAGCCGCCGGTCGTTTTTTCTCCCGTTTGTGAAGGAGCCGCCGAGACCGCGGCCTTGGCCTTCTGCACCTTGTCCGCCAAGGACGCCAGCGTGGGGTCCGCTGTCTCCGCGCGTGATCCCAATTTGAGTCCCAACGCGTTCATCATGTTGGTTTCGCCCGCATTGGTCACCATCGAGAACTTGGCGTTGCAGGAGGGACAGCCGAAGAAGACCCCCAGCGCCCCTTCTTCAGGCTTTTCAACCTTCTCCAGGACCATGTACGTTTCACAGGTGAGACAAACGAATTTCATTGCAACTCCTTCGCTCCATTCTTGAGCGCTTGAGCGATCCCCCGACTTTTTCCCTGACCGGCATGGCGGAATCCAACAGTCGCATCCTCCCGCCGTGTTTACGGTAACACGGAGATTTTGGGCGAGTCAAACCAGCGGGGCGAGAGGTGGGAGGACGGTCCGCTACAGTTCCCGCCCCTTGCGCCGATAGAGGAGATGGAGCCGATTTTCTTTTTACAGACATTCGAGAGGTCGATCCTATGCCGTCGGCTGAAGAACTGGTACAATCCTGTGCGTCTCTTCCGACGTTGCCGGAAGTTTACGTTCACGCGCGAAACGTCGTGGACGACCCCGGTTCGACCGGTGACAACCTCGCCGGCATCATCAAGCGAGACCCGGCCCTCTCCGTTGCATTGCTCCGCACCGCCAACGACCCTCGTCATGGGTTTCCTCGACAGATCGATACCATCGAGGGCGCCGTCCATCTCATCGGCCAGCCAGCGGCTGCGGAGGTCATCGGCGCCGTCACGGTCGGACGGACATTTTCGGGAATGCCGGCTTACCTGATGGATGTCGCCAAGTTCTGGCGCAAAAGTCTGCTTTGCGCTCTGCTGGCGGCGAAAATCGCCGAATCGAGCGGCGTCGACCACGGTGAGCATTTTTACACGGCGGGGCTGTTCCGTGACATCGGCCATCTGGTCCTTTACCAAACCGTCCCCCAACGGGCCCAGTCTTCTTTTATCGAAGCCGGCTATTTGGAAGCTTCCCTGGCCGATGTGGAACAGTCCAACATCGGATGTGACTTTGCGGAAGTGGGCGGCGAATTCATAAGGTCCCTGGGCCTGCCCCTTCAGCTTGAACAGGGGGTCCGTTGGCAACTCGATCCGAGCAACGCCGGTGATTTCGTCCTCCATGCTTCCATCGTCCATCTAGCCGGCGCGATCGCCGATCATGAAGAACCGGTTGAAGCGATCCGCCGCTCCACCGCGTTGCCTCTCCATCCGGATGCCGTCGCCGCCACCAAGTTCGCACCATCCTCCATCCCGACCTTGCTCACGGAAGCGCAAACCGACCTGCAACGGCTCTTGCGCCGCCTCTCATCTCTCGCCAAGGCCGCCTAATGTTTCAGGAACGATCTCGTGGGGAAGATCCGGCACAAGGCGAGGCATCCGACAACATTCCGGCGGAGGGGGCGGCGATGGACGAACCGAAGACGGATGACGGGTCCATCCCTCTCGTCATTAAATGGAATACTGAAAGGTCGGCTTGGCTCCCAGGGTCTCGTCCAACACGCCTCGCTGCTTGAGCGCGTCTATGACCTGTTTGATCGCCACGTCGAGATCCACCGGTCCGCTCAAGATCACGTCGGTGTTGGGTGGAGGCTCTTCGGCGGTCTTGCTCACGTGCACGGCGATGACCGGCGCCGGCTGCACGAGCGTTCTGATCGCTTGCAACGCTTCCCGATAGGCCAAACCAAAGGGATTCGTGGTGGACACCACGATCAAGCCCGTATCGATCAAGAGTCGGGCCACTTCTCCATATCGCCGGGCCATTTCCGCCGTCTGACTTTTTTCTTCTTCGCTCAGGTCGGCATCAAGCCCCCGCCGCAAATTTTCGCCGTCCAACAGATACGCATGGCGCCCGTCGGCGATTAGCCGCCCTTCCAATTTTCTCGCCAACAGCGACTTTCCGGCATGCCGTCCTCCGGTAAAGAGCACCACCGCGGACCGGTGGCCGTAGTGCTTCGCTCGGTCTTCGACGCCGACTTCACCCTTGACCCACGCAAAATCACGACGGCGCGCCTCTTCTCGTAGCGATTCCTGGTCGTCCGGCACCATTTCCGTCACGATGCCCCCGCCCGCGATGTCGTATTCGTCCACCAACACGAATCGCCCGGTCGCTTCGAACGACGAAGACACATCGAACGCGATCGGGGCCTTGGTCCGGATGGTCAGCTCGGCGACTTGATTCCGACTCACCACCGCCGCACCTTGTTGCTGGTTCAAGTCCGTCGTGTCGATGATGCGATGAAGCGCCGCCACTTCGCATTCGACCTCCTTGGTGGCGACCCGCAACAGATACTTTCGTCCCCGCTCCAGCGGGCGCTTGCCCAGCCAAAACAGGTTGGCCTTGAACGACGTTGAGACGTGGGGCAGGTCGTTCGGGTGGGCGGCGATTTCCCCCCGCTCCACGAAGATCTGCTCATCGAGGGTCACGCCGATGGATTGGCCCGCCTCGGCGCTCATCGGGAGAGGTTCGACGTTGAACGCTTCGATCGATTTGACGTTAGCCCGCTTGTTCGAAGGAGAGAAGATCAGTTGGTCGCCGACTTTCAGACGGCCGGCCGTGATGCGGCCCGCGATGATGCGCCGTGCATCGAACTTGTACACGTCCTGCACGGGAAATCGCAGAGGCTGATCGGCCGAGGCCGTTTCCTTTTTGAAGAGACTGAGGGTGTCCAGGACGGTCGGCCCCTCATACCACGGCATGGCCCGGCTGCGATCGGCAACGTTGTCGCCGAGCTTGGCGCTGACGGGAATGATCCGTTCGGGGATCGCGCCGAACTGCCCAAGAAACTCTCGATATTCTTTCTCGATGCCGTCGAAGACGTCCTGCCGATAGCCGACCAGGTCCATCTTGTTGACGACGACCGCGAACTGACGGACTCCAAGAAGCGAGAGCAGGTACCCGTGTTTTTTGGACTGCTCTTTCACTCCCTCAAGGGCATCGATCACGAGGAGCGCCGCCTCGGCCCTGGCCGCGCCGGAGACCATGTTTTTGAGGAATTCCTTGTGGCCCGGCGCGTCGATGATGATGTACTGCCGCCCCTTCCAAATAAAAAACGTCCGCGCCGTATCGATCGTGATCCCCTGCTCCTGCTCTTCCAAGAACGCATCGAACAGAAACGCGTACTCGAATTCCTTCCCCTGCTGGCGGCAGATCGCCTGCACCTTTTCCAGTTTGCCCTCCGGCAACGACCCGGTATCCGCATAGAGCCGTCCCACGAGCGTGGACTTTCCGTGATCCACGTGACCGACAATGACGATGTTCAAATGCTCATCCGGTTTCGAAGCGGCTCGCGCCGCCGCTGCCGTCGCCTCGTCCATTACATGTACCCTTTCTTCCGGAGCATCTCCATGCCGCGCCCCGCGTCCTGAGCTCGCCCGGCCCTCTCCGCGATATTCGTCGCCCGCAGCTCCTCGATGATCTCATCCACCGTCTTGGCAGTGGACTTCACGGGTGTCGTGCAGGGAGCGCATCCCAGACTCCGATAGCGTGTGCCGTCTCCTTTATCCAAGTACAGATCGATAAAGGGGATATTTTCGGCCTTGATATATTCCCAGATATTGACTTCCGTCCAATCAAGCAGGGGGTGGATTCGGATATGGGTCCCCGGCGGGAACGTCGTTTTGAACTGGTTCCACAGTTCCGGCGGCTGATCACGGAAATCCCAGTCCCCATGTTTGTCGCGGGGCGAGAAGTATCGCTCCTTCGCCCTGGTGCTGTCTTCATCGGCGCGCACACCCAAAATGACGCCGGTGTATCCTTTCGACTCGATCAGATTTTTTAACGCCATCGTCTTGAGCGCCGTGCAACAGACGTCGCGTCCCATCGTGTGGTTCATCCCGGCCGCCAGCGCCTCTTTATTCTGGCCCACGACCAAATTCAGCCGCCACTCACGGGCGAGCCGGTCGCGGTACTCGATCATGGCGGGAATCTTGTAGCTCGTATCCACGTGCAGCAACGGAAACGGCACGTGACCGAAGAACGCCTTGCGGGCCAACCACAGTAGAACGGTCGAATCCTTGCCCATCGACCACAGCATGGCCAAATTGTCGAAGTGCTTGTAGGCCTCCCGGAAAATATAGACGCTTTGGTCTTCCAACTGACGCAGATGCTTCACAATTTCTCTCCCTTCACCTCGATCGTCCCTGGCTCGCAGCCGGTTTGGTGCCCACCGCCTCCCGCGTCAACTCCTCCAGCTTGCGGGCCGCGGCCCCTCCTTCAAGCGCCGCCTTCGCCCGGGGATAGCAGGCCGAGAGCGATTGCCCCTTTCCCGCCGCGTACAACAACATCGCCGCGTTCATCAGAACCCATTCCTTGGCCCCCCCCTGTACCTGATGCTGAAGGATACGGTGAAGCAGCTCCGCCTCCTTGTCCCGTTGATCCGGCGGAAAGCCCGCCATCTCCCGTGAAGAACCGAGCGCCAGCCCGAAATCCTTGGGAGCCACTCCCAAGGGCGTGATCCGCTCATCCCTCAATTCCAACACCCTGGTCACCGCCGACAGGGATAATTCCGGATCGCCCTCGACCCCGCGAATGACGAACCCCCTCGGGCAACCGAGCATGCGCAACGCTTCGGCCGTTTTCTCGAAATGCGGGGGATGCGACAGTCCGACCACCTGCGCGGAAGCGCGAGCCGGGTTGAGCAGCCTGGCGATCGGATGAAAGACGTTCCTCACGCCCAGCTCCTGTCGCATCTCCAGAAATCGATAGACCGCCGGATGATAGATGCCGATATCCAAATACGCGAACCCCTTCTTGAGCAGATCCTCGGTCACGGCGCGCGGGGTGGAATCGACCGGGATACCCAGCGCCTTCAGGACCCCGGCGCTGCCCGGCCTTCCGGGAATCCCGTCGTAGCCGTGCATCAGCACCGTAGCCCCGGCGGAAGCGGCGACGATGGAAGAGGCCACCAGCGCATGGAAGGTGTCCTGTTTGCCCGCATAGGTCGGCACATCGACGAGGGCGACTTCCTTCGGAACCGCGAGGGGAGCCACATACTGTCTCACGGCGGCCGTCATGCCCGCCAATTCCGCGACCGATTCCGACTTGAATCGCATGGCGATCATGAAGGCTCCCGTTTGGGCCGGAGTCGCTTCACCTTCGATGAGGGCTCTTATCGCCTGCTTGGTTTCATCCCACGTCAAATCCTTGGACGTCTTGGGCCCCTTGGCGATTTTGGCGAGGATGTCCTGAAACGTCATGTTACGACCGATGTAAGCCGCATTCGGTTTTCGCGTGGCCTTGCCAGCGACCAGCTCGCAAATCCTCCCCCGGCCCCACCGGCTTGGTGCAATAGGTACACCCGATACTCGGGTAGTTCCTGTCATGAAGAGGGTTGTACGGCACCTCATAGACCTTGATGTACGTCCACACGTCGGCCCATGTCCACCGCGCCAGCGGGTTGACTTTAACCAGGCCGAACTTGGCATCCCACTCGATGAGGCCGGCATCGGCTCTGGAAGGGGCCTGGTCTCGGCGAATACCGGTGATCCACGCATCGAACTTCTTGAGCACGCCGGTGAGCGGTTCGACTTTCCGCAATCGGCAACAGAGGTCAGGATCTTTCGACCACAGCGCCTCGCCGTATTGTCGCGCCTGTTGTTCCGGGGTCAGCGACGCGTTGACTCGGATCACCTGCGCCGGCGCCAGCCCGTATCGCTCGATGACGCGATCTCTCGTTTCATACGTTTCCGGAAAGAGAAAATCCGTATCTAAATAGAACAGCGGAACGGAGGGATTGATCCGATGGATCATGTCCACCAACACCACGTCCTCCGCGCCGAAACTACAGGCAAGGACGATGTTCGGCGCATACCGCTCGATGGCGGCCGCCAGCACCTCTTGCGGCGGTTTCGATTCAAGCGACTCACCCCACGAACGGAGGCGGCCGGCGATGCCTGAATTTTGGCTGTCCGTCATATCAAGACTCGTCTTTCCTCTCTAGTCCCCGACCTTCTCGACCAGTAGCCGATAGTGCGTCGCTTCCGGCTCCAGCGCCTCTTCCCACAGCACCTTATGCCCATCGTTCTTCAGGCTCATCGGCACGTTCTTGATCGGCTCCCCGGCATCCAACCAGACTTCCAGTCGTTCGCCGGCCTCCATCATTTCGAGCTTCAACTTGGTTTTGACATAGTTCATCGGACAAGCCACGCCGCGCAGATCGTACACGGGAACGTCGGCCTGAGCCGAAGGGGGAGAGACAAGTTCCAACTTGTGTTCCGGTTTCAGTTCCGGCTTGGCCGTCGGAGTCGCCGTCGCGGTTCCGGTGGTCGGCGCCAACTTCAGATCTTTGCCCATGCGTTCCGTCGCGGCCCGGCAGGCATCTACAAAGCCCTTCGCAAACGCGATTTTTTCTCTGGCGAATGGTTCGCCGTTCTCTTTGCTGCCGAGGTCACCGATCTTCCCGCCAAGATCACGGTACTGCGCAGGCACGACGCCCTTCTGCGCAATGCGGGCATCGAATTCACCCAGCGTTTCGGAGTCGGTCGATGGGTCGAGCCCTTCCGTCACCAACAAGGCTTTCGCGGCGGCCAGCACGGCTCGATACGCTTTGTTCACCGCCACCGCATACTGGTGCTTTTCGACATGGAGCCTTGCCAAATAGAGTTCTTGATCCGCTTCCAAAATTCCATTTTCGATCATTTCGAGGGCGCCTCCGGCGCACTCGCCGGGACCATGATCTTCGAGCACAAAGGGATCATCTCCTTCCCAGTCGTAATAAAACGTGGGGTCTTCCTCGAAAGAGGGAACAATCGTATAGGGGATGAGTTCGTCCTTCAGGTCGTTTTTCCCGACGCGGTCGATGAACGCCGGCATCGTTTCACCCGGTTTGCGGTCCCTCCGATACACCTCGATCAAACGCGTAACGGCGGCCGGGACCGCCTTGGCGGGCAGTTTGATCGTCATCTGCCCGATCTTGGCCGTGCCGTTCACCTTGCCACCGAGATGCAGTTCATACATGGGCAGCGTATGGTCTCCGATCCGTTTGCCGACGCCGTGCAGCCCGATCGTCGCGATGTGGTGCTGGGCGCAGGAATTATGACACCCGCTGATCTTGACGGTCACTCCAGCCAGATCGTCCGGCACTTGCCCGGCCGGGAAAATCTCGGCCAGCCCCCGGGCCATCCCTTTGGATGAAGTAATGCCCAAGCCGCACGTATCGGTGCCGGGGCAGGCAATGATGTCCTCAACGTGCTCGGCCCCCGGATCGGCCAGCCCCTGAAGCCCCAAGTCCCGATACAACGTTTCGAGCCGGTCTTCAGGAATCCATCGGATCACGAGGTTTTGATGAATCGTCGTCCGGAGATTGCCGTTGGAATACCGCTCGGCGAGGTCCGCCACCCACCGCATTTGGTCCGCCGTGATATCTCCCATGAAGAGCTTGATCACGACCGTGACGTAGCCTTCCTGCTTCTGCGGAATGACGTTGGTCCGCTTCCACGTCTGAAAGGACGTTTCATGGTCGCCTCCCCGATGCCCGTTGGTGTGCACACCATCGGGAACCGATCCATTCCTGGTCGGCATGATCAGGGGAGCCGGTTGATCGTCATGACGGAGCAATCGGATCGGCCGGTCTGCGGGCAGGTTGTAGCCCAAGGCCACATACGCCGCTTCCCACCGTCGTTTGAATTCGTCGAACCCCAACTTGTCGATGACGAACTTCATACGGGCCTTGTGACGGTTTTTTCGATTCCCGAGGGCATCAAAGACTTTGATCACCGCTTCGATGCTGGGGATCAGTTCGTCCATCGGCGTAAATTCTCGCAGCACCTTGGCCATCCGAGGCAGCGGCCCCAGCCCCCCGCCAGCCACCATCCGAAAACCGACGGCCCCATCCTCCCGTTTGACGGCCATGAGTCCGATGTCATGAATGGGAGTCAAGGCGCAATCGTGTGCGCACCCCGAAAAAGCGATCTTGAACTTGCGGGGCAAGCTCTGGTTGAGCGGATTGCGGAGGAGATGGTACGCCACAGTCTTGGCATACGGCGTCACATCAAACACTTCACTCCGGCATACGCCGGCCAGGTGGCAGGCGGTCACGTTCCGGACCGTATTGGAACAGGCCTCTCTGGTCGTCAGGCCGACTTCCGCCAGTCCCCGCATGATCGTCGGCACGTCCTTGAGCTCGACGAAATGCATCTGAATGTCCTGCCGCGTTGTCACATGGCCGACGCCGGTCGCATACCGATCGACCAGCTCGGCGAGGCGGCGAAGCTGATTCGCCGAAATGCCTCCGAAGGGGATCTTGACCCGCACCATCTGGACCCCGGATTGCCGTTGCCCGTAAATGCCGAACTGGAGGCGGAACGGCTTAAAAAGATCCGGAGAAAGGTCGCCGGCCAGACACCGAAGGGCTTCGGCCTCGAACGTTTCAATTTCTTCGGCAATGGCAGGCGGAATGGGAGTCGTCACGACCTCGACCGTTTTCAGTTGTTGGGGAGTCATGGGGATATCTCCTCTAGGCGACAATGAGACCGATGCATCCATCTTTACGGAAACCTGATACACACCCTCGAAACTAAATGTGATACATGGGGGCATATCGCCCCTCGATCGCCCGTTGCCTCTCGGCCAACTGGTCAATCCTGATCCGTTGAAGCACATCGTGCTCGGCCTGGGCGACTTGCCTCCAAATATGGCCAAGAAGCAGCTCCTGTTTGGACTGGTACCCCTTGGCGGGAAAGCCGTTCGAGGCGCCAGGTTCGAGAACCGGGCCATCGAGCACTTCGAGAATATCGGCGACCGACAAAGCGGAGGGTTCCTTGACGAGCCTGTATCCACCATGCGCCCCTCGTAAACTGTCGATCAATCCCCCTTTCTTCAGGGCGAGGAGGACTTGCTCCAAAAACTTAATCGGGATCGCTTGGCGTCTCGCAATCGACCGAGCTTGCACTGGAACTTCTTTCCCATGGATCGCGAGATCAATGGCAGCCATGATGCCGTACAAAGCCCGCCGGGATACCTTCATTTTCTATTTGTATTCTCTATTATTCCCGTATGAATTGTTCGTTTATCACTTTCTGCGCTCCCTGTCAAGCCGCCCTGTGAGCGACACGAAGAACAAGGCGGAAACGTGAAAGCAACGGTCCGGATACGTGTGACGCATCCCCTCTCTGTCATCATAAGGAACTGCGCACAATCCTTGTCGCCGTCTTCTCGGCATAAACCTAATGAAATTTGCGATCGCGCGAGCAAAGCAACTCGCCCGATTCCTGTCCTCATAAAAATGAATTGACTTCATTCTCCCCGCGGGCAATAATCCGCCCCTCTTCGCGTGGTACCTCATGGCTGTGCCCTCACCGGTGCTTACAATTCTTGCCTTGACCGCGGACAGTGAGATACAAGCACAGCTGAAGCACGCGCTGCGCGACGCATCGGTCACCGTCGTGCGCGATGCGGCAGCCTTTCAAAGAGAGGCATCCAAACATTCCTTTGATGCGGTCATCATTGAATCTCGCGGAGGAGTTGAGCGGTCTCTGGCGTTGCCGGCTTCCCTCGACCTTTCGCGGACTTTAGTCATTGCCGGATCCCGGGCGATGCTCAAAAAAGCCGTAAAACAGTTCCTCGATCGTCATCTCGCGCCTTCATCGGACTCATATTCCGGAAAGCATCGCGGCGATGACTCGTTGCAAGGCTATCTCGAAACAAAGATGGGCGACTTCGTCAGAAGCATGAGGAACGGCTCCGCAAAAAACCTCTATCCGGTCCTGATCTCGGCGATCGAGCGCCCCTTGATCGCCTCAGCCTTGCAAGAGACCCAAGGCAATCAGCTTCAAGCCGCCGAACTGTTGGGGTTAAACAGGAATACCTTGCGGAAAAAGATTCTCGACTTGCACATCCCGTTGAAGCACGCGCGAAGAAAAACTCGACAGACTCGATAGAGCTTCCCCTCCGTCTCCGTCTTCGACGTTTCCGAGCGACACCGGACTTTGCCCGTTTGCCCCCGACCTCAAACACGCTGGGGCTCCTCCTCGGAATACACGGTGACACTCTGCTCATGGAACGGCAGTGAAACGACGACTCGCTTTGATCGGCTGGGACGAGGAGAGGGGCGGGTTCGCACGGCCTCCTTTCCCTCCGCTTTTCTTGACACCTCGGGCTGGCCTATATTAGCATGCCCGACCGGACGATAGGCGCGTAGCTCAGGGGGAGAGCGCTACCTTGACACGGTAGAGGTCGACGGTTCAAGACCGTCCGCGCCTACCACTGGTCGAGGCATCCCAGCGCCTTCAACGGCGGGGTGCCTTTATTGTTTTTACACGGCCGCTACATCTTCTGATTCGATGAAAATCACAGTCAAAGACGGCTCTACCGGCGACGTGCGGACCGGCCAAACGGTCGGAACCGCTTTGTCTGCCCTGGGAGTTCCGGTCGGCATCGATGTTGTAGCGGCACGGGTCAACGGATCGGTCGTCGATCTTTCGACGCCGTTGCGCGAAGACGCCATCATAGAGCCGCTTCGGTTCGATAGCCCCGAAGGCCGTGAAGTGTACAGGCACAGCAGCACGCACATCATGGCGCAGGCCGTCAAAGAGCTGTTCCCGACGGCCCAATTGACGATCGGACCCGCGCTGGAAGACGGCTTTTATTATGACTTCGCCTATGAGCGGCCGTTTACCCCGGAAGACCTTGAGAAAATCGAGGAACGGGCCCGCGAGATTCTGAAACGAAACTTAACGATCATCAGAAAAGAGCTGTCCAAGCAAGAGGCGCTCGAGTTGTTCAAGGCACGAGGCGAACGGTATAAAGTCGAACTGATCGAAAATTTCCCCGAGGGGGAGCAAGTTTCCATCTACACCCAAGGAGATTTCGTCGATTTGTGCCGCGGCCCGCATGTGCCTTCGACGGGACACGTCGGCGTCTTGAAGCTCCTATCGACCGCGGGGGCCTATTGGCGCGGCGATGAGCGGAACCCCATGCTCCAACGGATCTATGGCACCTCCTTCCCGACAAAAGAAGAGTTGGAAGTCCATTTGGCCCGTTTGGAGGAGATCAAACGACGGGACCATCGGAAGGTAGGAAAAGACTTGGATTTGATTTCCATCCAAGACGAAATCGGGCCTGGCCTGGTGCTTTGGCATCCCAAGGGCGCGATGATCCGGCTGTTGATCGAGAACTTCTGGCGCGAGCAACACATCAAGGACGGCTACGAGTTGGTGTATTCTCCCCATGTCGCTCGCCTCGACTTGTGGAAAACCAGCGGTCACGTCGATTTCTACCGCGAGAACATGTTCGCCGCAATGAAAGTGGAGGGCAGCGACTATCAGCTCAAACCGATGAATTGCCCCTATCACATCATGATTTATAAGTCGCACCTCCGCAGCTATCGGGATCTTCCCATCCGATACGGCGAACTGGGGACGGTCTATCGTTATGAACGGACCGGCGTGCTGCACGGACTGTTGCGCGTGCGCGGGTTTACGCAGGACGACGCCCATTTATTCTGCCGGCCCGATCAGATGGAAACGGAAGTCAGCCGGGTCCTGGACTTTACCTTTTTCATGCTGCGGACGTTCGGATTCACCGACTTCGAGGTCTTTCTCTCGACCAGACCGAACGAGTCGGTCGGGGCCGACGAGCATTGGGCGCAAGCGACAGAGGCCTTGGAGTCGGCGATCAAAAACCGACACATCGCCTACCGCGTTGACCGGGGAGGAGGCGCCTTCTACGGCCCGAAAATCGACATCAAGATCAAAGATGCGCTGGGTCGCTCATGGCAATGCTCCACCATCCAGGTCGATTTCAACAACCCGGAACGATTCAAGTTGAGCTACATCGGCGAAGACGGCAAGGCTCATCAGCCCATCATGATCCATCGTGCCTTACTGGGATCGATCGAACGGTTCTTTGGAATCTTGATCGAACACTACGGAGGCGCCTTTCCCACGTGGCTCGCGCCGGTGCAGGCGACGGTGCTGAACATCACCGATCAGCAACGGGACTATGGCGCCGCCGTCGCCGCGGAGCTGAAAGCCGCCGGGTTTCGCGTCGAGGCGGATCTACGCAATGAAAAAATCGGGTTCAAAATTCGCGAAGCGGAGAAGGCGAAAGTTCCGTTCATGCTGGTGGCGGGAGATCGTGAAGTCCAGGGGAGAACCGTCTCGGTGAGGGGGAGGAACGGCGCGAACCTGGGAACCATGCCGGTGTCCGGAGTGATCGATCTCCTCCGCGCCGAAACCGCGCGAGCCCGGCCTGACGTCCAACCCAGACAAGGAGGTGGCTTATTGTTCCCAAACTGCGCGTGAATCGTGAGATCCGCGTCCGAGAGGTGCGGGTGATCGGGCCCGGCGGCGAGCAACTGGGCATTCTCCCGACCCCGGAAGCGCTCCGTCAGGCTCAAGAAAGCGGTTACGATCTCGTTGAGGTCGCTCCCACGTCGATACCGCCGGTCTGTCGGATTATGGACTACGGCAAATACAAATATGAGCTCAACAAGAAAGAGCATCAGAGCCGGCGCCATCAAAAGTCCACGCAAGTCAAAGAAATCAAGCTCCGGCCTCGCACGGACAAACATGACTTGGAAATCAAGGTTCGACAAATGAGAGCGTTCCTGGAAGACGGCAATAAAACTAAAGTCACTTTGACCTATCGAGGGCGTGAGATGGCGAACCAGGAAATGGGCCGCGCGGTCATGAATTCGGTGATCGAACAGTTGGCTCCATACGGCACCATCGAACATGCTCCTCACATGGAGGGGCGGAATTTAATCATGATCGTGGCTCCCAAAAGTTAAGGGACTTGCGTGACGAGGTCTTAAACAGAAAAACTGTCCACCGAGGAAAACCATGAAAATGAAAACACACAAGGGCGCCAGCAAACGATTTGCCAAAACCGGCAGCGGGAAGATCGTCCGTCGCAAGGCCGGCAAACGTCATCTGTTGTCGCATAAAAAACGTGATCGGAAGCGCCGCTTGAGCGGCGCGGCGGTCGTCGTCGGCAGAGCAACCGCCGTCTTGAATCAACTCCTTCCTCAATAATTTTTAGAACAGACCGACATCGGTCGGCAGAACGAAAAGGAGCATGGAACTATGCCTCGCGCAAAAGGCGGACCTAAGACTCGACATCGGAGAAAAAAACGACTGAAGCTAGCGAAAGGGCAATACGGCGGCAGGAGTCGGCTCTTCCGCTCGGCGACCGAAAGCGTCGATAAAGGGCTGACGTACGCGTACGTCGGCCGAAAAGACAGAAAAGGCGACTTTCGCCGCCTCTGGATCACGCGCATCAGCGCCGCGGTGCGCAATCATGGGATGACCTATAGCCGATTCATCAACGCCCTCAAAAAGGCGAACGTGCTGTTGGATCGTAAAGTCTTGTCCGACATGGCCATCAAAGACGCGGCTGGATTCGAGCAATTGATCGGCCTCGCTAAACAGCACATGACTCCCGCTTCGGTTTAGCTTCTCCGGCCAGTGCCATTTTCTCCAAAGAGGAGGGGAGACGAGCCGTCGCCCCTCTTCTCGTCTCAAGCTATACCCCATAGTGGTATCCTTTTATCGGAAGCCCACAGGAAATTTCACAGGGCTCTCCCCGGAACGTTCCGTTCGCCGGTACGCATCCGATCGATGAGGACCTGATGATGGAATCAGTCACATGGGCGCTTGCGGGGCTCGTAATAGGATTCTCCCTTGCCTGGTTCATGGCGGTCGCACGCACTCAAACAGAATGTGCGCGCAGGGTCGGCGAGGTTGAGCAGAGAGCCGGCCGCGCCGAAGCGAACGCGGCGGCAGCAGAAGCCACGACGGCGGAGCTGCGCAGGCAGATTGAAGAAGCCGGAAAAAGCACCGACGCCGAATTGCACGAGCTGAGAACAAGACTTTCCGAGGAACATGCAGCCCGAGTGAGAGCGGAAACCGAGAGGCAAGAACTGTCGCAACGATTGGAGGGTGAAAAACGTCTTTTGCGGGAAGCACAAGAGAAACTGACGGACACTTTCAAATCCTTGGCGACCACAGCCCTGGAAGGAAGTCAGACGACGTTTCTGACTCTCGCCAAAGAAACCTTCGACAAGGTCTTAGCGGAAGCCAAGGGAGATCTCGGCAAGAAAGAGGAAGCGATTCGCGGGCTGGTCTCACCTTTGGCCGACTCTCTCAAATCGTTCGATGACCACGTGCGTCGGCTCGAAACGACGCGCCAGCAGGCCTACACCAGCCTCGAATCGCATCTCACATCGTTGGCGGGAGCCCAGGAACGGCTTCAGCGGGAAACCGCCAACCTGGTGACGGCCCTCAGAACACCGCGCGTTCGCGGCAGATGGGGTGAACTGACGTTGCGGCGCGTGGTTGAATTGGCCGGCATGTCCGAGCACTGCGATTTCACGGAGCAGTTGAGCGTCGCGACCGATCAGGGCCGCATCCGTCCCGACCTCGTCGTTCACCTTCCCATCGGACGAGCTATCGTGGTCGATGCCAAGGTGCCTCTTGAAGCCTACCTCGACGCCGTTTCCTCCGACTCCGAACAACGTCGAACGGACTCGTTGGCGCGTCACGCGGATCACGTGCGGGCCCATATGCTGGCCTTATCGGCGAAAACCTATTGGGATCAGTTTGAGCGGACGCCGGAGTTCGTGGTCATGTTCATTCCAGGCGAGTCGTTTTTTGCAGCCGCGGCGGACGCCGATCACCGACTCATTGAAGACGGGATGAAAAAACGAGTCGTGCTGGCGACTCCCACCACGTTGATCGCACTGCTTCATGCGGTAGCCTACGGATGGAAACAAGAGCACCTGGCCGCGAACGCGCAGGCCATCAGCGACTTGGGTAAGCAACTGTATGAACGAATGAGAACGCTCGCCGGCTATATTACGGACATCGGCAATGGCTTGGATAAAGCCACCCGCGCCTATAACAACGCCGTCGGTTCTTTGGAAAGCCGGATTCTCCCGGCTGCCAGACGATTCAGAGAACTAGGTGCGGCATCCGGTGATGAGATTCCCATGATGAATCCCCTCGACACTCAAGCGCGCCCCATAACGGCTCCGGACCTTGCAAAAGAAAATTGACCGTCGGCGCATCTGCCGGATGCCGCAGCCCCCTTTGAACGGCCTTCGGGCGACACGACTTACATCAACTGCTCGATCTGAGAAAGATTCACCTCGAACGCGACGACCGGCATGGCGATCTGCCAACGTTCGAGCACTTCCGGATGAATCTCGCCGATCAAGCCGATCGGCGTTCCGGAAACGACGATCGTTCCAACGCGGCCGTCGAGAAACGACGGATGCGGGATCGGCTCCAGACCGTACGTCTTGCCCAAATAATAGAGGCACGCGTCCAAACAGGAGTGGATTTCGGAAAAATGGGCCGCAGCATGAGCAATCACCGCGCCCAGCACCGTTTCCGTACGAGAGCCGACTTCGTGCGACGAATCAACAATCGCCACCTCGCCGGCTTCAAACAGACGGTGAGGATAGAACGATCGGGCCGACGCCGCTTCGACCCGCAGAAGCGAGGGAATCATCCACTGGCGGAGACAACTGAAGCTTGAAGACATCACGTTGCGGACTTCCACCATCGTTCCCCACGCCGTTCCTTCCAACCGCATCGCGTCGCGGTAGTGATCCGGAGAACCGAGGATATTGGAAATGATCTCCTGGAATCCGAGTCCGACCATCAGCTCCCGCGCCCGATCCGAGAGTTGCTCAATCCGGGACAACCCCCCCACGGTAAACTGCGACGGCATTTCCGGTGAAAACGCTCCATAGCCGAGGCTCATCGCCACGTCCTCGACCACGTCCATGGCGTGCATAAGATCCTGCCGATAGGGCGGCAACGTGACCGTAACCGATTTTTTCCCGGTCGAGACGTGATACCCGTAGGCTTCGAGCGCCTCTTTCACGACCGTCGTTCCGAGTTCTTGACCCAAGGCCCGTTCAATCGTCTCGATTTGAATCACCCGCGGTCGTCCGATGTCACGCGGCGTGACCACACGTTTGCCGAACGGAGTTTCATAGGGGTAGCGCACCGCGATCGGCTGGATCGCAGCCCCTCGATCCGCCAAATTGGCGGCAAAGATGTTCAGCGTCAGCATGACCATCGCAGCATCGGTCCCCGTCACCTCGACGAACAACTCGTCATCCCCGACCAGCACCTCTCCAATCTCCCGGCTGTTGATGATCGGAGGGAACGACAGAGGCCGGTGATCCGCGTCCCGCAGCAGAGGCAGGCGGCTTTGTCCCGCCAAAATAGATCCGTACTCCAGTCCCTTGGGATGGACCATGAGCATTTCCGAGAGGGTCATCGGCGTTTCCATCCCCAAGGGGGTGAACCGCACGTCATCCGGATTCGCCAACTCGTAGGTGACGGGGAAGCGGATCTTCTGACGTCGATAGATGCCGATCGAGACCGTCTTCCGCTTGTGTCCGAAAATGTCCGCCAGCTTCTCCTGCGTCTGAATGAGCTGGGCCAGCCCCTGTTCCGTGACCCGATACCCTGTGGCAGCGCACGCGGCGACATAGGGGCGCACGCGGTCGAGCCCCGGCGCAACAAGCAGAGACGGCAATCGCCCGGGCTGCTTGGATAAAAACGGATAGGGCTTCGCCGTCCCACCGAGCTTGATGCGGATTTGTCGCGCCATCCCCTCGCAACACCAGAGATCCGGTCGATTGCTGTCCTGCAGCTCGACGCGCACTTCGCCGGTATCCGCATGATAGTCCTTCATCTCGCCTTTCACGAGCGCAAGCCACTCTTGCAACTCGTCGATCGAGACCGTTCGCGGCTCAGCTGGAGAGCCGAGCAGCGATTCCAAATCGCTCTTGAAGATGGAGATCGTGGGCATGGCGCCGCCTAGAACGCTCCCCTGGTCGTACGGATCAGATCCAAGTTATCGGTGAACAGCTCACGGATATCGTGAACGCCGAGCGCCACCATGGCCATACGGTCCAGCCCCAGCCCCCAGGCGATCACCGGCACCGTCACTCCAAGAGGCTGAGTGACTTCGGGTCTGAAGAGACCGGCCCCGCCCAGCTCCATCCAGCCCAACCGGGGATGACGGACATGGAGTTCGACCGACGGTTCCGTAAACGGAAAGTAGGCAGGCACGAACTTCACCTCTTTCGCCTGGGCGACCTCCCGGGCAAACAAATTCAGCAATCCCAACAGCGTGCGGAAGTTGATATCCTCGCCCAAGACGATCCCTTCGACTTGAAAAAAATCCGTTGCGTGGGTCGCATCCACTTGATCGTAGCGAAAGCACCGCGCGATCGAAAAATACTTGCCGGGCACCGACGGCGACAAGGCGAGGGTCCTGGCCGACACCGCCGTGCCTTGACTCCGCAACACCAACCGTTTTGCCCGCTCCGGATCAAACCGATACCCCCAGCCGGTCGATCCGGTCGTCCCGCCGTGTTCATGGGTCGCGGCCACGCGCGAGAAAAATGGCTCGGCAACCGCCGACGCACACGCCGGTTCTTTGACGAAATAGACGTCGTGAATGTCGCGGGCCGGATGGAACTGGGGCATGAACAGCGCATCCATATTCCAAAATTCGGTCTCGACGAGCGAGCCGCGCATCTCCTGAAAACCCATGCTGACCAACTTGAGCTTGACCGCGTCCAGAAACTCGCGATAGGGATGCTTCTTGCCGGCCGCGATCCGAGGCGGGCGCAGGCTGATGGTGTACTTTCGGAACCGCTTCGTTCTCCAACCGCCGTCCTTGAGCAAGTCGGGACTGAGCTGCGCCACTTCTTCCGTTTTGGCCTGACCGGCAAGCGCGTTGACCGCCGCCGCGCCCGCTTGAGACAACGTGTAGGATCTCGTCGTGCGCTCCTCGATCCGAAACGGCTCTCTGGCGCTTCCCCGCTTCACCGCATAATCGTGAATGAGCGCCCGCTGGACCTCCGGGAAACTCTCCATCGGGCGAGGCGCTTCATGAAGATCACGGAGCAGCGCGCGCATCGCCTCGGCGGAAGGACTGGGCCTGCCGGTGGACTCAAGACAGCCGCCTTGCACGACCAGAAGCGCCCCCTCTTTTTTGAGACGGCCCACCGCCCTGCTGACGTCGGACGGCTCAAGCCCCTCTTTCGTCTGGAGATCGGCGATCGTCAGTCGCTTCCCCGTGCTCGAGGCCTCTCGCGCGGCGGATAAGATGCGATCAAGCGGGGACGACCGCTCAACGTAGGTCTTGCCCACCGCCGTCAATGACACAACCGATGTAACCGTCTCAGAAGTGACCGCGAGGAGCTGCTTCGCCAACAGCCACTCGATCGCCATGCTCAGTTGAGACGATTCGAGTTTGGTCGCCTCGGCGAGTTGCTCCGTTGTGAGCCCGGCCCCGGCAGAATGAGCCCCAAAGGCCTCAAGCACCGTGAGTTCGAGGGGGTGAAGATTGTCGCAGAAAGCCGTCGTATCCACCGGACGCCTATGGATGAACGGAGACGGACCGTCCGGCTCCGCGCAACGAGGTAATGGTCGCGGCGTAGTCGGGGCTAGAAAACACCGCAGAGCCGGCGACCAAAACGTCCGCTCCGGCTTCCAATATCTGAGCCGCGTTGTCGGCTTTCACGCCGCCGTCCACCTCCAACAAAGCGCGGCTGCCGATCTGATCCAACATCCGCCGCACGGCCCGTATCTTGGACAAAGAGGAGGCGATGAACGTCTGCCCGCCGAATCCGGGATTGACGGACATGATCAGCACCAGATCGACCTCGGGCAGGATTTCTTCCAACGAATGAACCGGCGTCGCCGGGTTCAACGTCACGCCGGCTTTGATACCGTGCTCTTTGATGGATTGAACCGTCCGATGGAGATGAGGGCAGGCTTCCACGTGCACGGTCAGATAATCCGCCCCCGCCTTGGCGAACTCGCCTACGAACGCATCGGCATTCGTGATCATCAAATGGACGTCGAGCGGAAGTTTCGTTTCCTTCTTCAGCGCCTGCACGATCGGCGGCCCGACCGTCAAATTCGGCACGAAATGCCCGTCCATGACGTCAACGTGCAGCAGATCCGCCCCCGCCTGTTCGACCGCGGCCGCTTCATCGGCCAGTCGAGCAAAATCGGCGGACAGAATGGAAGGAGCGATCAGGACCGGCCGGCCCATCAGGAGACCTTTCTCAGCCGGGCGGCGTAGAAACCGTCCATTCCAATCTGATTCCCCACGGTTGAAAACGCTCCTTGAGCCGTCATGCAGGAGAGGGCGTTGGAAGGAAGCCAGGGCCCTACAGACTCACGTGCCCAGCCCGGATACCGTCGGCAAAAATGGTCGATCACGTCCTCGGTTTCTTCCGGCTCCGTCGAGCACGTACTATAGACCAGCACCCCGCCGGGCCGCAAGACGGCGGCCGCCGACTCCAAGAGCTCCAGTTGAAGCCGTTGATGCCGTGAAAAAACCGACGGATGTTTGCGCCATTTGATCTCCGGATGCCGCCGCAACACCCCGATGCCGCTGCACGGCGCATCCAAGAGAATCCGATCAACCATTCCATCGAATGGTGAAGCGGCGGAGGATTCAACCGATGCGGCACGGCTCTTTCCACCAAGATTCCGGCGGACGAGGCGCATCATCTCTTGGCTCTTTCGCGCGTCATGGACCACGTCCGTCACGATGGTGATTCCCAACCGGCGACAGTTGTCCCGCAAAAGGGCAAGCCTGGCTGGTTTGCGGTCGATGGCGATAACACGGCCACGATTCTTCATACGTTCCGCCACATGGGTGGTCTTGCCGCCGGGTGCGGCGCAGACATCGAGCACGAGTTCGCCCGGTTGCGGATCGAGAATGAGCGGAATAAGCTGAGCGGCTTCGTCTTCCACATAGAAATCTCCCTCCGCAAATCCAGGGAGAGTCGTGACAGCCCCGCCGGTGTGAAGGACGACTCCTGCCGGGCTGAAAGTTGTGGTGCCTGCCTCGACGCCCCGTTGGCGACATCGATCGAGAAACTGCTCTCTCGTCGTCCGCAGCCGATTCACCCGTACTGTCAAGGGAGGAACGGAACCAGCCGCTCGACAGACGTCGTCCGCCCCTTCAAAGCCATACCGATCCATCCACCGCCGGCACAGCCAGAGCGGGATCGAATGGCGCACGGAGAGGGCACGGGCCGGATCAACGGCAGGATCCGGCATCGGCGGCTCGGGCATCCGAAGGAGGTTGCGCAAGACCGCGTTGACCAACCCGCTCCAGTCGTGCCTCCATCTCGTTGAATAGGCTTTGGCAAGCCGGACTGATTCATCTACCGCAGCCGAGGCTGGGATACGGTCCAAACACAGAAGTTGATAAGCTCCCAGCCGCACCAACATTTGAACCCCAGCCGGTAGCTGCGAAAGAGGTTTGTGAAGGACAAGGGCCAGTCGCCAATCGACGAATTCCAACCGCCTCAGAACCCCGTAGATCAGTTCCATCGCGAGGGCCCGATCTCTGGCATCCAGTCGCAACTCCGCAACCTTCTTTTCCAGCTCATCGTCGACGGTCGTCTGATCGGATTGCAAAGCCAGCAGCACGGTCAAGGCGGCGGCGCGGGCGGGAGATGAGGAAGAGCCTGACAAGCGGTGCGACGACATACGGTAAGAAGGCAAGGAATAGGGAACACGGGTCACACGGCGGCTCCCAGCCGCTCACCGGCGCTGACACGATGGCCCGCGAGATAGTGGCCGACCGACATTCGCTTGGAATTGGCCGTCTGGATTTCGAGAAGCTCCAAGACCCCACTGCCGGTTGCCACCTTGATCGATTGCTTCGTGGCGGCCAACACCGTGCCGGGCCGACCATCGGTTGGCTCTTGTCCGGCCACTGCCTTCCAAATCATCCACCGATCAGCGCCATGGAAGGTATAGGCGCCCGGCCAGGGAGATAGGCCTCTGATGCGATTGACCAAGGCCGATGCGCTCATCATCCAATCGATCGCCCCGTCCTCCTTCTTCAGCAACGGCGCCATCGTCGCTTGGCTATGGTCTTGGGGAATCGGTGTAATCGTGCCGGCTCTGAGTCCCGCGATGGTTTGAACCAGCAACTGTCCCCCCAGTCTCGCCAAGCGGGGAGCCAAGGTCCCGGCCGTATCGTCCGGCAGGATCGGGAGCCGCGCTTGCAGCAGCATGGGACCGGTATCCATCCCCTCATCCATCAACATTGTCGTGATGCCCGTCTCCGTTTCTCCGTTGATTATCGCCCATTGAATCGGAGCCGCTCCTCGATATTTCGGCAACAGCGACCCATGCACGTTGACGCAACCCATGGGAGGAAGAGCGAGAACCGGCGCATGGAGGATCCGCCCGAACGCCGCCACCGCGATCAGGTCCGGCTTCCAACCGGCCAAGGTTTCCAGAAAGTCCGGCGTCCTGATCTTCAACGGCTGAACCACCGGGATGCCGGCTTGTTCAGCGACCACTTTGACAGGCGGCGCCACCAGTGTCTGCCCCCGCCCTTTCGGCCTATCCGGCTGGGTCACAACACCGACGACCTGATCCTCCGACTTGAGCAAGGCCTCAAGAGAGGGAACGGCGAATTCCGGCGTTCCCATAAAAACGATACGCATGGTATGCCTTTAGCACCGACCGGACAGAAATACAACGATAGAGATCACCGCCCCACCGTGGTCGGCTTGACGAGAGCTTCCGGCCTTTGTTAGCATCCGCCCGCGGGGTGGAGCAGCCTGGTAGCTCGTTGGGCTCATAACCCAAAGGTCAGAGGTTCAAATCCTCTCCCCGCAACCAACCCCTCGCTTTTTTAACATCTCTTTTCACAGCTCAAGACCCTCTTCATTCATCCCATGCTGAACAGAGTCCTTCGTCGCCCTCAAAAAAGAAACAGGGGCTGTGCCGGTGAAGGCACGGCCCCCGTTCGTTCCACTCGTTCGTCTGTCAGCCCTTAGTAGCCCGCTTTGGCGTTGGGGTTGACCTGGCTGGGGAACGGATCCAGGATGCTCTTGGGCGCCCCGTTCCAAATCACGTCCGCCAAGTTCGACATGCGGCTCACAATCTGCGCCGCCACGCCCCCCGCGGCCCCAAACAACCCGCACCAGCCCAACGTCACAAAGCCCCAATGCAACGGCGCCGCAAACAACTCGTCCACAAACCAAAACGCATGGCCCCACTCATTGAGCCCCACGTTCGGTAAAATGAACATCGGCCCCACCACCGCCGCCACCAACGGAAATGACGTCGCCTGGCTATACAACGGTAACCGCGTCTGCGCATACAGATAGCTCGACACCCCGCACGTAATGTACAACGGGAACGTCCCATAAAACGCCACAATGTGGCTCGCCGTAAAACTCGTGTCCCGAATGATCACTTGATGCCACGCCGCATCCTGCTCCAACGTGTAGCTGCCCGCATAATACACCCCCCACACATAGCAGGCTAACCACCCCATCCAGTAAAAATACCGCTTCAACTCCGTCTTCGGATCCAAATTCGCTAAGTTCCGATCCCGCGTCACCCAAATCCACCCCACCGAGACCGCAAAGAAAATCGCATTGGCCACCACGTTGAACCGCCACAACCCCATCCACACCGCATCAAACTCCGGCGTCATCGAGTCCAACCCGTGCGAATACCCAAACGTCCGCTGATACAATACCCAAAAAATCCCCACCGCTAACATCGCAAACCACCCAATCTTCCACGGCCGCGAATCATACCACTGCGATATGTCATAGCCCCGCTCTGCCGCCATAATGAATCCCTCCTTACGATTAGGTTATATCGTGACCCTTACCACTCTTACCGTAAACACCATGTGCCAGCAAACGCTCTCGTCTAGGGCTCCACATTGAGTGACGAAAGTATCCGATAAAGCTCCATTGCGAGTCAAGCGAAAATATCCGCCTCGGCGCGTTGAGATATCTTGCTTCCAAGCAAAGTTTGGCCTTGTTTTTCATGATTCGTAAGCTCCCCCTCATTTGAGACAGTCCAAAAGGAGAACATTCTGGCAGAATGATTACCCTAAGCTAGTAGGTTCTCATGCGACAGTCGAAGTTTACCGAGACACAGATTATGGCCATTCTCAAGGAAGCCGATGCGGGCCGCCCGGTCAACGAGATCTGGCGGCAGTGCAGTATCAGATCAGCAACTTACTATAAGTTGAAGGCCCAGTATGGCGGGTTGGACGCCTCGGATGTGAAGCGGCTGAAAGACCTCGAACGCGAGAATGGCCGCCTGAAGCGGATGTATGCCGCTCTCTCCTTAGAGAACCAGGCGCTGAGGATGTCATCGCAAAAAAGCTCCAGGGTCTGCTGAGCGCCGGGAGATCGTCCAGCATCTGCTGACGACACACGATCTGCCGATTCAGCGGGCCTGTCAGGCCATGGGACTGGGCCGGGCCATGTACTACCGGCCTGTGGCGGACGGGGTGCGGCGGGCCGCCCCGGTGATTGCCGCTCTGACGGCCGTCGTGGCAGCCCACCCGCGCTGGGGCTTCTGGAAATGTTTCGACCGGCTCCGGCTGGATGGCCATTCATGGAATGCGAAACGGGTGTGGCGCAGCTATTGCTGACTGCGCTTAAATCTGCCCTGACGCACGAAGAAATGGTTACCGCTTCGTTCCCGCAGCCGCTGACCGTCGTGCCTGCGCCCAATGCGGTCTGGGCCGTGGACTTTATGAGTGACGCCTTACATGTGGAGGCCGCCGATTCCGGACGTTGAATGTGTTGGATGAGGGTGTGCGAGAGGGCGTGGCCATCGAGATTGATACGTCGCTGCCGGCAGAGCTGGTGATCCGGGTGCTGGAGCAGGTTGTGGCCTGGCGCGGACAACCCGGGGCTTTGCGTCTCGATAACGGACCAGAATTTCTGGCGGAGTGCTTTGCCGGCTGGTGTGCGGAGGGGGGCATTGCGCTTCGATACATTCAACCGGGCAAACCCAATCAAAATGCCTTTATAGAACGGTTCAACCGGACCTTCCGGCATGAAGGCCAGATGCCTATGTGTCTGACTCCCTCGATCAGGTGCGGGAGATCAGTGTGCAGTGAATGCGGGAGTACAACGAAGAACGGCCTCATGACACGTTGGATGGAATGCCACCTCTCACGTATCGGGCTCAACTCAAGACCAGAAGTTCACCCGTGGCAGTGTCTCGTTGACAGGAAAGCTTACTTGCTCCGCCAGATCAACCACCTCCTCGTCCAGATGGAATCCCGTCTTACAAGATTGCAAGACCTGGCTCCATCGATGCCGTCAGCCCCCCCTTTTCCCGCTCTTTTGTCTCCCTGTCGCTCAACACTATCAGAGGATCGTAGACATCCAGGCCACGCCCCGGTTACATGAAATTGAAGATCCTTCCACTGGAGTCCCCCTCGATGCTATATTGCATCCCCGCCACTGCACGCAGTGTGCTCGCCGTCGCCCTGCTTTGCGCGCCGCTATGGTTCATGTACATGTCCGCGGCCGCGGCGACCGCGGACGATCCCCGCGCTACCGCCAACCCCTGAGCCACTTACCTTAAGTCCCAGCGCACGCGCCGTCCCGCCACCCAGGCTGATCGCCGCATCACGGGGCGTCCTTTTCTCTACAACGGGATAGACAAGCTCATGGCCCCGATGGCGCCACCGATCCAGCTTTCACCCGATTTTGCAGCGGACGGGAGCGCTACCTGCGTTGTGTTCGAAGTGACATTCGATACTGGCGGCAACACAATTCAGCAGACGAACCTGGTCGCGGTCTATCCGCCGTTACGCAGCGACATGGTGGCGTCGAGACAGCAGGCGGGGGAACAGGTGTTGCGCCAGATCCCCTTTGCGCGCGTGCTGGCAAACAAGCCCATACCGAATGTCCCGCAGTTGGTGGCCGTGCCACTGTGGGCCACACACCCCTTTTATACCAACGACTCGATTCGGATCGCCGGTCCTGCAAGCGATGACTTGCGCGACCTCGGCTACCGGCAGGCCGAGCGCATTGCCGCCCCGGGCGATGTTGCCGTGTACAAGGTGTACGAGCGCTCATCGCAAGACAACGTTCACGTCGTCTTTGTCGTCCTGCGCACGTGGGACGAGAAGGAACCACTCGTCACAATCCGCGAGTTGACAGAGGCCGGTCCGATCGGCTCGCTCGCCAGGCAGGTGCCGAATGGGCCGGTTATAGATATCTTCGAACAGGCAATCCAGCCGTGGATAGAGCGCCAACCTGGGCGGACGTTACGTGCCGAGGTCCGTCACTATGCACGTGGACTCCGCATCCCTCACGACCGACGTAACGCCTCGGCTTCTCTGGACCTTGTGTTCGATCCCGGCAGCCAACAGCCTGCCGATCATCCTCTGGTCACCGCACGTCATAGGGGCCAGCGGCCGCCTGGCGGCACATCCGTGCGCTGGATCCACGATGTCCCGGCGCCAGCGTTCGCCACCATCGCCGAACTCAAACCGATGCTGGCGGACGCGCAGGCGAGCAAAGAGGAACGGAGACGGCTCGCGCAGGCAAAGCAGCAGGCCGCCGACGCAGCTAATCGGGAGCACCAGACCGCCCTGGATGCGAAGCAGCGGGAGGTGCGGCGCCGGGGGGACCCGGCCAATCCGCTCGCTGGCCTGGGCTATGCTGGCGCCAGCACACTGTTAACCGACGGTGCCACGACGTACTTCGTGGCAGAGGCTACAGCCCAGACGACCGGGATGAAGGAACGCATGGTCATTGCCCTACATGACGTCGAAGCGGACGATTCCGTCCTGGAACTCGATCCCGTTGGGCACGGCAGCGTGCGCTACGCGCCGTCGCGCGTGGCCTTTGTCCGCGAGCGTCTCGTGCCGGCGACGATCGCGCGCTGGCCCGACCTGTCTCGTCTGATCATCCACCATCACGTGCGCCACCTGCCGCTTGACGATACTGCCGAATTCCGGCGAGCGGGTGCGCGCGGCTATGGCTTCGAGTACGACCAGCCCCTGTTCGAGGAAGTCTATGGCCGCAACGGCAACGCCGGTCCGTGGCTGCCCGAGTACGAACTGCAACAACGGTCTTCCAAATGCGCGAGAACATGTATCGCGCAGCCCACGGACAGCCCTCCCTCCAAGCTGCGGGAATCCGCGTGGCCGATGCGGCATCGGAGTCGCAACCGATGGCGCTGCCGCCGGAAGAAGTGACGGTCTTCGACGGCTGTTACGACCATCACGAGTTCGAAAACGCCGACTACTGCATATGCATGGACACACGAGCCACGCAGGTTATGCGCGCCGATGAGCGGAAGACGTATGCTGCGGATTTCAGTCGCTACTACACCGAGATCGTTTTCCCCGACAAGGGCGGTCTCGATGATCCGCGCTGGCGTTTGTACGAGATGCAGAGGCGGTGCGCACGGTAATTGGGCATCCGAACCGATTGAGAAGCATGAGACGAGGGTCCGGATGGATGGCCGGTCGTGTCAATTGTATAGCTCAAGACTTCATCTGACAGCCGGCGAGTCCTCACCGAGTTAATCGGCGAGGATTTTCTCCTTCGCCAACGCCACACTGGGCATGAACATCTGCATCGGCGTTTGCCGTAACTCCAGCGGCTTTGAGGGAACCGTTGATTGTTGTAGTTCGCCAACGCAGACGTTGGTGCACGCGTCGAGATCAGTCCGCAACTCCTCCAGGGTCCAATAGATCTTCTTCCGGCAGGTCGCGCGAGACAACTCGTTCAGCATGGTCTTGTGGAACGGCTCGTAGGTCCCGTTCGTCCGGAGATGCCGGGTCTTCGTGCGGGTATGGTCACTGTTCTCGCCCCCCAGATACAGATCATGCTCATGTCGTTCGGGTGCCCCGCAGTCCTCCGTGCCGCGATCCGTGAGCACTCGATTCAGGGGAATTTTGTGATGATCGAAGAACGGCAGCACGCGGTCATTCAGCAACTCGCCGGCCGTCAGCGGAGTTTTTCCGGTCATATAGCTTGGCAAATCCGACTTTACTGTAGATATCGATGCAGGTCTGCAGATAGACCTAGCAGGATATTGAAAAACTAGCCCGACTTCCGCAGTTCGGTCACCTCGGAGTCTTTTTTCGCCCTCTGCGTTCGCGCAACCCCGCGACAGACCAATGACCACCTACGTGAAACCACGATGTCGTGGCGACCTACCCCGTTGACGCAGGTGGGACCCGTGGCGCATAAGGGCGGGGATGTAGCTGCGGCACACGACACGCTGCAAAGATGGCAAGGTCCATACGTACTGGCAACTGGTCCGCTCGGTGCGGATAGGCCGCTGAGTCGTTCAGCAGACCGTGGCGCAGTTGGGTGAATTGGACGCCCAGGGCCGGGCCCGCGCGAAGGCGCTGGCTCAGGCGCTCGTTGGGCGTGTGACACAACCGGACCTGTTCACGCCTGAGACGGCCGAGGACGCGGTCCGTCCCTGTCCGGCTGGATCAGGTGCGGCTGGAACGGAGCCGCCGCTTCGGGCGACGTGTGGCGGGGCTGGACGCTGTGGCGTACCCTGCGGCTCGATACAATCGTATCGACACTGTTGCCAGCCGGCCGTGAGGCCGTGCCCTGGGCGACGATGGCGGCGATCTTGGTCCTGGCTCGACTGTGTGAGCCAGCCAGCGAGTGACACATTGCCGAGACGTGGTATCGGCAGACCGCGCTGGAAGATTTGCTCGGCGTCCCCGTGGACCTTGTCAACGAGGATCGCTTGTATCGGGCCTTGGATCGGCTCCTGCCCCACAAGCGGGCACTGGAGTCCCATCTGGTGGCCCGACTCCGGGAGCTGTTTGCGCTGAACTATGACCTGCTGCTCTACGACGTCACGAGCACCTACTTCGAAGGACAGGCGGCCAACAATCCCCTCGCCCAGCGCGGCTAGAGCCGGATCACCGACCGGACTGCAAGCAGGTCTGCATCACCCTCGTGGTCACGCGAGAGGGGCTGCCGCTGGGCTATGAGGTCTTCGCCGGCAACCGGACCGACGTGACGACGGTCGAGGAGATCGTGGGGACGATGGAAGCCCGCTAGGGACTGGCGCAGCGGATCTGGGTGATGGCTCGGGGGATGACCAGCGAGGAGAATCTGGCCTGGCTGCAGGCCAGTGGCCGCCGCTATCTGCTCGGGACGCCCAAGAGCGAGTTGCGGAAGTGGGCACAGGCGCTGACGGACGAGCGAGACTGGACGACGATGCGCGAGGGGCTGACCGCGAAAACCTGCCTCTGGCCTACCGGAACCGAAACGTTCCTGCTGGTCCGGTCAGTTGAGCGGCGCGAGAAGGAGCGGGCGATGCACACGCGCTTCGGGCAGCGCATCGAGAGCGGGGTGACGCGCTTGGCCCGACGCCTCAGCCAGGCGCGCCGTCCCCTGGAGCGCGGCCCGATTGAGCGACAGATCGGCCGCCTGCTGGCGCAGAATCCCTGTGCCGCCGATACGTGATCGACGTGGTGGCCGACCCGACCACCGTGTCGGGCCTTCGGGTCAGCTAGACGGTGCGGCCCGAGCGGGATGACTGGACCCGCTCAAGCGCAGGCTGCTACGTGCTGCGCACCAACATTGCCCACTGGAGTCCGGAGGACTTGTGGCGTACCTCTGTCCAACTCGCTGACGCCGCCTTCCGCATTCAAAAAAGCGACTTGGCCCTGCGCCCCATCTGGCATCAACGGGCCGACCGAGTGCAGGCTCACATTCTGGTGTGCTTCTTGGCCTATGTGCTTGCTGTGGAAGACCCTGGAACAGTGGCAACAGCGGGCCGGGATCGGCCACAGCCCGCGCACCATCTTGGAAGAACTCCGGACCATTCACAGCACCGATGTCGTGTTGCCAACGACGGATGGCCGGGAGGTACGGCTGCGCTGCGTCGTACGGCCGAATCAGGCTCAGGCCATGCTCTTGAATCGCCTGGGCGTGGATCTCCCCCAGCGACTCCGCGTCAGTCTGACGCGGACGGGCGCACACCCGTTGTAGTGGTGACTTTTTGTGCAAGCCGTTGAAATCCCTCACTCTGACCTCGCGAACTGCGGAAGTCGGGCTAGGACTCCCCTGAAATCAACTCAGGTGGCTTGATTTCGTGGAAGTACTACAAGCCTGTCGAGACTATCGCTTGCAACAGGAGTTCATCACGCCTTATACGCCAGAACGGAATGGGATCATCGAGCGGTTTTACACTCCCCGCCGGCGGCACTCCACATTTGGGTATCTCAGTCCGATGGAGCTCGAACGACAGGCAGAATGAGCGTAGGATGGTGTCAACTAAACCGGCGGCTGGCCAACAGGACGTCCAATTAGCATGAGGAGGGGTCCTCCTCAAATGGGTCACGAAACATGCCGTGCGAAGAATCCCGCTGCGGCTCGGAGAGCTTTCTTTCCCTCTCCTCCTTTTCTCGCATCACATCTCTCATTAACATGTATGCGTCGCCTCTACATTTGTGTTGAACATCTGGGCTCAAACAGCGCTCACGAGCAAAAGAAAAGCCCCCGAGAGTTGTCTCGGGGGCTTTTTAAAATCCCGGCAGTGTCCTACTTTCCCACTGCCTCTCGGCAGCAGTATCATCGGCCTTGGAGGGCTTAACTTCCGTGTTCGGGATGGGAACGGGTGTGACCCCTCCGGCAAGACCACCGGGACATCGAATTGAATACGGTCTTGAGTGTTTCGTTCCTAGTTTTGAGTCGTTTGACTAAAAACTCACAACTAAAGACTGAGAACTCACGGCGCGCTCTCGACGCGCCGCGCGAA
>JANDJJ010000172.1 GCA_024330945.1 Nitrospira sp. | reverse complement strand
CCCGATGACAATAATATTGGTAATCCGCTCTCCCTCCGGAATCTCAAATGCCGCGTGGCCGATCGAACTGAGAGACAGCAGCGAACCGATCAAAAGCATGAGGGGCTTGAGAATCGTTCGCGTTCCTCTTTTCCCTCGAACACACCGTCGAATGGAGTGGGAAAGCCGCACGTCGTTGAGCAGTCCGACAAATGATGAGCCCATCTTCATCTCTGCTGAGTGTGTAGCAATGGTCGAGGGACCCACAGTTATTGGAGATGCACGATGTTATGTTTGGTGTGTCTGAGGAGCGGTCCTATCTTCCGTCTGAGTACCTGCAGCACTGATCTCGTCCTCCGTTTCTTTGAGAGTGGCCTGAAAATCCTGCTCCGCCATCTTCATTTCCTGTTGAAGGAGGTTCAACTCCGGCTCAACGGACTTCCTGAGATCTTCCGTTGCATCCTTCAGTCCCTTGACCGCCTTTCCAACTTGACGCCCAACCTCAGGCAATTGTTTGGGTCCGAACAAGAGAAAGGCAATGACCAGAATGATCAGAATCTCGCCGGTTCCTAGACCGAACATACATCACATCGACTGACACAACACGGTGATTCAAAAAAACTTCCCCTCGTCTTCTCCCTTTTTCACACGGACGCGTTACCCCTTGCTTGATGTGTTCGGGCTAGCCTTGCGGACCAGGCGGCGAAGCGTTGGGGGCTTGCGCGTGCGTGTGAGTGGAGGATGCACCCTGAGTCTGCGGAGGTTCCCCCGGAGTGACGTCGATGGCATCCGCTTCGTGTATGGTCTTCTTGAAGCCTTTAATCGCTTTGCCTAACCCCTCACCAAGCTGGGGGAGCTTGCCCGCGCCGAAGATGATCAAGACAATGAACAGGATCAGCAGTAATTCCATCCACCCGAACGAACCAAACATGCTCAGCCTCACGTAGGTGAGAAAACAAGGTCTTCTTTTTCAGAGGCTAGCTGAACGGTATAAGGGAAGTCAAGGGAAGGTGTAACTGCCCGGCTGTTGATCGTCAGCTATTGATCCGAGGCAGGCTGAATGATTCCGCCGCCCAGCACGTGGTCTCCTCGATAAAACACCGCAGACTGCCCGGGGCAGATCGCTCGCTGTGGTTCGAGAAACCGCACCGACAGGGTTGAGGCCTCATCGCTTGGAGACAGAATCGCAGGAACCGCCGGTGTCGCATATCGCATTTTGACCTGAACGTCGGTGCTCCGTTGAGACAGAGACGGGTCGAACAAGTTCAGATCGCCGACATCGCACCCCTCTCGGTACAACGATTCTTCCGGGCCGAGGACCACTGTGTTCGTAGCCGGATGAACCGTCCGGACATACAGCCTGCTGCCCGTTGCAACACCCAATCCGCGTCGTTGGCCCGGCGTATAGAAGGCAATGCCATCGTGTCTTCCCAGAGAGCGTCCTTCTTGATCGAGAAATTGTCCCGGGTTGCGGATTGCGGGATCTTCCCGCTCAAGAAACGCGCGATAGTCGCCCTGGCTGACAAAGCAGATTTCCTGGCTTTCCTTCATCTCATCGGCCGGAAGCCCCAAGGCTTCGGCCTCTCTCCACACGTCGCTCTTTTGTATGGTTCCTATGGGAAACAGAAGCCGCGGGAGCCAGGCGGGATTCAAACGATACAGGAAATAGCTCTGGTCCTTTTTGAGATCAACGGCCCGCTGGAGCGTCAGACCCGCGTCAGTTCTTGCAAGGCGGACATAATGACCGGTCGCGACAAATTCAATTCCTCGGCTATCCGCCAGTTCAATGAGTCGGCGAATTTTGACTCGTTCGTTGCATCGCACACATGGATTCGGCGTAATCCCTTCCTTATACGCTCTGACAAAATCCGCGATCACGCTGTCTCGAAAGTCGTCGCGGGTGTCGACAACCTCATAGGAAATGCCAAGCCGCTGGGCCACGTATTTGGCGATGCCGATCTTGCAGCATCCGCGCTCTTGCCATTTTTTGGAAGAAGGCTGGTCCGTTTCCTCCGGTTCCCAAACCTGGAGCGTGACTCCCTGGACCGCGTAGCCCTGACGAACGAGGAGGGCGGCGGCGACCGAACTATCCACTCCGCCGCTCATGCCAAGGAGGATCGTGGGACGACTCATAGGGGAAACATTGTATTGAGATCCCGGCAAAAGCGCTAGTGGCCGGTCGATCTGACTCGCACACGGTGGGCCGTCAGATCATGGAGATCATGAGGATTTTTTGCGGTCGGAGAGGACTGCTGGTCTTCAACCCACTTATGGGCTCCCATGTCACACATGCCGTGGAAATGGGCTCCGTCTTCTATGGCGATCGCTGCCGTTCGAACGTCTCCAATCAAGATCCCAGGCTTGTTGATTTGGACCTTCTCCAAAGCAGTCACTGTCCCATTTATCTTTCCGCTCGTCATGACGGTTCCCGCTGAGATGAGCCCTTTGACAATTCCCTGTTCTCCAACAATCAGGGTTCCCTTCGTATGAATCTCTCCCTCAAGCCGCCCATCAACTCGAATCGTCCCCTCAAAATGGATCACCCCTCTGAAATCGACTCCCTTTGCGAGAAACGTCAGACTCTCGCTTCCACTTCCTGTTTTTGACTTGTCCTCTCCACCGATGGGCCACATCAGCGTTTCAAGCTCCTTTTCTGATAAAACAGCAGCTTGGCACTAAGAAACCCGACTCATGAAAGATCGGCCGGCGCTCATCAATCCGACGGCCTCTCCATCCAGCGGTTCGGTCATTGCGGCCCCCGGTCGTCAGCACATCGTAGCCCTGTGGGGCAGCTTAGAGTCGTTCGTCTGCCCCACGCCTTTGTTTACCTCAAACGTGCCGCGAGCATGTCCCCTTCGCTCGGATCAGCCTCTATGCCGTGATACGTTTGACAACCGGCTGATCCCCCTGTGGAATCGCCCTGAGCGAGGGTTCGCGTTGGGTATCTCGCGAAACGGCCGACATCTCCAGCGTCCCATTGAACATAACTCCTTCTTCCATCGACAGCATTGGAGTCTTCACGCCTCCGGTAATGATGGCCGGCGCCCGCAATTTGATCTTTTCCTTGGCAACGATGTCCCCGGTTATTTTCCCTTTGCAGACGATCGTCCCCGCCGTGACCTTCGCCTTGAGCACCGCCTCTTCTCCGACGAGCAGAATGCCATCCGTTTGGATTTCCCCTTCGACCGAGCCGTCGATTCTGACGGTCCCTTGATAGGTGATCGTGCCTTTGAAATCGACTCCTTTCCCAACGAACGCGCTGATCTCTTCTCCCATTTCAGTCCGCTGAGACCTCGGAGCCGTCATGAGAGCTTCCGCATCTTGTGTTGTCGATGAGCTGTTGTCCGGCTTGTCCTGTTTCCACATGTGGGGATCCCTCCTCATGGTTATGTCGCCATGCTGTCGTCCTTCATCGCTACGGCACGTCCTTCATCGTGACACACATGTCATTCAATTTGAACTCCTGTTTATGTGAAACCATGGCGAGCTCGGACCTGTGTAGTATCGGCTATTTGGCGGAGTAAATTAAGCGCAGCCGAGGAAAAAAGCAACTTTTGCGTTTTCGTCTAAACGCGTGACCCCTTATCGTTCGTTGGAACTCCC
>JANDJJ010000171.1 GCA_024330945.1 Nitrospira sp. | reverse complement strand
CGCCCGATTGTCGTCCACGCAGGAGGCCGTCGCATCCGGCATGGTGACCGTGAGGCGGGAAATCGAACAGCGGCACAAGAAAGGCGGACGTGATGTCGAACGGATGGCGGAGTTGCTCATAAGCCAAACGCATATGGATCAGCGGCTCGAGGCCGAGATCCGCGGTTTGACCGTGGCCAATGAGCGGCTGTCCAAAGAAATGGCCAGATTGGTCGAACAGAACAAGGATCTCATGAAACGACTGAAGGCTGCGGAGGTCGATGTCTCAAAAGGCGCCATGCCGCAGCAGGAGACCGTCATGATGGCCCAACAGTCGGATGATCAGTCGGCGTCGAGCGATGCGCAGGCGTCGTCCCAGCCGTTTCTCTTCTGGGTCAATTTCAACGAAGGCACCACCGAAGAGCACATTGACCAGTGGGTGAACGAGATGCACGGGCGCAAAGGGGCGGTCAACGAAGGATGGCAGGAGGTGCAGATCATGCACCTGTCCGTTCCGACCGAGCGATTTTTGGAGCAGGTCAAAGGCGCCAAGATCGTCAGAGCCGTGCGCGTCGCCCGCTGAGCCGTTCCTCCGGCAGGATCGGGTCCCTGCCTTTCCGTCTGTCGATCGTCCACAACAATTCAAAGGGGACCGCGCTCGCGCACGCCGGCTTCTCAGGACGAAGTCGGCGGCTCGGGCGTCATGACCGTCAGGCTGCCGTCCTTGATGTGGAGATCACGCTGGGGATAGGGAATCTCGATGCCGTGCTCGCGGAAGGTTTTGCTGATGGCATAGTACAATTCGCTTTTGAGCACTCCTGGACGGTCTGTGTAGTCTCTCGTCCAGACGCGGAGGAGAAATTGCAAGGAACTTTCTCCGAATTCCTGAAACAGCACGTCCGGCTTTCTTTCTTTGAGCACTCCGGGATGACTGTGTGCCACCTCCAGCAAGAGGCGCCGTATCCGTTCCGGATCTTCCCGATATGAAACCCGCACGGGGAAGTTAAATCGCACGTCCCTGGTCCTATAACTCCAATTGATCACTTTGGAGCTGATGAACTCGGCGTTGGGAATGATGATCGCAATATTGTCGTTGGTGATGACCGTCGTGGCGCGGGCCGAGATGTCTACGACGTCTCCCGTCACTTGGCCCACTTCAATGCGATCGCCGATCTTGATCGGGCGTTCGAACAGCAGGATCAGGCCGCTGACCAGGTTGTTCGTAATCGTTTGCAGGCCGAAGCCGACGCCGATCCCCAATGCGCCGGCCAGCACCGTGATCGTACTGAGGTCGATGCCGACCGACTGGAGAATGACGACGAAGCCGATGGCGATGACGGTGTAGCGGACGATCGAACCGGTGGCTTGCCGGACCCCGATGTCGATGTTGCTGTTGGCGAGGAGCGTCAGGACGATCCAGTTTTTGAGCTTCCGGGTGGACCAAAGGAGAAGGATGAATAGGACGATCAGGGAGGAGATGGTCCACAGGGTGACGGGGGCCGTACCGATTTCGAACAGCGGAGCGTTGAACCATCCTTTCAACAAGCCCCAAAGTTCCTGCACAACATTCATGTGTCTCTCCCGTTGTTGAGCACCATGGCACGTGCTCCATTGCCTGAGAGGCCGTGCGTTGTTCCTTGCGGACGGCTTCGCTCACGCCGGCTGGAACGGCCAGAAGACCGGAATCAGCAGCGTGGCCAAGATCCAAAACAGGATGTTCAGCGGCGTGCCGACGCGAACAAAATCCGCGAACGTGTATCGGCCCGGTCCATAGATCAACGTATTCGTTTGATAACCGACGGGGGTCATGAAACTCGCCGAAGCGGCGAAGGCAATGGCCATCAAAAACGGGCGTGGGTCCAGATTCATGGATTGAGCCGCGGCGATGGCGATGGGCGCAAGCAGCGCGGCGGTGGCGTTGTTCGACATGGTTTCGGTCAACAACGAGGTCGCCAAGTACAATGCCGACACCATCGCCACGGGTCCCCAGACTCCCACCGTCGCGATCAACCACTTCGACAACAAAAGGGCGGCGCCGGTCTTTTCCAGGGCGACTCCCAGCGCGAGCACGCCGGCCAAGAGAACGATGATTCGCCACTCGACGGCATTGTACACCTCCTGCATCGTCAGACAACCGGTCAGTACAAGCAACACGCATCCGGCCACGGCGCTGACGACGATGGGAACGAGATGGAGCGCCGCCGCTCCGACCACGCCGGCGACGATCGCGAGCGCAGTGATCAGCTTGTGAGTGCGAAACGTCGGGAGCGCCACCTCGGAGATCATGACGAAGGCGGGGCTCTCTCTCAAGCGCATGAGCGAATCCCGCCGGACGCTGAGCAGCAGCACGTCGCCGCTGCGAAGGATTCGCGAGTTCAAGTTCTCATGGACCACCTTGCCGTGATGTCGAATGGCCAGTACGGTCGCGCCGAAGTTGTCGCGGAACCTGATCCCCTTCAGCGATCGTCCGTCCAACACCGAGTAGGGAGCGACGATGGCTTCCATCAACTGGCTGCCGCCGGACTCCAGATCCCGGTCCCGCCACGTCACCTCCGGTTTCAGCGCAATGCCAACCCGTTCCTGCAATTGCTTGATTTGTGCCACGTTGCATCGAACAAGCAGCACGTCCCCCGCCTGCAGCACCATGGAGGGATCGGGGGACAGGGCTCGGCCCGCTCCCCTCCGGATTTCCAGAATGTCGAGATCAAGGTCCTTGACCAACGGGCAATCGCCGACGGTGGTGCCGACGGATTTGGCCTCGGGAAGCAGGACGATCTCCGTCAGGTATTCGTCCATGCTGAAATGCCGTGTCAGGTCGCCGTCGGCTCGGCGGTCCGGGATCAGGCGCAGCCCGGCGGCCAACATGTAGGCCGTGCCTGCGGCAAAAAACACCAGACCGAGCGGCGTCGTCTCGAACATGGCGAATCCCGACTGCCCGTATCGCTCGGCGATGGAGCTGACCACGATGTTGGTCGAAGTGCCGATCAACGTGCAGACACCTCCGAACATAGAGGCAAACGAGAGCGGCATCAGCAGCTTGGATGGACCCACGCCGAGCGCGGGCGCCATGCCGATCACGACCGGCATCAGCATCGCGACCGCAGCGGTATTGTTGATAAAAGCCGAGATGGTTCCGACGACGATCATCATCGTCATCAGCAAAACCGTGTTGCCGAATCGGCCGAGCAGGCCCAGCCAGACGCTCAGGACGTTCAAGGCCCCGCTTTTGAACAGGCTGGCGCTGATGACGAGCATGGCGCCGATCGTCACCGTCGCGGGGTTGCTGAAGCCGGCCAGGCCCTCCTCCGGAGTCAAGATGCCGCCGAGTAACAGCACGGCCATGATGCCGAGCGCCACGACATCCACGGGCAGCGTTTCTGTGACGAAAAGGACCACCGCGACGACGGTGACGACCAGCACGAATGCCATCTCAATGGGCATAGAAGGTCTGTCGCAGGGTTAGATGCCATCCTTCCGGGATCGTCGAGCCGCAGCGGAGCATCGGACTTCGATTCCGTGCCCATGCGCCGCCGTCGGCATGGAAGACGCGTCACATGATAGCGAGTGAGGCGAGCAATAGCCACATGTTCGGCGGCACATGTGGTGTTGCGAATCAGAATGGGCGG
>JANDJJ010000170.1 GCA_024330945.1 Nitrospira sp. | reverse complement strand
CGACTTTCAGCGGGACTTGGCCGTCGCGCAGGCCAATGAGCTGCGGGCCATGATCGATTACAATAAGTCCCTGTCAAACCTGGCGCGACACAAGGCGACCACATTGGACCGCTACCACATTCAGTTGGAATGAGACGAACCGCTTCTCCAGCTTCTACGAGGCCGGGCATGAGCGAGAGAATTCTTGCCCCCCCGACTTCAGGCCGAGCCGGCCGGCCGGCCGATCAATCGCCATGAATCCGTCCTTTTCCAGTTATCTCGTCAACGACGTCTTCGGCGATCCTGGCGTGTACGTGGAAATCCGCTGGTCCAAGCGGGCTCTGCTGTTTGACCTCGGACACAATGACGGGTTGGGGCCCACCAAGCTCCTTCGGGCCGGCGAGATTTTCATCTCCCACACACACATGGACCATTTCATCGGATTCGATACCGTACTCCGGGTGGCGCTGGGACGAGGCAAGATGCTCCGCCTCTTCGGCCCTCCCGGATTGATCGACAACGTGGAGGGCAAGCTCCGCGGCTACACCTGGAATCTGATCGAGGGGTATCCCTTGACGATCGACGTCACGGAGTTTCACCGGCGGACGACCCGTCGCGCCGCTTTTCACGCCGGCAACGGATTTCAACCGACGCCTCCCGTCGAAACTCCCCGCGCGGTGATACCGGCATGCCATCCCTTCACGGTCTTGGATGATCCCATGTTCATCGTCAAGGCCGTCGCGCTGAATCATCGAATTCCTTCCTTCGCCTATTCACTGGAAGAGCCGTTCCACATCAACGTCAACAAACAGAAATTGCATCAGGCCGGGCTGCGGGTGGGAACCTGGCTGGCGGAGGTCAAGCAACACCTCCGGCAGGGCCGACCGGACGACTTCCGTTTTATGGTGGCGCTCTATGATGAACATCGACGGGAAGAGAGGGAGTTCACGCTGGGCGAGGTCAAGGAACGGTTCTTGACGACCTCACGGGGGCAGAAGATCGCCTACGTGGTCGATGCCCGCTACGACGAGGAAAATGAAGCCGCCATCGTGGCGCTCGCCCGCGGCGCCGATGTCTTCTATTGCGAAGCCCCCTATCTGGAGATTGACGCCGACAAAGCCCGCGACCGGTATCATTTGACCGCACGGCAGGCCGGACTGATGGCCCGCAAGGCGCAAGTCCGCGACCTTGTCGTGTTTCATTTTTCGCCGCGCTATACGGGGCAAGGCGAGGCGTTAGAGCGGGAAGCAATGGAGGCGTTTCAAGGAACCTGAGGAGGGTCTGTGAACGAACTTGTGAAATATGCCGTGTATTTTCTGCTGGGCGGAACGATCGTCAGCGTCTCCACCTATCTGGGCGCGCAAGGCAAATCGTTCCTGGCCGCCTTTGCCAGCACCTTTCCCGCGATTACCGGCGCAACCTTCGTGCTGATGTATCTGAACGGAGGAAGCGATGCGATCGTCGGCTACGCCAGAAATCTCCTCTGGTTCGTCCCGCCATGGATCGTCTACGTCACCGTGATGATCGCCGGAGTTCCCCGTCTGGGTTTTTGGCCGACGATGGCCGGCTCGCTGGTCCTGTATATGGCTTGCATCGGTCTCGTACGGCTGTGGCTTCGTTAGGCCCATTCGAAGCTGCGAGAACGTGCTTTCGCACGGGATCCGCCCTACTTTCTTCCCTCATTGAACCGGCATCCCGACAGTTGCTAGGATGACTGGCTTGTTATCAGCGGAAATGACCACCGTGCCGACCCCTCTCGACTCCGACCCCTCGACCAACCGGCTCATCATTGAAGGGGCGCGGCAAAATAATCTCAAGAATGTCTCGCTCCAGATCCCTCATGACAAGGTGACGGTCATCACCGGCGTCTCCGGATCGGGGAAGTCCTCCCTGGCCTTCGACACCATCTTCGCCGAAGGCCAATGGCGCTACGTCGAATCGCTCTCAACCTATGCCCGCATGTTTCTCGACAAAGTGGCCCGTCCCGACGTCGATCGCATCGCAAACATCCGTCCCGCCATCGCGATCGAACAAAAAAATCAGGTACGCACCGCCCGTTCGACCGTGGGCACGGCGACGGAGATCGCCGACCTGTTGCGTCTGTTGTTCGCCAAGATCGGCAAGCCGACCTGCCCGGCTTGCCGAAAAGAAGCCCGCTCATTTACTCCGGAGTCGATTGTCGATGATCTCCTGGCCCGATTCCCCGCCGCACGGGTCATGGTGCTTTTCCCCGTCGTCGCGCCGACGCCGAAACAGGAGCCGCTCTTCATTCAATCGCTCTTGACCCGCGGCTTTACGAGGCTCACCCTCTCCGGCGACATCGTCGATTTACTCGACCCCACCCCGCCGGCGCTGCACGGCGCCCCATCGCTTCATGTCGTTCTCGACCGGCTGATCGTCAATAATGACAACCGACCTCGCCTGGCGGAAGCTGTTGAAACGGCCATCCGCGAGGGAGAGGGCCGCTGCGCCGTAGACGTCATCGGCCACGGCCGCGAATCTTACAGGACCGGTTTTCTTTGCCAGACCTGCGGCAGGACATTCGAGCCGTTGCGCCCCGTCTTGTTCTCGTTCAATCATCCGCTGGGCGCCTGCCCCGAATGCAAAGGATTCGGCAACGTCTTACGTTACGACCCGGATCTCGTGATCCCCGACCGGAACAAATCGCTGGCTCAAGGCGCCATCGAGCCGTGGAGCAAACCCAGCGCAAACTGGTGGCAAACACAGATGCTGCGTGCCATGAAACGACGTGGTGTGGACGTGACGGCACCGTTCCGATCGCTGCCCCCCGACGTCCAACAATTGCTCTGGACTGGAGACAAATCGTTCGAAGGGATCAACGACTTTTTCACGTATCTGGAGGGCAAACGATACAAACTGCACGTGCGCGTGCTCCTCAGCCGCTATCGCTCGCCGTTTGATTGTCCGAGTTGTCGCGGCAGTCGTCTGCGACCAGAAGCCCTGTTCGTCAAAATCGCCGGCATGGATATCCATGCCATTTCGACCCTGCCAGTCGAGCACCTTCACGCCTGGCTCCACTCATTAGCTCTGTCTCCCTACGAGCGAGCTATCGCTGGCGACTTGTTACGTCGGTTGGAGGAGAAGGTGAAGTTCTTGTTACGCGTCGGCCTTGGATACCTCACCCTGGCCCGTCAAACCAAAACACTGTCGGGTGGCGAAGCCCAGCGAGTCTCGCTGTCCAACCATCTCGGAGCCAGATTGGTCGGAACGCTCTACGTGCTGGATGAGCCGACAATCGGTCTTCACGCGCGCGACACCGAACGACTCGCCGGGATTCTGAAGGACTTGGCAGCCGCCGGCAATACCGTCATCGTCGTCGAGCACGACCGTCGGATGATCGAGTCAGCCGATTACCTCGTCGAGTTGGGACCCAGATCCGGGAAAGACGGGGGGCACGTCGTCTGCGCCGCATCTGCGAAGACGTTTCTCCTTGATCCAACCGCGATCACGGCCCGTTATCTTCGCGGAGAGGAGGCTCTTCCGCTTCCGAAATCGCGGCGCGCGGGATCAGGCAAGTGTCTCGTGATCGCCGGCGCATCGGAGCACAATCTCAAAAATCTGCTGGTCCGATTTCCGCTGGGCATGTTTATCTGCGTAACAGGGGTCTCGGGGTCCGGCAAGAGC
>JANDJJ010000169.1 GCA_024330945.1 Nitrospira sp. | reverse complement strand
CCGATCGATGTATATGCAACGAATACAAAGATAGCCAGCTCCGCGAAGATCCCCCAGAGGATGAGCGGATTGGTGAACCAGCCGATTCTGATCACTGAGAGATGATCGGATCGGCAGGCGAATACGTTGGCGACCTGCGCCAGCACAATGGCCGCCAGGGTGACCGTCGTGGCTTCGCGGTAGAGGGGGGAGGACCAGTCGAGCGGCATGCCCCAGGCCCATCCCTTGCCGGTGAGATAAAGAAAAAATGCCGTCATCGCCGTCGCCGCTTCGATCACACCCAACCAGAGATACGCCCTCAGAAGCAGGGGGAGGTTCAGCATCCGTTCGCGCCGGTTGCGCGGCGGGCGATCCATGACATCGACCTGGGGCCGTTCCGCACCGAGGCCGAGCGCGGGGAGCATGTCGGTTCCCAGATCGACCGCCAAGACTTGGGGAATCGTGAGCGCCAACGGCCATCCGGCGAGGCCGTATCCCAGAAACGGGACGATTTCCGGAACGTTGCTCGCCACGATATAGGTGGAGAACTTGCGGATGTTGTCGTACACCGTCCGTCCTTCTTCAATCGCGTACACGATCGTCGCGAAATTGTCGTCGAGTACAATCATGTCGGCTGTTTCCTTGGCGACGTCGGCTCCGGCGAGGCCCATTGCCACGCCGATGTCCGCTCGTTTGAGCGCCGGCGCGTCGTTGACGCCGTCACCCGTGACGGCGACAACCTCGCCCATGGCTTTGAGCGTGGACACCACGCGCAGCTTGTGATGCGGCGTCATGCGTGCGAACAGGGGAGGAGAGCCGGTCCGTGATGGTTTCAAAAGCTCACGTAACCGCTCGTCGCTCATATGGTCGAGCTGAGCCCCCTCGATGACGGTCGGGGGGTTGTTCGCCTCGCCATCGGCCTGGCTTGCCGTCAAGCCGATTGCCCGCCCCACGGCCAGCGCGGTCAGCGGATGGTCTCCGGTGATCATCACGACGCGGATGCCGGCCCGACGGCAGGTAGCCACGGCTTCCGGCACCTCTCGCCTGGGTGGGTCCACCATGGCGACCAGGCCCAGGAACGTCAGGTCCTCCTCGATGGTCTCAACTTCGATCCGTTCGGGCCGGTGAGCCACCTCGCGCATGGCGACCGCCAGCACCCGATGGGCCTGCTCCGCGAAGACTCGGCTTTGATTCATGACGATCGTCCGCTCATCCTCCGTCATGGGGCGGGACGTTCCGTCAATGAGGATCGTGGTGCAGAGGGGCAGCACCGATTCCGGAGCGCCCTTGGTGAAGGCAAACAGCCGTCCTTCGGACCAATGAAGCGTGCTCATTCGCTTGCGGTCGGCGTCGAACGGAAGCTCTCCCATGCGGCGCAAAGACGGGCGATGAGCCAACCCATGTTCGATGACGAATTCCAGAAGCGCGACTTCTGTTGGATCGCCGGTGGCCGTCCATCGTCCGTCGGACCGCCGGACCCGTTTCGCGTTCTGGCAGTGAAGGAGCACGTCAAAGAACCAACGCCAGCGTGCGGCTTCAGCCGAACTGATCAACCGGCCTTGGGCGACAAAGCAGCCGTCCCGCGACTCGATTACCATGCCGTCCACGTAGAAGCGATCGACCTTCATGCGATTCTCGGTCAAGGTGCCCGTCTTGTCGGTGCAGATGACGGTCGTGCAGCCGAGCGTTTCGACGGCCGGCAGATGTTTGATCAGCACGTTGCGCTTCGCCATGCGTTGGCTGCTCATGGCGAGGGCCAAGGTGACGGTCGGCAAGAGCCCCTCCGGCACGTTGGCCACGATGATGCCGATGCCGAAGACGAAACTGGTCCAGAGGCTCAAGCCGGCCCAGAGGCCGATTAAGAAGAAGAGGACGCCCATGGTGACGGAGAGGGCGGCGATGATTCGCGTCACCTTGGCGATCTCCCGTTGAAGCGGGCTGACGCCGGATTCCGTGGTGGTGGCAAGGGCGGCGACCTTGCCGAATTCCGAACGCATGCCCGTGGCGAACACGACGGCTCGTCCGTGGCCGGAGAGAATCGTCGTTCCCGCGAACACCAGATTGGGGAGATCGAGCCGGTGGCCGCTCGTGACGGGATCGGCCGTCCGCCGTTTCGGTCGAGCCTCGCCTGTCAGGGCGGCATTGTCCACCCGCATGCCGATCGCTTCGATCAGGCGCGCGTCCGCCGGCACTCGCTCGCCTTCTTCCAGGATCAGCACGTCGCCGGGTACGATGTCGCGCCGCTCGATTTCGACCGGTTGTCCGTCACGGATCACCCACGCTTTGTCCGGCAACAGACGGCGGAGCGCTGCGAAGGCTCGTTCCGCCCTGTATTCTTGAGCGAACGCGAAGACGGCGTTGATCACGATGACGGCGACGATGGCCCATCCCACCGTCGCCATGCCTTCATCCGGATTCAGCCAGTCCGCTAGGAATGACAACCCGGCCGCGATCCACAAGAGGACGGCGAGGAAGTGCGTGCAATAGCGGCTGAAACTCCGGAGCGGGGTGGTGCGGGATGGTTCAAGAAGGATGTTCGGCCCGTTTTCTCTCAGTCGTCTGCCCGCCTCTTCCGGCGAGAGACCGGCGGGGGTCGTGTGCAAGCGGTGCAGTACCGCCTCGACCGGGAGGCGATGGATCTCCTCGTGGGGCGATTCAGGCACGAACCCCTCGTACGATCAGAACTGAGCAGGGCGCATACTTCAGCACCGCTTCCGAGACGCTTCCCAGTTGAAGCCGCTCCTGCACGGACAACCCTCGCGAGCCGACGACCAAGATGTCGATCTGGTTGAAGGCCGCCATCCGAATGATGGCGTCGACCACGTGGTTGAATTGCACTTCCGTCATCACGGTGAAACCTTCTTTCAGGAAGTCTTCCCGCATCTTGGCTACGAGTTCCGTCGCTCGCTCGAACACCGGTTCATTGAGGGCTTTGATCTGCTGCTCGGTCAGGTGGCGGGCGGCTACGTCGGTGACCGGGGAAACGGCCGCGGTAAAGATGATGATATGGCCGGTGTCGGGAAGAATGCCGGAGCGGAGAAATTTCGCCGCCCGTCGGGAATAGTTCGATTCGTCCACGGCCAGAAGAATCCGCTCAACGGCCTTGATCGGTTGCTTGACGGCCAGGACCGCGCAGTCGGCCAGCGAAGCGACCTTGCGCGCCACGCTGCCGATGAGAAAGCCTTTGATATCGCTCGCGCCGCGCGTGCCAAGGACGATGAGGTCCATCCGGTCTTGGGCTGCTCGCTGGACGATCGTGGCGGCGGGAGAGCCGTGGAGCAACAGGGAACGCACCGCCGTGCGCGGACGCAGGGGTGATTGACTGAGTGCCACTTCCAGTCGAGCGACGGAGCGGCGGAGAATCTCTTCACCGGATTTCTCCAAGGCTGCTTTGGCGCCTCGATAGGTTGCTGTGTGGGGAGCGCCGACCGGCTTCAGGTGCCGGGTGTCCATGACGTGCAGCACCGTGACGGAAGAAAGGGCGCTTCGTCCCAAGGCCCCGATTGCGTCAATGGCCCACTGGGAAAACTCCGATCCGTCCACGGCGCAGAGGATTTTCATGGCCGCTCCTTTTGTTGAGGGGGATGGCGGGTACCGTCAGGCACTCAATCTGCATTGAGTATGCCTATGATCGCGCGGTCGGACAAGGAAGAAAGGGGCCTTTGCTTTCTTTGATATTGAGGGTCTC
>JANDJJ010000168.1 GCA_024330945.1 Nitrospira sp. | reverse complement strand
CCGGCATGTTGATCAGGGCGGCGGTCCGAATGGGGGCGATTGCGGCCGGGGCGACCGACCGACAACTGGATGATTTGACCGGCTATGCCGAGGACATCGGCCTGGCCTTTCAGATCGCCGACGACGTGCTGAACGTGACCGGCACGCGCGAAGAGTTGGGCAAGAATCCCAATACCGACGCGGAACGGGGCAAAAAAACCTATCCCACGTTCTACGGTGTGGAGGGCGCCAGGCAATTGGCGAACGACTGTGTGGAGCGAGCGATCGGGCGGCTCTCGTCCTTTGGACCGACCGCTGATCCGCTTCGTGACATCGCCCGCTATATCGTAGCTCGCAACCATTAAGCGTCACCCACCACTCATCAGGTAGCGCAAGGCTGGTTGACACGTAGGGCAAGGGGGTTGTCGTATGGCTGTGATCTGTCGCTCCAGCAGGTAGGATTGATCATGAAAGTTCTCGTCACTGGTGCTACGGGTTTTGTCGGCGGCGCGGTGGCCCGCGCGCTGGTGCAAGCCGGCTACGACGTCCGTGTCTTGACCAGGCCCCATGCCGATTTGAGCAATCTCAAAAGACTGCCGGTCGAACAAGTTGTCGGCGACCTGCGTGATCCCTCCACACTCCGAGTGGCGCTCACAGGATGCCGTCACCTCTACCACGTCGCGGCCCACTATGCGCTGTGGGCCAAAGATCCCTCTATTTTCTACGAGGTGAACGTGACCGGCACGGTCAATCTCTTGGAGGCCGCACGCGACGTCGGCACCGAACGGATCGTTTATTGCAGCACGATCGGCGCCATCGGTCTTCCACCACATGGAGGGCTTGGGACCGAGGAGACACCTGTCTCCCTGACACAGATGGCGGGACACTACAAACGATCCAAATATCTCGCCGAGCAGGAAGTCTTGCGTTTGGCCAAGGAAGGGCTGCCGGTCGTGATCGTCAATCCCAGCGCGCCCGTCGGAGCGGGTGACGTGAAGCCGACCCCCACCGGCCAAATCATCGTCGATTTCATGCAAGGCCGCATGCCCGCCTACATCGAGACCGGCATGAACATTGTCGATGTGGACGATGTGGCCCAGGGTCATCTGCTGGCCATGCAGAAGGGGCGGATCGGCGAACGGTACATCCTAGGCGGGAAAAATCTCCTGCTGCGCGAGGTCTTCGAGATCCTGAGCGCCGTAACCGGCATCAAGGCCCCGTGGCTCAAGCTGCCACGCCTGGCGGTGTTACCTCTGGCCTACCTCAATCATTGGATCGCCAACATGACCGGCATCCCGCCGCGGATTCCGCTCGAAGGCGTCAAGATGGCCAAGTACAAGATGCACTACGACTGTTCCAAGGCCATCCGTGAACTCGGCATCCCCCAGACCCCTCCTGAAGTCGCCATCGAAAAGGCCGTGCGGTGGTTCAGGGACCACGGCTACGTCTGACGGGCGACATTTTCCCCTCGTCCGCCCACGATTCTTGAATCTGCACGTTTAGCATGCTACCGTTCCGCCCGATCGGGCCGGGCCAAGGATGACGCCGGATTGCTGGGGATTTCGATGGATATTGTCATTTTGCTCTTCAACACGATCGCGCTGCGCCCCTATGTGTTTGTCTTCCTGGCGGCCTTTCTCTATGCCGGCACGCAATTGATCGGCTGGCGCCGCACCTGGCGCTTTTGGCTGATCAGTTGGCTCACGGCGTTCGTCTGCGAATACTCCTCGACGCGCACGGGCATCCCCTTCGGCTGGTACTTCTACACCGGGTCCACGGTGGGACAAGAGCTCTACCTCGCGGACGTGCCGTTCATGGATTCGATCTCGTTCAGTTTTCTCCTCTATGCCGCCTACTGTGTGGCCCTGTGCCTCCTCTTGCCTCATGAGGGCTATTCATCGCTTGGGCGGTTCAGGTTGAAACCGCTCCGCTTCAACGAGCACACACGCACCGGCCTGTCCGTGCTCGCTTTGACTGTCTTCTTATTCATGTTCATCGACATGGTGATCGATCCGGTCGCGCTGCGCGGCGACCGATGGTTTCTCGGCAAGATTTATTACTACCCTGACCCGGGGATTCACTTCGGCGTGCCGTTGGCCAACTATGTCGGCTGGGCAGTCGTCGGAACCCTGTCCCTCGCCATCTATGTTCCGCTTGAACGCCGCTTGCCGCCGCTCGACCCTTCCGACTCTCCGACGTCTCACCTGCTCTTGGGTGTGGGGCTTTATTACGGGGTGCTGTTCTTCAATCTTGGCGTTACGTTCTGGATCGGCGAATGGTTCATGGGAATAAGCGGCATGCTGATGCACTTGCCGATTCTGGGGCTTCTGATCCATCGGGTCGTGGAATTCCCCTCCACGTTCTCTTCTTCCTATCACGGCGACGTCCCGGTGAACCACTGAGAGGACGTCCATTCGCAGTAGGACACGATTCTCTGTATGATGGAAGCGATGAGACCTGCTCAGCAAACGAAACGTCACGAACGAGCCGTCGCGGCAGGCCTAGGAGCCTTGTTGACACTGTGGTATGTCTCTGCCTTGTCGCAGGATCTTCCGGCGGTTCATGCGGCCGACAAGCCGGTTCAACATGTCGTGGGCACTGTCGCGGCCATCGACCACAAACGCCTCGTCGTCACAACGTTCAAGGGCCAAACCATTTCGATCAAGCTGACGAAACAGGTGCACTACAAGGACAAGACCGATCCACACTCCAATCGCCCGCCCGCTGTCGGCGACCGAGTGATCGTGGAAGCCGTTCGAGACAAGAAGACCCTGACCGCCGTCACCGTCCACTATTCGCCCATGAGTCAACCGGCCGAACCATCCGACTAGCTGACCGGCCCTGACAGGCTCTTGACAATGTCAACCATTCGCTTCTTCCACTTTTCCCACGAGTCGTCCCGGCAGGGCGGGCTCCGCAACACGGTCGCTCACATCCTCATCACCGGCGTGGCAGTATTTCTGGCCGTGGCAACCGTCCCGGGCCTGGAAGCCGACAGTCTGACGGCAGGCATTGCGGCCGTCCTCGTCTTGACCATTCTCAACCTGATTCTCCGGCCGATTCTCTTGTTGATCACCCTGCCGCTGATTGTGTTCACCCTGGGCCTGTTTCTCGTCGTCCTCAACGCCTTGCTGCTGGAACTGACCGCTTACCTGGTGAAGGGCTTTACGGTGTCTGGATTTTGGTCGGCCATCGGCGGGGCGCTGGTCATCAGTCTCGTCACAACCGCGCTCAACCATTTGACCATTGACCGTCGTCCGCCGCCGACCTTTCCGGACGAGCCCCGCCGCCCTCCCAAGATCATCAATCCTGAGTAGGGCGGATCGCAATCCGGCTTCCGCATCCGGGATGCGTCATCACTATCGGCTCTGACTTTTCTTCACAACGACCGAGCTGGTGAACGTGGTGCACCGATCGGCGTCATCTGAAGTTGCGGACGTTACACCGGCCTTCAGCTTGACTGAACCGTCTTCCCGACGGTAGGGTACACTCCTCGTGGCTCTCGCACCTCTCAGGAGGACACCAATCGACCGGGACATGTTCACCCCATCACGTTCATACACCGTTTCGACATGGTGACCGTACTCCTCTGGGCGATCGCCATTGTGGGGGTCCTTCTTCTGATCGGGCTTGCCCTGTACCTGCTCTTTCCCCGCAAGTACCAATCCGCGGAGTCCGTCGCCACGTCGTATG
>JANDJJ010000167.1 GCA_024330945.1 Nitrospira sp. | reverse complement strand
ACCGGCACAGCATCGACTGGATCGGTTGACCAAGCCGCCGGGCAGTTTGGGGCGACTGGAGGCATTGGCCGCCTCCTATGTGGCGATGACTGGGACGGTGAAGCCCCAGGTTCCACGGGGAGTGGTGTTTACGTTGGCGGCGGATCACGGCGTGACAGCCGAGGGAGTGAGCGCCTATCCAAAAGAGGTGACGCCGCAGATGGTGCTCAATTTCTTGCGGGGCGGCGCTGCGGTCAATGTGTTGGCCCGCCATGTCGGGGTCGAGGTGCGGGTCGTGGACATCGGGGTGAATTATGAATTTGGGAGCTGCCCTGGTCTGCTGAATCGAAACATCATGAAGGGAACTCGAAACTTCGCTCGTGAACCGGCCATGACGAAGGAACAGGCGGAGCGAGCTGTTGCGACGGGGATCGAGTTGGCGACGGAAGCGGCGCGTGAAGGGATCGGACTGATCGGCCTTGGCGAGATGGGGATCGGCAACACGACCTCGAGCGCTGCAATCACAGCGGTGATGACGGGCAAGCCGGTTGATCAGGTCACGGGCCATGGAACCGGCGTTGATGAGGCCGGCCGTGCTCACAAGGTGGCTGTGATTCAACGGGCGCTCGATCTCCATCGGCCTGATCGGGCGGCTCCACTCGATGTGTTGGCGAAGGTCGGTGGCCTGGAGATCGGTGGTCTGGCCGGTATCATCCTTGGTGCTGCCTTGGCTCGTGTACCAGTTGTGCTCGACGGGTTTATCACTGGTGCTGCGGCCTTGATCGCTGTGGCGTTGGCGCCAGCCTGTCGAGAGTACCTCATTGCCTCTCATCAATCGGTCGAACGTGGCCATCATGTTATTTTTGAATATCTCAACCTCAAGCCGTTGCTGGATCTGGACCTTCGGTTAGGTGAAGGAACTGGGGCCTGTTTGGGGATAGGGCTCGTATCCGCCGCAATCAAGATCTACACGGAGATGGCCACGTTCGATGAGGCGGGGGTCTCCGGCCGATCATCCTCTCCCTAACGGCAGGGTGCCGAGATGGCCAATCAGCAACAGGGCACACGGGTGACGACACACTTCTGGCTCTTTGGGGCATTCAGACAGAGGGGTGTCCGCTTCGCACCACGGCGTTTGATCGATGGTCGGTGCGGTGGCTGGTAATGGGCTTCGCTGGTTGGTGGTGTCCACGATCGTTCGTGATTGCCTGGCAGTTCCTTACGGCCATTCCGTTGAGCCGGGTCCACCATGAGCCGACTGCCACGGAATTAGCCTGCTCGATGGCTTGGTATCCCCTCGTCGGGTTTATGATCGGTGGGACGCTTGTCGGCGTCGATCTGCTACTGGGCCATGTGTTTGAGCCACCGGTCGTCAATGCGATGATTCTGGTGGTGCTTGTTGGGCTGACGCGCGGGCTCCACCAGGATGGTCTGGCGGATACGGTGGATGGATTGATCGGGGGAGGTGATCGGGAAGCACGGCTTCGGATCATGAAAGATCCGGCGATCGGGGCAATAGGCGCGACGGCCTTGTGTTTGTCGCTGATTGTCCGCTATGCGGGACTCATGGCCTTGCCTCAAGAGGTACGTGTTCCTGCCCTCGTGACTATGCCGGCGGCCGGACGGTGGTCGATGGTCTTGCTGACGCGCCTGTCCCCTCCAGCCAGAGCGGAAGGAAGCTTGGCTGGGCCGTTTCTGACCTATGTGTCGGGGGGGCCCGTTGCAATAGCGACCGGTACTTTCTTTGTCGGATTGGGCGTCGGACTTGGGGTGCTCGGTGCCTGCGTGGTCGTTGCCGGGGGAACGGCCTTTGTGCTGGTGGCACGACAGTGGTTCCATCGACAGATCGGCGGCGTGACGGGCGATACCTTGGGGGCGACGAATGAACTGGTCGAGATTCTTTTTCTCTTGTCCGTTTCTCTCTTGCCTTGATTGTCATGACTGCCGGGGAACTGTTGCTCGCAGCGACACTCGATGCCTTCATCGGCGATCCCCGGCAGATACCCCATCCGGTGCGGCTGATGGGGCGATGGATCGCCTGGTACGACAACGTCGTATGGGGCAGGTGTCGGAGTGCTCGGAAGTTGCTGGTTGCCGGGATCGGTCTTGCGGTCGGGTTGCCGACTTGCGTGTTTGGCGCAAGTGCCGGGCTGATCGCTTTGGCCCACTGGCTGGACGGCCTGCTCGGCTCGGCGGTGATGATCTGGCTGGCCTCGACGACGTTGGCAGCCCGTGATCTGTGGGACCATGTGCGGGCGGTCGAACGACCGTTGTTGGCCGGAGACCTCTCTAGCGCTCGCCACGCAGTAGGGATGATCGTCGGGCGGGATACGGCCCACCTCTCCGAATCGGAAGTGTCGCGAGCCACGGTCGAGACTATCGCGGAAAGTACGGCGGACGGCGTCATCGCGCCGTTATTTTATTTGGCTTTGGGCGGTGTGCCCTTGGCTCTGGCTTACAAAGCGATCAACACGCTCGATTCCATGGTCGGCCATCGCAATGAACGGTATATCGATTTGGGGTGGGCCTCGGCCCGGCTCGATGACGTGGTGAATTGGATTCCCGCTCGTGTGACGGCCGGCCTGCTCATTCTGAGTGCGGCGCTGAGTGCGGCGCTGGCCGCTCGTCGATCCTATGACGTGACCCGTGGCTGGCGTGTGCTTCTACGGGACGGCGGCCATCATCCCAGCCCCAATAGTGGCAGGCCGGAAGCAACTATGGCCGGTCTGTTGGGCATTCGGTTGGGCGGGACTAATTTTTATGACGGTGTGGCTGAAGAACGGCCGGTGCTCAATCAAGAGGGACGGGCAGCGGAGCCTCAAGATATTGCCTCGGCGTTACGGTTGATGGTGACGGCGTCGTGTCTTGGAGTTGCCCTGGCTGCTGGATGGAGGTGGTTCCTGTGACCGATGTCCATGGCGGCAATATCTATGCGGTAGCGCGCGAGCTGAATTGCGAGCCGGAGGAGATCGTGGATTTTAGCGCCAGTATCAATCCGCTGGGCCCCTCTCCAAGAGTCTGGAAGGCCATCGTGGCCGCTTGCAGGCTCGTCACCCACTATCCTGATCCATCCGGCTGGGAGCTGCGGCAAGCCTTGGGCCGGCAGTGGGGCATCGATCCGGAGCAGATTGTCGTGGGAAATGGCTCGATGGAGCTGATTGATGTGATACCCCGCGCACTCCAACTCCGGCGGCTCGTAGTCGTGCATCCAACCTTTTCTGAATATGAACGGGCGATGGTACGGGCCGGCGGCTCGGTGGTGGCGATCTATGCGAAACGAGCGCAGGACTATGCCATTCCCATTGACCACCTTGTGCAACTCCTTGATTCCAAAGAGAGCAAGACCCTTGCCCTTGATAGTGTGGTGCTCTGTAATCCCAACAGTCCGACCGGCCGAGTCTGTTCGGCCGATGAGATCACCCATGTTGCGGAGGTTGCCGCTCGGCGGAGGCTGTGGCTGGTGCTCGATGAGGCCTTTGCCGACTATTGTCCGGAACAGTCGGTGTTGCCCCAAGCGGCATCATGGCCACGGGTGATCGTCTTGCGCAGCCTGACGAAGTTTTACGCCTTGCCAGGGCTTCGCGTGGGTTATGCTGTGGCCGCACGATCGGTCATTCGCCGGCTACGGACACAGGTGCCTCCCTGGTCGCTCAATGCGATCGGCCAGATGGCAGCATTGGCCGCCGTGGGTGACCAGGCCCATGCTGAAAAGAGTGTGCGCTTCATGGTCCGCGAGCGGGAGCGATTTGTTTCAGTGTTGAGGGCGGTCCCCGGCTGTCGGGTGATCCCGCCGTCGGC
>JANDJJ010000016.1 GCA_024330945.1 Nitrospira sp. | reverse complement strand
TCCTCCCTCGAGCGGCACGCCGCCGATTCTCGCTCACGAGCAATCGCTTGCCAAAAAGGTGGGACAGGGCTCGGAGGCCGGCGACATCTACGATCAACAAATGGCGATGTTGGGGTTCCAACTGCTGACCCAATTGAACGCGTTGATCAAAACGTCCCGCATTCACGGTCGCAATAGCGCCGCCCTTGACAAGCCGGTCGAATCCATGTTGACGCTCATCCACACCATGGCCCGCGAGCATCCGGTCACGCTTCGCTTGCAGAACGATTTCTTCTTCCTAGGCGAGGACCATCTGAGGGTCAGCCAGCAACAGATGCTGGTTCTGTCCAACGTGATCGACGCCCTGAACACCTGGAAAATGGGCGGGCTCACCTTTTCCCGCTCAATATCTTCCGACGACCTCCGCCAGTTCGCTTCTTTGTTCGTCAGCCTCGATCCCGCCACGCAGTCGATCGACGACTTTCGGCGAGCGCTCGCCGCGCTCAATGTCACGGGCATCACGATCGAAAGCCCCCGCGTGTTGGCGGCGGCTTCATCCGACGACGATTCTCCGAAGCTTCGCCGGAAAGCGCAGATGAAAACCGCCTATGAAAAAGTCTCCGACGCGGTCGGCCGCCTCACTCAATCCGCCCGCGAGGGAGGCACGCTGAGCTTCAAACAGGCCAAACGGGCCATTCAAAACATCGTTGATCTGATGATGCAGGACGAGCCGGCCATGCTGGGCTTCACGACGTTGCGCTGTCACGACCAGTACACCCAAGAACATTCCGTCAACGTGGCGTTGCTCTCCATGGCGCTCGGCAATCGGGCCGGCTACGCCAAAGTCGAGCTGGCCGATCTCGGTTTGGCGTCGCTTTTCCACGACGTGGGGAAATGCGCGATCTCGCTGGACGTCCTGAACAAGCCCGGCGAGTTCAGCCCCGAGGAGTGGGACATCATGCAAACCCACCCCCAAGAAGGGGTGTTCACGCTCATCAAATTGCGCGGTTTCGGAAACGTTCCGGCGCGAATGGCCTCTGCGTCCTTTGAGCATCACATGAATTACGACTTTTCGGGCTACCCCAAACTGGCCGTCCCCTGGACGCAAAGCATCTCGAGCCGCATCGTGTCGATCACCGATTGTTACGACGCGATGACGTCGTCCCGCGTCTACCGACGTGAGGCGATGGCTCCCTCAAAGGTCCTGCGCCTGATGCTTGAGAAGGCGGGAACGAGCTTCGACCCGACGCTCATGAAGCTGTTCGTGACCTGCGTGGGCATCATCCCGATCGGCAGCCTCGTGGAGCTCACGAACGGCGCATTTGCGGTTGTGCTCAAACCGGCCGCCGCCCTCTCGGACAGCGAACGCCCGCTCGTCAAAGTGATCGCCGATCCGGAGGGGAATCCTCTCGACAACGGACCGGAGCTGGACTTGACCGAAAAGGACGAGACCGGCGGCTACGCTCATAGCATCGCTCGTCTGATCGACCATACCCAACACAAATTCGACACCAGCCGCTATTTCATGTAGCCGTCCGGACTCCCGCAATCCGTCCCCGCTTGACAGCCTCAAATCCCCTCGCCGACAATGCGGCATGCCGGAGTCCATCGTGATCGAACGGTTGGAATTCCGCGGCCGCTGCGGCGTGACGGCCGAGGAACGGGCCCGTCCGCAACCGCTCGCAATCGACGTAGAACTGCACCGCTCCTCCGAACAGCTGGATCTCGGCGACCAGCTCGAACTCACCGTCGACTATGCCGCCGTCGCTCGACGCCTCGTGGAAGTCGGAACAGCGCAAGACTGCCATCTGTTGGAAACCATGGCCGAGCGACTCCTCAGGATGTTGTTCGAGGAATTTCCGATCGAGCACGCCAAGCTGTGGCTTCGAAAACTCCATCCGCCGATCGATCTTGTCACCGGTTCCGTCGGAGTCTCCGTCGAACGGACCAGAGAGGCCCACCAAACCCGATACGATGATGACGCCCCGGCTCGACTGCTTGTCGAACAACTGCACCGACTTCCCGCCGGCACCGCGCTCGACGTAGCGGCCGGCAACGGTCGCCACTCGCTGTTTCTCGCATCCCACGGCTATCAAGTCCACGCCGTCGATCGGGACGCCGCCGCCCTGGATCGGCTCATTACCTCCGCCCGATCGCGCGCGTGCGAGGGGATCACGATAGAGGTCGTCGATCTTGAACAGCCTCCCCCTCACGAACCCCGTCTCGGCAAGGAACGATACGACGTGATCGCCGTGTTCTTTTATCTCCATCGTCCCCTGTTCCCCCTCCTCTTCGAAGCGCTGAAGCCGGGCGGCGCGCTGGTCTATGAAACGTTCACCATCGACAACCACGTTCGCTACCGCCATCCAAAGAGACGGGAGTTTTGTCTCGGTCCCAACGAGCTGCTGAACCTTGCGTCCGGCCTTCAGATCTTGCATTATGACGAGGGACGCCGGACGGATCGCCCGGCGTACACGGCCCGACTCATCGCACGAAAACCATCCTGAGAGGCATGACCGACATGAGCCGCGCGGATCTTCACCTGCATACCACCCATTCTGACGGAAGCTTCACTCCTGCCGAAGTCATCGCCCTCGCGCGCGAAGCCGGCGTGACGGCGGCCGCCGTGACCGATCACGACATCACATCCGGCATCCCCGAAGCCGCGCGGACTGGCCGAGAGCTCGGCATCGACGTCATTCCCGGAGTCGAGATCAGTTCCCTTTTCGGCGACGCGGAATTGCACATGTTGGGGTACTTTCTCGACTGGCAAGACGAGACGTTGAATCGACGGCTGGCGGTTCTCCGCGAGAGTCGTCACCGACGAAATCCCAAAATCATCGAACGGTTGCAGGCCGCGGGGATTGATATTACCTACGACGAGGTTCGTGCGATCGCCGGAACCGATTCGGTCGGACGGCCGCATATCGCACGAGTGTTGATTGACAAACGCGTCGTCGCATCGGCGCAAGAAGCGTTCGACCTGTGGCTTGCGGAGGGACGCCCGGCCTATGTCCCGCGCGAACTCCCCACTCCAGCGGAAGCCATCCGATGGATCAAAGACGCAAAGGGACTTGCGGTCCTCGCCCACCCCACCTGGATCAAGACGCCGGCATGCACGCTGTCGGATCTGGCCCGCCGGCTCAAAACCGACGGACTCGCCGGCATCGAAGTCTATTACAGCACACACACCGCCCGGCAAACGCGCGAGTATTTGGCATTGGCCAAACAATTGGACCTGCTGGTCACAGGCGGAAGCGACTTCCACGGGGTGACCAAGCCGGATATCCGCGTCGGCGTCGGCAGAGGAGCGTTGCGCGTTCCTTCCTCTCTTATCGATGCCATGAAACGTGCACACTCCAAGCTATAGGTTATCGCGCACCACGCCCGTCGAGCGTGGCCTCCCAGCCGGACTGAAACGCACTGCGCCTTTTTCGGGATTCATTGACTCGCGTTGATGATCCGTTAGACTGTGACGAGTTTGACGGCACATGCACCCATGACGAAGGCGCTAGGCTGGACATGTTCGTATTTTCTCGTTCTTCTCACGGCCCTCTTCGGAGGTCCTTTGCTCAGCAAGCTTCCTTTCTTGCAGACGGCTCCCTTTGCGTTTCATGCTCTGAACGGCTCCCAAACCGTCCGCGTGCTCATGGAGGGAACCGGCCTGGTCGCGCTGAGTCTGACCACGATCCAAGCGTACCGACGGATGCCGGACAATGAGAGCGGCTTTTCGTTTTTGCGCAAACTTGTCTTCCCCTTGGCCGTTCTCGTTCTGTTGATCGTCGTGGACAGAACGATTCGAGCCACCGAGTTCCCGCTCGTTGACTCCGTCGGAAGCCGGTATTATCGGTTCTCCTACGCCTCCGGTCTGACGTTGGCGGGATTGTGGGTCACGGCCGGGTGGCTCTCAAAGCTTGATTCTCTTCGTCGCTTTTTTTCCACTTCGGATGAGCGGGGCAATCCGGGGCCGTCATCATGGACCGACGAGAGTACGGACAAGATGGGTCCGCAGGATTCCACCGACGACGTCGATTTCGGAGCCGCCTCTCCTCCGGCCTACAGAAATTCACCTGGCATGCTCGGCCGATACAAAATTTTAAAAGAATTGGGACGCGGCGCGATGGGGGTCGTCTATCTTGGGAAAGACCCCACGATTCAGCGGTTTGTCGCCATCAAAACGATGCGGTTGGACGGCGTTGACGATCACGAGAAGTACCAAGCGGCCAAAGCCCGTTTCTTTCGGGAAGCCGAATCGGCGGGCCATCTGTCTCATCCGAACATCGTGACCATCTTCGACGCCGGCGAGGAAGGCGATCTGGGCTATATCGCGATGGAATTACTCCACGGCACCACGCTCAAGAAGTGGTCGCGCGCGCCGCATCTCTTGCCGCTCGACAAACTGCTTCCCATCCTCGCCACCGTCGCCGACGCCTTGGATTACGCCCATCAACGGGGCGTCGTTCATCGCGACATCAAACCCGCCAACATCATGCTGACGGACGATCAGGTGGTCAAGGTGATGGATTTCGGCATCGCCCACATGACGTCGTCGTCAAGGACCACGACGCATACCGTGATGGGAACTCCCACCTATATGTCGCCGGAACAGATTGCCGGGAAAAAAGTGGACGGCCGGTCCGACATCTTTTCCCTGGGCGTCGTGACGTTCGAACTCCTGACCGGCTGTCCTCCTTTTACGGGCGATAACGTGCCGGCCGTCCTGTTTGCCATCGCCAACACCCCGCATCCCAAGCTCTCGGAACTGAGAACCGATCTCCCCCCCGCTTTGCAGGACATTCTGGATCGTGCCCTTCAGAAAAATCCGATCCGCCGTTATCGCCACGCGGGCGAGTTTGCGCGAGACCTCCGCTCCTGCCCGAAAACGCTCGTCGCCTAGCCGGATTACTTTCCTTGCGTCGGCTGCTCCTCGGGCGTCCGGCAGGAAGTTGATGTCCGTTTCAGATTCAGCGCTTCGCAGCGGAGACGCTCTTCGTTCGGCAGCGAGGCGGGGCAGGCTTGCCGCACCTCTTCGGCACACTTTGACTCCGCAACGCGGTGAAACCGGCTTGCCCGCCGATCGGCGTTCCCACCGACCCGATGAGGCTTTCCGGCAGAGGGAGAAGCGGCGACTCCCGGAATCGTCAGGTCCAGCTCGGGTACGACGGCCGGGGAGTGGACGACCGGCTGTTCCGACAACAATTCTTCCCAGGAGGGCAGATTGGCCCAGACCACACTCCAGACCAAGGCCAATCCTATAAGCGACGCCAAGTTCGCCATCGTTCGTCCGGATGGATGAGGCTGCGTTCTTCCTTTCATGTTGTGAAGAATAAAACGAGCCGGCGAGAAAATCACCGAATCGCGCATTTCCCGCAGCGGGAATCAAGACCGGGAAAGATTGCGGCGGCCGATCAGGCCGGAGAACGGAGGCGGCGGTCAGTTTTCCGGAGTTTCGACGATATGATTCTCAAACCTGGTACACCCTTCGGCCAACAGCCGGTTGGTCAGCATCTCGCCCGGCCACTCGATGGGCAAATCGGCCGTGAAGACCCATACATCGGACGACGTCCACACCGGGCCGTGTTCTTCCGGCAGTTCAGGGTCGAATAAATCCGTCCACACCGGCATGTAGACACCGTTGCCGCATTGCGTATGCAAATGCACGATCGTGCGGGATCGCACGAGCGGGTCCAATTCGCGCCAGACCGCCGCCGTTTCATCGGCCAAGTGATGCAACCGAACCGCGTTCTGGGCGTCGAACATCGCATAGGCGGCATAGACCGGCGCTTCTATCGTATCAGGAGCTTCGGCCAGCTCCGGGCACTGTTCTATGAGCCCCTCCAAGACGGTGCGCCGATGGTGATGTTCCCACGCGTCCGGCAAACCGGGGTCCGGAGCCCCAATCAGCTCGAACAAGAGAAACGCCGTATTCTCGACCGGCGGGAGCAATCGAGCCGCCACCGTTTGCGCCCGACGGGACTCGGCGACCGTCGCGAGATGTTCATGAAGCGACTGTAAGTTGAGAAGCTCCAACGTGGCGTCGGTCAACAACCGAGGTTCCACGCGGACGACTGTTCCGGCCGGAATCCGCAGATAGCGGTGGAGCAGATCCGCCGTTTTGATCGGGTCGATTTTCAACTTGAGCGGAGACGTCAGATTGGCCTGAAGCGGCAGCCCCAGGGCCGCCATGACGGCGTAAGAGGGTTTATCGTCTGACCCGTCGAGCATCAACGTGCAACTGGCCTCGGCGACAAGATCGAACAACCATTCCGCCATTTCTTCGTCGAGCGCGGCAAGCACCGTCAACAAATCGTGCTCGCGTCCCTGTTCGAGAAATGCCTGCAACGTATCGATGGCGTCGTCGTTGTCACCGTGATCGTGGCGTCGGGCGTTGATGAGATGAATAAGATCTCGCGTCAGCGGATCGGGACGGGGCCAGGCCAACATGTGCGGTTCCTCTATTGGGCAACTGTGTTGAATGGATTATCGCGACGCACAGGGTTCATGTTGCCAAACTTTCCCGCCCGGTGCAAGCGAGGAATCGGTTCCGATGCGATAGGGGAACATTCGGCCGTGCGGAGCCGGCGCGACAAACGATCGCTATTCGCCGATGATTTTCACCAACACTCGTTTTCTTCGACGGCCGTCGAACTCTCCATAAAAAATTTGCTCCCACGGACCGAAGTCCAGCTTGCCGTCCGTGACGGCCACCACCACCTCTCGCCCCATGATTTGACGTTTCACATGAGCGTCGCCGTTGTCTTCGCCGGTGTCGTTGTGCCGGTAGCGCGCGTCGTGCGGAGCGAGCCGTTCGAGAAACTCGTCGTAGTCGCGCAAGAGGCCGGGCTCGTCGTCATTGATGTAGACGCTGGCGGTGATGTGCATGGCGTTCACCAACACCAAGCCCTCCCGCACTCCGCTTCTCTTGACCGCCGCTTCAACCTGCGGGGTGATGTTGAGATAGGCCCGTCTCGTCTTGGTTTCGAACCAGAGTTCTTCGCGGTAGGATTTCATGGTCTGAACGGCCGTCATTGTGCCTGCCGGCCCCGCAAGTTTCAAGAGGAAGGCCAAACGGCAGAGGACTCTTTATCACGGACCGCTCCCATAGTATGAGATAATGTTCGCATGGTCGCACCACGTCGGCTGCCACAACCGAAATTTTCGCGGAACGCGCACATCGTGCTGCGGCAGCGGTATTTGATCAAAGGCCCTGGCGGAGCCGTCGCCGAATCTCCCTGCACCATGTTGTGGCGCGTCGCCTGCGATATCGCGTCAGCGGAACGGAATTCCTGCTCGGCGCCGCGCCTCCGCGCGCTCGCTCGTCAATTCTATGAGCTGATGGCCTCCCTGATTTTTCTGCCGAACTCGCCGACGCTCATGAATGCGGGCCGTCCTCTCCAGCAACTTTCAGCCTGTTTCGTGCTGCCGGTGGAGGACTCGTTGGAATCCATTTTCGAATCACTCAAGCAGCAGGCGCTCATCCATCAATCCGGCGGGGGCACGGGATTCTCGTTCAGTCGCCTTCGCCCTCAAGGCGATCGCGTCGCCAGCACCGGCGGGCCGGCGTCGGGCCCGGTTTCCTTCATGCGCCTTTTCAACCTGGCGACGGACGTCATCAAACAAGGAGGAACGAGACGCGGCGCCAACATGGGAATTCTGCGCGTCGATCATCCCGATATCCTGGAGTTCATCGATCTGAAACGGCGGCCCGACGAGATGAGCAATTTCAACCTCTCCGTCGGCCTGACCGACCGATTCCTTCAGGCGGTCGCGCGGCACAGCACCTATGCGCTGGTCAATCCGCGCACCGGCCGGCCGGTTCGCCGTCTGCCGGCTGCATTGGTCTTCGACCGGCTGGTTCAGGCCGCTTGGCATTCGGGAGAACCGGGTGTCGTGTTTCTTGACACGATCAATCGAGCCAATCCGACTCCCCACCTGGGCTTCATCGAAGCCACCAATCCCTGCGGCGAACAACCATTGCTTCCGTACGAATCCTGCACGCTCGGCTCCATCAACGCCGCCAAATTCATCATTCAACGAAACGGCTCACCGGCCATCGACTACGATCGACTCGCCGTCGTCATTCCGCTCGCCGTCCGATTTCTCGACAACGTCATCGACCGTACCAAATTTCCAGTACCGCTCATTGAAACGCACACCAAACGGACGAGAAAAATAGGACTGGGGATCATGGGCTTCGCCGATCTTCTGATCCGACTCGGCGTTCCCTACGGCAGCGACGAGGCGCTGCGGATCGCGGAAGAACTGATGGGGTTCATACAATCCCAGGCTCACGAGGCTTCCCGACGACTGGCCGTGGAACGGGGAACGTTTCCCGCCTATGCGGGCAGCCGCTTGCAAGCGGAGGGGCGGGAACGGCGGCATGCGACCGTCACGACCATCGCTCCCACCGGCACGATCAGTATCCTGGCGGACTGTTCGGCCGGTATCGAACCCCTTTATGGAATCAACGTCGTCCACTCCGTCATGGAGAACCTGCGCTTGGAACGGCTCCACCCCGAATTCCTCAAACAAGCCCGCGCGAGAAAGCTTCCCCTTGAAACCCTGCGCCATGAAATCGGTCGACAGGAATCCATCCAACACGTGACTGCGATCCCGGAAGATCTCCGCAGTCTGTTCGTCACCGCGCACGATATCAGCCCGCCCCTGCACGTTCGCATGCAGGCGGCCTTCCAAAAATACAGCGACAGCGGCGTCTCGAAGACGATCAACCTCCCCGCGTCGGCCACGTCCCAGGACGTGGCCGACGCGTTCTTGCTCGCCCACAAGCTCAAATGCAAGGGTCTGACCGTCTATCGATCCGGAAGCCGACAGCATCAGGTGTTGACCTGCCCCCGCGTCTCATCGTGTTGACGTCAACGATTTGCATTTCCACTCCGCTGAAATTCCGTGCAAAATTGACACCTCGACAGCTTGGTGATAAGTACACCCTCATGTTCTTCTTTGCTGAGTATTCCGCGAGAGGAGGTCTATGATGTTTGCGACCGACGGTCCATCCATACTCGCCATACCCGCCATACCCGGCGACCTGCCGACCTGGAGCCTCTTTTTCGCACGTCAGCCGGAACCGGACTTGGAGTTTACGGAAGAAGAGTTGGAGCAAACGTCGAACATTCGCTCGCCCTCGCCATTGAAAACCCCGCCCCCAAAACCAGGGAAAAGTCCTCTGATTTGGGTTCTCCTGCTGGTCTTGATCGGCGGCGGCGCCTACGTTGCGATGGAACCGGACCTTGTCATGGACGTCGTCGGACCGTTTCTCAACGACACGCCGGAGCCCGCGCCGCCGATTGCAAGAAAACCGGCTTCACCGGCTGCCGGCCAAAGCGCCGCACCTATTCCATCGACCCCGCCAACGGGATCGACCGTGCCATCGGTGAGTGACCGGCCGGTTGAGACGGCCGACCCAGCCTCGTCATCACCGGCTTCGCCTGAGACGAATCTCTCGCCGGTGCCCGCCCCGACTACTCAACCCAATGGGGCGACCGCACCGTCGGCCGTCGAAGCCGTACCATCGGCCACGGATTCCCCTCCTCCTCTCTTTGAAGAGGGCCAACGGGTCGCGCTGTTGCCGAATCCCGGTGCTCCGCGTGAAAAGGTCGCACTGACGCGCGACGCGGCAGGAACAACGCGAGGTCCGGCCGTTCCTCCTGGAACCGTCTTCACGATCCTCGACGGGGAATTGCAGGACAGCGGCTGGGTGTACTACGTTCGAAGCGACTACGGCACAACCGGCTGGCTCCAAGAAAAACAGCTTCGGGCCAAACCCTGATCCTCTATTCGGAAACCGGGAGTTCATACCCGACGACGCGGAAGAGAACGGCACGGCCTCCATGCCGCCGACCTCTGTGTTATAATGCCGCGCGCTCGACATCCCTTCTCACAGCCTGGAACAGCGAACAGCCCATGCGCGCCGTGATTTTTGATTTCGACGGAGTCATTGCCGACACCGAACCCCTTCACTTCGAGGCGCTGCGACGCACGCTCGCGACGGTCGGCGTAACTTTGACCGAACCGGACTACTATGCCAACTACCTCGGCTTCGACGATCACGGCTGCGTTGTGGAGGCGCTGCGCGCGAATCGAATACCGGTTACGGAGCCGCTCGCACGCGACTTGATGCGAGAAAAAGCCCGAGCTTATCTGGCTTCCATCCGCGACCATCTCGTCATTTTTCCCGGCGTCAGAGAGTTCGTCGAAGAAGCCGCGTCATCTTATCCGGTGGCGATCGCCTCCGGCGCGTTGCGGGCGGAAATAGAACTGGTGTTGGAACAAGCCGGCATCCGAAAAGCCTTTTGTCATATCACCAGCGCGGAGGACGTCTTGAAAAGCAAGCCGGATTCCGAGCCGTTTCTGCATGCGTTGGCTGGATTGAATCAAGAACAGCCTGACGCCCGGCTGACGGCCGATGCCTGTCTGGTCATCGAAGACTCTCTGCCCGGGATCAGGGCGGCCAAATCCGCGGGAATGAAAGTATTGGCCGTGACCAATACCCACACCGTTCAAGACCTAGGGGAAGCCGACGCCGTCACCCCCAGCTTGCACGGGATCAAATTGGCGGAGATGAAAGCCCGTCTATGGCCTGCATGACCGTCGACGAAGCACAGGCGTACTGCGCCGCTTATACCAAGAAAAGCGGCAGCAACTTTTATTACTCGTTTCTTTTCCTGCCCAAGGCCTCCCGCAACGCCATGCATACCGTCTACGCGTTCTGCAAAGCGGTGGACAGCGCGGTCGATGAACCGCCGGCGGGGAGCGACCCCAAGGAAGCGCTGCGACAATGGCGGGCCGAACTCGACGCCGTCTACGGCGGCACTCCCGTTTCGCCGATTGCCGTCAGCCTCGCGCGCCATATTAAGACCTTTTCGATCCCCAAAGTTTATTTTGAAGAACTGATCAAGGGCGTCGAAATGGATCTCTTGAACAACCGGTACGCCACGTTCGACGAACTGTCCCTTTATTGCTATCGGGTAGCGTCCGTTGTGGGGCTCATTTGCCTTCACATCTTCGGTGTCACGTCGCCCCGGGCGCAGGATTATGCCGTCGCCCTCGGCATGGCTTTTCAACTGACCAATATCCTGCGCGACGTCGGCGTTGACGCGGACGACAATCGCATCTATCTTCCTCTCGACGACCTCCAGGCCTGCAACTGTCCGGAACGGACTGTCTTGAAAAAAACCCACACTCCGGAATTCAAGACTCTCATGAAAAAAGAAGCGGCCCGAGCCCGCCATTACTATGAAAAAGCCCGTTCCGCCTTCACAGCGCTGACCCCGTCCGAACGCCGCGCCCTCGTCGTGGCGGAGATCATGCGCGCCATTTACAGCCGCATCCTCGGCAAGATCGAGCGGACCGATTACCAAGTATTCGGCCCTCGCGTCACCCTGTCCACCCCTCACCGGCTTGCGGTGGCGTTCGGCGTGTGGGCTCGCGGCTCCCGATTTTCGTGATCGCCGGAGCTTCTCAAACCGTCCTCATTTTAGGCGCAGGCCTGACCGGATTGGCGGCGGCCTCCTTCCTGACCGAAGAAAATCACCGAGTCACTCTGCTGGACTTCCTCAACTGGGAAGACGGCTACAAGACCGACAAAAACGACGTCATGCCGATGACATTCGGAGGACACGGGGAAACATCACGGGCGATTCGTCCGCTCAAAGACGACACCGCCTTGCGGGTGGACAGAGCCATTCCTCTCGAATTTCGCCTGCCCGATGGACAAACCGCCGCCTATTCTCCCGCTCGCCTTCCCGGAATTTTCCAGTGGATCGCCGGTCTGTCTCGTTTTGAGGGCCTCCCCCGGCGTGACCGCCGGCGATTGCTCGCCCATCTGGAACGAATCTGGGAGGGAGCGGAATCGCTCCCGGCCGATTTGGACAATCGAACCGCAAATGAATGGCTGGCGTCGATCGGACAGAGCTCGGAAAGCCGAACATACATCTGGAGCCCGCTCAGTCTGTGGTTGACCGGCAACGGTCTTGAACGTCTTTCCGGCTCCGTTTTCACTCGGCAATTGTCGGTTCTGTTTCTCGGAAAGGCTAGGGACGCTTCTCTCACATATCGCGATGGATCCATCGGTGATCGGTTGATCAGTCCGATGCGGCACGCCTTGGAACGGCAGGGAGTTCGCGTCCTGCCCCAAACAGAACCCCCACAGCTTCGAATCGGATCGAACAATATTGAAGAAGTCCGGCTCCACGACGGCGGCTCTCTTCGCGCCCAGTGGTACATCGCCGCTCTTCCTCATCGAAAACTGCTCGCCTTGCTGCCGGAACAACTTCTTGCGCGCTACGCCTATTTCGCGCAGCTCGCCGAGTTGGAACCGCTTCCCGAAGTCATGGTGGAGCTTCGACGACCATCGACCGCTCCGTTTCCCCGATTGGTTTTGCTGGGCGGAGAGCCGTTTTATTCCCTGGTCGTTGCGCCATCGGGACCGAATGAAACGACGTATCGGCTTTCAATGATCGGCCATTCGCTCTTGACGGAGTCCGCCGACGACAGCCTGCTTCGCCTCGGCTACAAGGAACTCCGACGGATTTTCCCCGACAGCGCGCCGCATCATGATCGATCCGGCATTGTCCATCGCAACAACCAAGCCGCACTGTCGCTCCGACCAGGCGCGACATTGCGCAGGCCGCTTCAGCAAAGCCCCCTGCCCAATCTTCTCCTCGCCGGCCCATGGACGGACACCGGATGGCCGGCCAACGTTGAAAGCGCCATCACCAGCGCGCGACGTTGCGCGGACATCATTCGTAGCCGGATTGCAGGCTGAACGACCAACGTTTTTCATCCGGTTATGAGCCGCGATTGACATTGCCGGCAGGCCTTTCTAAGATGGCCCATCTTTTTTACACCCGTCGCATGATGACGACACCGCTCCAGGAGCTTGCACAATCCCTCGTCAACTGTCAGCGATGCAAGCTGGCCAAGCTGGGGCGCACACAAGTCGTCTTCGGCGTGGGCAACCCACAGGCCCGCATTATGTTCGTGGGCGAAGCGCCGGGCTTCCATGAAGATCAGCAGGGTGAGCCGTTTGTCGGCGCAGCGGGAAAACTGTTGAACGATTTGCTCGCCTCGGCCGGATTGTCACGCGATCAGATCTACATCGCCAACGTCATCAAATGCCGCCCCCCGAACAACCGAGACCCGGAGGCGGATGAAGTGGACACGTGCAAACCGTTCCTGCTCCGACAAATTCAACTGATTCGTCCGCAACTGGTCTGCTCGCTCGGCAACTGGGCCACTCAAACCTTACTGGGACGCAAGGTCGGCATTACCAAGGTCAAAGCACAGGCCTTTTACCTGAAAGACTTCGTGTTGTTTCCTCTCTTGCATCCGGCCGCGGCCCTGCACCAAGGCAACCTGCTGGCGCCGCTCAAGGAGGATTTCAAAAAACTGAAGGAATTTCTCGACAAACACACCAAAGCGACAAACCAAACACCCGGCGCTCCCACAACCGTACCGGCCCTCCAGATCGAATCCCCCAAACCGTCGCAGATGGACTTGTTCGGCTGAAACGGCCCCTGAACCGACCGTGCGATCATCCACCTACCGTATCGTCGAAGAAATCCGCTCCCCCGAATCAGGCGCCGGTTCATCATCCGGCTTTTCTTTTTCCGGCACGTCGAACCACTGGACAAGCATGTCGTCCCACCAGGCTTCGGTGACTTCCTCGCCCGGGTCCGTTCCGAGAAACGCCACTTCGTCCTTCTGGATCGAGGGATCGACGAGATGGGGCTGGAATTTCGCGCGATCGATGACTTCTTTTGTCGCGTAGCCGCCAAGGATCCAGGAGTCGGGATCGGCCCGGCGGGATTTGTATGCCTTCAGCCTGAGTTTCAAATACAGGAAGATGTGCCGCTGAACGGGATCGGCCATGCCGGACGGCGGAAGACTCAGTGTCTTTTCGATTCGCTTTCTCCAGCGTCGGTCGTCGTATCGTGAGGTAATCAGTTGAAGGACTTTTTTGCCCAGGGCCGCATCCAATGGCATCATTCACCTTTGCTCAAAGCCTCGGACAATGGAGCAGACGAAATTTCGACCGGGGGATCGCTTTTGCCCGCAGACGCGCCCGCCTTGTCGCAAAAACGATCGTCTCGCCCAAGCCCGCGCAACATCCGGCATCAACCCAGGTGCTGCTTAAAAAAGGCTTTTGTCCTTGCCCAAGCGTCTTTCGCCGCTTCCGGCCGATACACGGAGGGATCGTTATCCCGGAAAAAGGCGTGCGGCGCTCCGGGATAGGTCTTGATCTCGCCCGACTTGTTGTATTTCTTCAAAGCCGCGGCCAACCGTTGCACGTCCGCCTTGGTAATCCAGCCGTCGTCTTCGCCGTAGAAATACAACACCGGCGCCGATAGGTTTTGGAGCGGCGTGTCCGGATTTGGAACTTGGCCGTAAAACGGTACCGCCGCTTTGACGTCCGGATTAACGCAAGGCAGCATGAGCGCATAGGACCCCCCCATGCAAAAGCCGGTCACGCCGATTCGCGCGCCATCGACTTCGGGAACGGACTTGAGATACGCCACGGTGGCGTTCAAGTCTTTGAGTCCGTCCTCTTGCTTCAAACTGTTCATCAGTTTACCGGCTTCTCCGGGATCGGTCGTCAGCGCGTAACCCAAACGCGAGTACAGATCCGGCGCGATCGCCACGTATCTTTCCGCGGCGTATCGTCTGGCGATATCCTTGATGTGGTCGGTGAGTCCCCACCATTCCTGAATTACGATGATGGCCGGCCGCCTTTCTTTCGTCGTAGGCGCGGCGACAAATGCCTTCATCGTGACGTTGCCGCTCGGATACTGCACCATGGTTTCTCTGATTGATTCGACCATTGTCCACCTCCCTCACCCATGGGTATCAGGCGATTGGTCTTTCTTAGAAACACGGCTAGATGAGACGCACAGGCACCCATCATCTGTAAGGAGACGTACGGCTTGGGTTTAATTACCCGCCACCATCATCTCGGCGATCTTGATCGTCGGGCTGGCGACTCGTCCGCGAAAGACGAGATCGTTGCCGACCATCTCGATATCCTTGAGCATCTGTTTCAGATTGCCGGCAATGGTGATTTCTTCGACCGGAAAGGCCAACTCCCCATTCTCAATCCAAAACCCGCTGGCGCCTCGTGAATAGTCCCCTGTCACCATATTGATGCCGAAGCCGATCAGCTCGGTCAAATAGAGCCCCTCTTTCACCGATCCGATAATCTGCTCCGGCGTTTTGGTATCCGGCACGAGATAAAAATTGGTCGGCCCGACCGAGGGGCTTTCGCCGACGCTCCGGGAAGCATTGCCGGTCGAAGGCAACCCCATCTTCTTTCCCGAATAGGTGTCCAACAGATAACTGGTCAGCACGCCCCGCTCGACGATCATGTTTTTCCTGGTCGCCACTCCCTCTCCGTCGAAGGGTCGAGACCCGAGGCCGCCGACCATACGACCGTCGTCGTACACCGTGATCAGCTCGGATGCGATCGTCCGGCCGAGTTGATCCAAGAGAAACGACGCCCGTTTGTACAACCCGTAGCCGGAGACGGCGCTGCACAGATTCGCCAACAGACTGCCGGCCGTTTCTTGATCGAACACGACCGGCACGCGCTTGGTCGCGACCCGCCGTGCACCCAATCGCCGAACCGCCCGCCTGGCGGCTTCCCGCCCGATCGATTCGGCGGGCGTCAGTCGCGCGAACTTTCGTTGCACTTCGTACCATACGCCGCGCTGCATGGAGCCCGTCCGCGCGTCACTCGCGATCGGCGACACAGACAAGGAAAAGCTTGAGCCGTCGTACGATCCGAGAAATCCGTGGCTGTTCGCCAATACCACTCGACCCGACGACGATTCGAATTCTGCCCCTTCCGAGTTCGTCACGCGCTCGTCGGCGGCAAAAGCGGCCGCCTCGCCTCGTTTGGCCCACTCGATCTGGTTCTCTGTGCTTAGAACCGTGCCGTCGTAGAGATCAAGATCCGGCCGGTCCGTCGCCATTTGGTCCGCTCCCGGCAAACCCGACGTCGGGTCTTCGACGACCGTTTTCGCGAGCGTACAGGTTTCGGAGACAAGTCGTTGGAGGGATTCTTTCGAAAAATCAGAGGTCGAGCTCGTCGCCGATCGTTTGCCGATGAACACCCGCAACCCCAACCGTTTTTCCCTGGCCTTGGTCAGCCGGTCAACGGCGCCCACCCGCACCTGCACCGACAACGTCTGACCGTCGGCCACGACGACATCGGCCTCCGTGGCTCCGCCGGCCTTCGCGCGACTGAGGATATCCGCCGCAAGCTGGGCGTAATCGCCGTCGCTCTCGGCCATCGACCGACTCGATCGCAATTCAGAATGCAATTCCATCGTTCGTTTTGAGGTGTCGCCCATCGGTGAGATTCAGACGGTTTTTCCCTGTTCATACGCGATCATGCCGACACCTCTTCCTTCACCGTTGCGTGCCGCCGACCGTGATCTCGTCGATTTTGATGGTCGGAAGGCCGACCCCGACTGGTACCGACTGACCGTCTTTCCCGCAGGTGCCGATGCCGTTGTCCAATTTCAAGTCGTGCCCGACCATCGACACTTTCTTGAGGATCTCGGGGCCGTTTCCGATCAACGTCGCCCCCTTGACCGGACGAGTCACCTTTCCGTCTTCGATCAAATATGCTTCGCTGGCCGAGAACACGAACTTGCCGTTCGTAATATCCACCTGCCCGCCGCCGAACGACACTGCATAAAGTCCTCTCTTCACGGACCGAATGATATCCTGCGGGTCGGATTCGCCAGCCAACATGAAAGTGTTCGTCATGCGGGGCAGCACTACGCTCTGATAACTTTCTCGCCGCCCGTTGCCCGTCAAGGCAATCCCCATCAACCGGGCATTGAGCTTGTCGGTCAGATAGCCGCGTAGAATTCCTTTTTCAATCAGGATTGTACGGCCGGTCGGCGTTCCCTCGTCATCCATGTTCAACGATCCCCGCCGAAACGGCAGAGTGCCGTCGTCCACGATCGTGCAGACTTCGGAAGCCACTTGTTTTCCGATCAAGTTGGAAAACGCCGATGTCTTCTTGCGGTTGAAATCCGCTTCGAGACCGTGGCCGATCGCCTCGTGCAAGAGAATGCCGGGCCACCCCCCGGCCAAGACGACGGGCATCACGCCGGCCGGCGCCTCGACGGCGGAGAGATTGACGATCGCCTCGCGTGCGGCTTCCCGCGCGTATTCCAGATGCCGGTTTTGGTCCCGATAAAACTCAAATCCCACGCGCCCGCCTCCCCCGAAACTCCCGATCTGGCGATTGCCGTCCTCCTCGGCGATACAACTGATTTGCAGACGCGACAGCGGCTGAACATCCGCGACCAAGACGCCGTCCGATGTCGCCACCACCACCACCTTGTATTCCGTGTTAAACGACGCCATGACGTTTTTGATGCGAGGATCGTATCGTCTGGCTTCCGCGTCGATCTCGTTCAGCAAGGCGACTCGCTCGGACGTCGCCACTTCGGCCTTCGTCCGGTCGACCGGATACAAATCGTGCGCCGGCCGCCGATGGATGGGAATCGGCACCATCCGAGTTCCCTTGGGAGAATCGGCGATGTATCTGGCGGTATCCGCCGCGAGTTCCAAGTCCTTCTTCGTCAAATCATCGGAGTATGCAAACCCCGTTTTCTCGCCGGCGGTGGCCCTGACGCCAACTCCCTGCAAGATACTCTTCGCGGCACGTTTGACGATGCCTTCTTCCATCGAGACCGACTCCGCGACTCTCGACTCAAAGTAGAGATCGGCGTAGTCGACGTCCCGCGTACTGAGTCGATCCAGCACGTGCCGGGCGTCCGCTTCCGTCACGCCGAACGTCGCTAATTGAACCGGCTCTGTCATCAATGGACCGCCTTCCCCGGATCGCCGTTTACGTTTACGTTGACTGAGGTTGTACGCGCGCATCGCGCAGGGCAATCTGCGCGAGATGGACGCGCGGAGTATAGCTGATTCGTTTCCGCGGTCGCAATGAGACAGATGGCGATTTATGAGGACTACCACCTACGATTCCGAGTTATTGTTTGACATTCCGGCCTCTCGCCAGTAGACTTCGGCTACCCTCCTGACGCAGAGTTGTAACCGAGACACCATACAGCCACAATTCATCTGGAGGAGCGCGGTAAGGTTTAAGGTTTCATGAGACACCAGCCTGTCGTCAGCTTCGATCAGCTCTCGGAGAGCGAGTTGGCCGCCAAATTGGATCCCGAGCTGCTGCCCAAACACGTTGCCGTCATCATGGACGGCAATGGGCGGTGGGCCGAACTGCGCGGCCTTCCCCGCATTGAAGGACATCGCGAAGGCATCAACTCCGTCAGAGAAATGATCTCGCTCTGCTTGGAGCTGGGCATCCAGGCCCTGACGATCTACGCCTTTTCCCAGGAAAATTGGAACAGACCCAGACAGGAAATCAACGCGCTCATGAGCCTTCTTGAACATTATCTCTCGACGGAACGAACGGGCCTGATCGAGCAACATGTTCGATTTCGAGCCATCGGGCGCCTCGAACTCCTCCCGCCGTCGGCTCGGCATTGGATCCACAGAACCGAACAAGAAACCGCCCATCTGAACAAAATGACCCTAACGGTGGCCTTGAGTTACGGAGGTCGTTCGGAAATCGTCGATGCCGTCAGAGGGTTGCTGGCCGATGCGCAGGCCGGTGCCATCGAAGGTGAACAGATCGATGAAACCTTATTCCAACAGTATTTATACACGCACCCGCTTCCCGATCCCGATCTTCTGATCCGGACGAGCGGAGAAACGCGGATCAGCAACTTTCTGCTCTGGCAGTTGGCCTATACGGAGCTGTGCTTCACCCCCACGTTGTGGCCGGATTTTCGCCGGCGTGAATTTTTGTTGGCGCTGTTGGAATATCAAAAACGGGAGCGCCGCTTCGGGCGAGTTTTGAGCGCGATCTCCTCATAAGTTTGAGTGGACGCCGTCCTAACCGTTCACGGATACGAGTCCGCGTTTGTGATCACACCATCGATAGCCTCTCGACGGTTCGACCCCCGGCGTCTCTACACCGCAGCCGCACTGATTCCGATCGTTTACGTCATCATCTCGTACCTCCCCCCCTGGACCTTGACGCTGTTGTTGATGACGGGCGGTTGCGTGGCGTTGATCGAGCTGTACCGCATTACGCTTCCGTCACCTCCCAACCGCTGGCTGATCGCCGTCGGACTGTCTCTCTCCGCCCTCGTTTTGGCCAAGCATCAATTGTCCTTGTTGGCGACCGACCTTCTGACGATCGCGACGTTGGCTGTTCCCGTCACGCTGTCGCTGTCTTCAGGGGCTTTCCATCGTCGGGTGAAAGAGACGACCCTCGTCGCCTTCGGAGTCCTGTACGTCGGATTCACCCTGAGCACCGTGGCATCGACGCGCTTGCTGCCCGACGGTGAGCGGCTTGTGATCTTCCTCGCCTTGGTCACCTGGGCCGGCGACACCGGCGCCTACTACGCCGGCACGCTCTTCGGCAAGCATCCGCTTGCACCGTCGATCAGCCCGAAAAAAACCGTCGAGGGCGCGATCGGCGGTCTGGCATTGGCCGAAAGCGCGGCCGTTCTGGCCCACGCGTGGTTCGTACCGGAATTGCCGCTCTCCGACGCCTTGATCCTCGGCCTGCTTTTGACGGCCGCGGGCCTGTCCGGCGATCTTTGGGAATCGTTCATCAAACGCCGCGCGGGAGTGAAAGACTCGGGGAACATTCTGCCCGGTCATGGCGGCATGTTGGATCGACTCGATAGTCTCTTGTTCACCGCCCCCGCCTTCTACTACTATGTCACCTATTTTCGAGGCCTGTTACCATCCCCATGACCGAGGAGCAACCATGAAGTCGATCATTATCCTGGGGTCAACCGGATCCATCGGGACAAATACGCTCGATATCGTGCAACGATTCCCCAACGACTTTCGTGTCGTGGGGCTTACGGCGGGCGGAAACATCGAGAAGCTGGAAGCGCAGATCCGCGTCTTCAAGCCACAAGCCGTGGCGGTATCCTCGGAAACATCCGCCGCCTTCCTCCGGGCGAAATGCCGGGATCTTCCTGTTGAAATTCTGGCCGGTCAAGAAGGAATCGCCCACGTCGCAGCCATGGCGGGAGCCGAATTGGTGATTTCAGCCATCGTCGGCGCCGCCGGACTGGTTCCCACCTTGGCGGCCATTCGAAGCGGCAAACATATCGCCCTGGCCAATAAAGAACCGATGGTGATGGCCGGCAAGTTGATGCAGACTGAGGCCCGCAAGCACGGCGTCAGAATTTTTCCGGTCGACAGCGAGCACAGCGCGATTTTTCAATCGCTCGAGGGTCATCGACTTCAAGACGTCCGTCGCCTCATCTTGACGGCCTCCGGCGGTGCCCTTTGGCCCTTGACGAAGGAGCAGTTATCGGATGTCACGCCCGAGCGCGCGCTGCAACATCCGAACTGGAAAATGGGCTCAAAAATTACGATCGACTCGGCGACTTTGATGAACAAAGGGCTCGAAGTCATCGAAGCGCGCTGGCTGTTCGACATCCCCGAATCCCGCATCGACGTTTTGATTCATCGGGAAAGCATCATCCACTCCCTGGTCGAATATGAGGACCGATCCATGATCGCCCAATTGGGGCTCCCGGACATGCGGACTCCCATCTCCTACGCGATGCGATACCCGGAACGCATGCCGCTCGACCTGCCTTCCCTGGACTTGACGGAAATCGGCACATTAACGTTTTGCAAACCGGACCACGACCGGTTCCCGTGTCTATCACTCGGCTACGAGTCGCTGCGGATCGGCGGGACGATGCCGGCCGCCATGAATGCCGCCAATGAAGTGGCGGTCGAGGCGTTTCTCAACGGTGGCATCCGCTTTATCGAAATTCCCGAAGTGATCCGACACACGATGGACGCCCATATCCATCGGGATCTCGTCGATCTTGAAGACGCCTTGGAAGCGGACCGCTGGGCGCGGGAAAAGGCCGGGTCGCTGGTCCACGCCATGACACGCTGACGATGACTATTTTGAAATCGGCTCAATCGATGGTAGAGTAATCCCAACACGATATTCCCGACGGCTCGAACGCTGGATGATGATGGTCTCCGCCATAACGTGGTCCCCCGACACCCTCTGGCTGCTGCTGCAAAAAGCGTGGTGGTTTCTTGTCGTTCTGGGCGTCCTGGTGGCGTTTCATGAGCTCGGCCACTTCCTCGCGGCCCGGTGGGTCGGGGTGAAGGTGCTCAAATTCTCGCTCGGCTTCGGCCCCAAATTATTCGGCCGCCAAGTCGGCGAGACGGAGTATCTGCTGTCCGCCATTCCGCTGGGGGGCTACGTCAAATTGTTCGGAGAAGAAGAGACGGAAGCGACCACCGCCGAAGACCGCCGACGATCATTCGCCCACCAAAGCCTCGGAGGGAAGATCCTCATCGTAGCGGCCGGCCCCGGCTTCAATTTCATCCTGGCCTATTTGATCTTTGCCGGCTGGCTGGCGACGGGATCGCCTTTGTTCGTCCCTACGTTTCGGGATCTGAGCGCCGACATCGAAGCGCTCGTTCCCACGTCGCCGGCCGCGACGGCGGGGATGGAAGTCGGCGACCGAGTCGTCAAGGTCAACGGAAAAGATATTTCGACCAAGAGCGAATTGCTGGACGCCGTCGCGAAAAGCAACGGCGAATCCCTCACGCTTGAAATCAGTCGAGACGGCCGGATGAAAACCTTGACCGTCGCACCGGTACCGGTTTCGGGAGGCGCGGCGGACGGAGAAGAATCGGTCTATACGATCGGCGTCGAAGAAATCCCTCCGCTTGTCACGGCCGTGATGCACGGATCTCCCGCCGCGGCGGCCGGATTCCAACCTGGCGATCGGGTCGTGACTATCGAAGGACAGCCCATTTATACCTGGTCCCAGATGACCGCCTTGGTCAAAGAACATCCGGAACAACCATTGCGTGTGGAGGTGCTCCGCAACGGACAGCGGGTCGCGCTCACGGTCACGCCATCGGTCGAAAAAGTCACCGTCGGCGGCCAAACCGTTGAAATCGGGAAAATCGGTATCTCCGGCCCGGGCCGGTCGTTGATGCGGTCCGACAATCTGTTTGAAGCCCTGTACCACGGCTTGGAGGCGACGTGGGGCTGGACCGAGCTGACGACGGTCGGCCTGTACAAAATGGTCGTAGGGGACATTTCGAGCAAGAACATCGGAGGCCCTCTGACGATCGCCAATATTTCCGGCGAAGCCGCCTCGCAAGGCGCGTCCAGCGTCGTTTTCCTTATCGCCATTTTGAGCATCAATCTCGGCGTGCTGAACCTGTTGCCGATCCCGATTCTGGACGGAGGTCACCTGCTCTTCTTTCTGATCGAGGGCATTCTCCGCAAGCCGCTGGGCGACCGTCAGCGGGAGGTCGCGCAACAGGTGGGACTGGTCTTGTTGGTCGGCGTCATGATCTTCGCGTTCTGGAACGATTTGGAGCGAATCTTTGCCCGCTAAGTTCGCATGAAAACCTCTCAACTTCTCATCCCCACCCTGCGGGAAGATCCCGGCGAGGCGGAAACGGTCAGCCACCGGCTGATGCTCCGAGCGGGAATGATCCGGAAAACGGCCGCCGGCATTTACACGTACCTTCCGCTCGGGCTGCGCGTCATCCGAAAGATCGAAGGCATTATTCGCGAGGAGATGAACCGCGTGGGCGCGCAGGAGTTGCTGATGCCTATCGCCTCTCCCGCCGAATTGTGGAAGGAGACCGGCCGCTGGGACCATTACGGCAAGGAATTGCTCCGTTTCAAAGACCGTCATGACCGAGACTTCTGTCTCGGCCCCACGCACGAAGAGGTCATCACCGATCTATTCAGGCGCGAGGTGCGCTCGTATCGGCAACTGCCCCTCAACTTTTATCAAATCCAGACGAAATTTCGCGATGAGATACGCCCTCGCTTCGGACTGATGCGAGGCCGGGAATTCATCATGAAAGACGCCTATAGCTTCGACGCCGACGAGGCGGGCGCGCGGGCGAGCTATCAAAAAATGTACGACGCCTACACCAGAATTTTTACCCGATGCGGCTTGACCTTTCGCGCGGTCGAGGCCGACACCGGATTGATCGGGGGGGACGTCTCGCATGAATTCATGGTCCTGGCCGCCACCGGCGAAGCAACTGTGGCGTACACCGAGGAAGGATCGTACGCGGCCAATCTCGAACGGGCGGAAATTTTGCCCCCTGCCGACGCCGATGACGCTCCGTTTCAACCGCTGACGGCCGTATCGACCCCCCAATGCCGAACGGTGGAAGAAGTCACGTCCTTCCTACACGTTCTCCCGCAACAACTGGTCAAGACGCTCATCTACAAGGCGCAGAGCGAGCTGGTCGCCGTCCTCATCCGAGGGGATCATGAACTGAACGAAGTGAAGCTGGCTCGTCTCTTGCGTGTTATGGATGTTCAATTGGCCGACCCCGAGACCGTCTCACGCCTGACAAAAGCCCCCGTCGGCTTCGCCGGCCCCATCGGTCTCTCCGGTGTCCGCATCTTGGCGGACCACGCGATCGCAGGCATGCGCAACATCGTGGTCGGCGGGAACCGAGAGAACACACACTACGTCAACGCCAATTTGGATCGCGACTTCACGGTCGATCGCTTCGCCGATCTTCGGAACGCGCAGGCGGGCGACCCTTCGCCGCGCGGAGACGGTCCTTTGGTCCTGGCGAAAGGCATTGAAGTGGGCCAAGTCTTCCTCCTCGGAACAAAATACAGCAAGAGCATGAACGCCACGATTCTCGACGATCAAGGCAAAGAGCGTTTTGCCGTCATGGGCTGCTACGGGATCGGCGTCGGCCGAACCGCCGCGGCCGCCATCGAGCAGAACCACGACGAGAAAGGCATCATCTGGCCGTTTCCGATCGCTCCCTTTCACGTCCATCTGCTGCCGGTCACGCAATCGGGCAAGACAGCCGAAGCTACCGCCCGTCTCTACGAGACGCTGCAGGAGGGAGGATTCGAAGTCCTTTGGGACGATCGAGACGAGCGCGCCGGCGTCAAGTTCAATGACGCCGACCTTATCGGCGCTCCTTTCCAAATCGTGGTCGGGGACAAGGGGCTTGCCGACGGCGTCGTTGAAGTCAAAATCCGACGGACCGGAGTGAAATCGCGCGTCAGTCCATCGGATATTCTGACTCATCTCGACAAAGCCGCTCCGGACAAAGCTGCTCCTGAATCGACCCGGCCGTGCTCGTAAATCGTACGATGGACAGACGCTTGCCGTTTCCCGCCTTCTTTCTCCGCCGCTCTATGTAATTGAGTAAAATTCCCTTTTTCTTGCCTTCCTTGGCTCGTCCGTTAGACTAAGTTTTGACTGCCAGCGAAGCGATCGCCTCAATACAACACACGTCGATCGTTTTTTCGCCAACCGTTTTCGTCACTTGCCGGGCAGGCGATCAATCAGTTCCGAGGAGCATCGCGGGAATGAACGTCAAACCGATGACGCAGACGCTTCGGGAACTCAACCTTAAAATCGAACAGGCTGAGCAGGTCAATCGGATCATCAAGCAGATTCAGTGCGCCACCAACCTCGATCAGATCGTCCTGGACCTCCACCACGACATTCTCAGCCTGTTCGACGCGCAGGACTTGACGCTGTTCACAGTCGATGCGGACAAGAAAGAAATCTTCTTCAAAATCCCGCAAGTCGACAGCGTCGAAGAATTCCGCATCCCTATCACTGAGCAGAGCCTGGCCGGGTTCTGCGCGAAATACCTCCGCCCCGTCAACGTCGCCGACGCCTATAACGCCGCGGAGCTGCGGAACATCCATCCCGCCCTGCTCCACGACAGCACCTATGACAAGCGGACGGGCTTCAAAACCAAACAGGTGCTCACTTATCCGATCGTCGCCGACAACAAATATCTCATGGGCGTGATTCAGCTCTTGAACAAGAAAACCGGGTCGCGCTTCACGAGAAAGGACGAAGAGTCCGTCGCTGAAATCGCCAAGGCGCTCGGCACCGCCTTCTACAATCTGAAAAACACGGCGAAGAAAAACCCCACGCGCTTCGATCTGCTGCTCAACGGCAATCGTCTGACACAAACCGACCTCGACAACGCGATCGCCGAATCACGCAAAGGCGTCAACGATCTGGAGACGATTCTGCTCGAAAAGTACAAGGTTCCCAAATCTGAGCTCGGCAAGTCGCTGGCGCAGTTCTACAAGTGTCCTTACATCGAATACAGCGAGCGCACCGTCATCGACGTCGAGCTCCTCAAAAACCTCAATCTTGACTACTTAAAAAAGAACCACTGGATCCCTCTCCGGCGGGATCGGACCTCGATCGAAATCCTGACCGACGATCCCGGCGATTTGGATCGGGTTCAGGACATCAAACGAACGTTCCCCGGACTCAACATCCGCTTCGCCGTCGGCTTGCGGCGCGACATCGCCCAATTCCTGGCCGCAGGGCAAGGGGACGGAGGGGGCCGCAAGCTGGACGAAAGCGTCTCCGACATTCTCGGCGAGCTCGTCACCGAGGCGCAAGCCGAAGCCATGGAAGAGGCGACCACGGGGGGGCTTGATGAAAACGACAGCGCCATCGTGCGTCTGGCGAACCAGATCATCGCCGATGCCTATCGGCAAAATGCATCGGACATCCACATCGAGCCTTATGGAGAAAAGCGCGAGACCGTCGTCCGTTTCCGCGTGGACGGCGAATGTTTCGAGTACATGAAAATTCCCCAGAGCTACCGGCGTGCCATCGTCTCACGGATCAAAATTATGGCCAGCCTTGACATCGCCGAACGGCGCAAGCCGCAGGACGGAAAAATCAAGTTCAAATTGTCGGACACAAAGGAAATCGAACTCCGCGTCGCAACTATCCCCACGGCCGGATACAACGAGGACGTCGTGCTGCGCATCCTCGCCGCAAGCGAACCGCTACCGCTCGATCAAATGGGATTTTCGGAACGCAACCTCAAGGCTCTCAAAGAAATCTCCGAAAAGCCCTACGGGATCATTCTCTGTGTGGGGCCGACCGGATCGGGCAAAACGACCACGCTTCACTCCGTGCTGGGCCATATCAACACGCCGGACATCAAGATCTGGACCGCCGAAGACCCAGTGGAAATCACCCAATACGGATTGAGACAAGTTCAAGTTCAACCGAAAATCGGTTTCACGTTCGCGGCTGCCATGCGCGCGTTCCTGCGTGCGGACCCGGATGTCATCATGGTCGGAGAAATGCGGGACAAGGAAACGGCCGACATGGGCATCGAGGCCTCTCTCACGGGCCATTTGGTGCTCAGCACGCTGCACACGAACAGCGCCGTAGAAACCGTTACCCGCCTGCTCGACATGGGTTGCGATCCTTTCAGCTTCGCCGATGCCATGCTGGGCGTCTTGGCCCAACGCCTTGCCCGGCGCCTCTGCAAAGATTGCAAAGAACAGTATGTCTGCACGCCGGAGGAATACGCCGAACTCCGGTCGGGCTATGGGGCGGAGCAATGGGATCAACTCGGAGTCAAACAGGACAATACGCTTCGCCTCTATCGAGCCAAAGGCTGCGAGACGTGTAATCGCTCCGGCTTCAAAGGACGCATCGCTCTGCATGAGTTGCTGCTCGGCACCGACGAAATCAAACGCATGATCCAGCGCAGAGCCACCACGGAAGAAATGCTCAAGACCGCTCTCGCTCAAGGCATGACGACCCTCCTCCAAGACGGCATCCAAAAAGTGCTTCAGGGGCAGACCACCTACAAAGAGGTCAAGGCGGTCGCCATCAAATAGTTCCGGCACTCCAAGGAAATCTTCGGACAAAGATATCGCGCGACGGCGAGGAAAACCGATCCCTCCGCAGGGAAGCCGCATGGCGACGGAAACGTGTGTCGGTTGGATCGAAGGACCGAACGGTCAGGGAACAGGCACAGGAAACTGCCGCAAGGAACGGCCCGAAAGCGTGTGAAGGCCGGCATCGGCTATCAGCGAACGATCGTCGAACTCGATACCATAGATCTGCGCTCTTCCCCAACGAACGGTCGCGAGCTCGATGATCGTGGGAGCGGTATGATGCGGGAGTTGCAGGCTGAGTGCGATGCGATCACCGGGCGAGATCACCGCTTCGGTCATCATTCGGGCACCCTTCGTGGACATGTCGTAGACGACCCCGACGTCGCCTTGCTCGACGGCGAGCCGCCGATTCGGACTGACCAACGCAAACAAACATGGAAACGGTATCGCAAGACGAACGCGACAATGGCGGCGCAACTGAGCGAACCGTCGTTCTTTGGCCGTCTCGACATCTATTGGTTCCATCCAGGCGCTCCTCTTTCAAATCCTTCCTTGCCTCTACCGTCGAGCGAACCGGTCATGCCAGGAAACCAATCGAGCGTTTCACCGTCGCCGACAGCGGGAATTCCCTAAAAAAGAATGCCCGTCGTGTGCGCTTTTCTTCTCACGACGACCTTTCGAAGTCCAACTGTATCTCACAAACAGTTTTCAGCAAATTGTTTTGAACTTTCCCGTCGGCCGCCATCGCCATAGTTGCCGCATGGACCGACGTGACTCGATGATGAGTCATCGAGATCGGGAAACCGATCGCCGATAGGTCATTTGGTGGAACCTGCCCGCTGAGTCTTTTGCCCTATGGCAACGGATACATGAACGTTCACCCTCTAAAAACTTTATGAGATAATGACATCATGTTTCTTAAACGTTGGCTGATTGGTAACCCCCTCAAAACAACTCAGGCGAGTCACGAACGTCTTTCAAAGACGATCGCCTTGGCTATTTTTTCATCGAATGCTATCTCGTCAGTCGCCTACGGAACGGAAGAAATTCTCTTGGTTCTGATTCTAGCCGGAACGGCGGCTCTCTCGTGGTCGATCCCGGTGAGTTTCGCTATCCTTTTTCTCGTCCTCGTTCTGACTATTTCCTACCGCCAGATTATCTACGAATACCCCGAGGGAGGAGGAGCCTATATCGTAGCGAAAACAAACCTGGGCGAAAGACCAGCCCTTGTTGCCGCCGCCGCCCTGATGATCGACTATGTCTTGACCGTCGCCGTCAGCATTGCGGCCGGAGTTGCCGCCATTACGTCAGCTATTCCGGATCTGTTTGCTTATCGGGAATCATTGGGGCTCTTGGCCATCGTTTTCATCGTCATCATGAACCTCAGAGGAGTTCGTGAATCCGGACGGTTCTTTGCTATCCCGACCTATTTTTCGCTGGTGACCCTTGGCTTGTTGGTTATCATCGGCACTATCAACACATTCTTCACTTCGCCTCCTTCTCTTGTCTCTTATTTAGAGCCACCTGGCAAGGCTATGGAAAGTTTGACGCTGTTTCTGATTCTTCGTTCGTTTGCCGCAGGGTGCTCAACCGTCACCGGGATGGAAGTGATTTCCAACGGCGTCAAATCGTTTCGCCACCCCGAGTCCAAGAACGCTGCCATCACGATGGTCTGGATGTCAACAATCTTGGCCTCGCTGTTTATGGGGATCAGTTGGATGGCTTACAACTACCACATTCTCCCCAAATCCGATGAGACGGTCGTCTCCCAACTGGCTCACCTGACGTTCGGAACCAGCCCTCTGTATTACGCCGTCCAGATCGGCACCATGATTCTCTTGATCCTAGCCGCCAACAGTGCGTTCGCGGGTTTTCCCCATTTGGCGTCGAATCTCGCCAGAGACGGATTCATGCCGCACCAAATGGCCACCTTTGGCGACCGATTGGTGTTTTCGAACGGCATCATCGTGCTGGGATTGTTTGCCGGTTTATTGTTGGTGACATTCGAAGGCAATACCCATGCCCTGATTCCGTTGTACGCAATCGGTGTCTTCATCTCTTTTACCTTGTCTCAAGCTGGCATGGTGAAACGATGGCTAACCAAAAAAGGGGCGCACTGGCGAAAGAAATTGGTGGTCAATGGCATCGGCGCATTTACAACGGGCATCGCCTCTCTCATCATCGCTAGCACGAAGTTCTTGCAAGGCGCCTGGATCGTCTTTTTGCTGATCACGATCCTCATCGTCATGTTTCAGGGCATTCGGTCCCACTATAGAGCGGTCACCGAACAAATCGCGTTGGACCGCCGCGGAGCCAGGCCCCCTCTTCCGCAGCGGAATATCGTGCTCATACCCATCGGCGGGGTCAATCGCGCTGTCATCCGTGCCGTCGACTTTGCCAGAAGCAGACCGGGAGATATTCGGGCCGTCTTTGTCGATACAGATCCGGAAGAAAGCGCAAAGGTGAAAATCCTCTGGGCCCAGTGGGGCTGCGGCATCAACCTCATTGTGTTGCCATCTCCGTACCGCTCGGTCTTGGGTTCCTTAATCGATTACATCGAAGAAATTTTGGAAAAAGATCGAGATACGTGGGTGACGGTTGTCATCCCCGAGATTCTCCCGGCGCGTTGGTGGCAGAACATTCTGCACAATCAACGGGCGCTCATGTTGAAAGCCGCGCTGTTGTTCAAAGAGCGGGTGGTTTTGACCGACGTGCCGTTCCATTTGACAAGGTAAAGGAATGCGGCTGACCAGCGAGCGGATGGATCATCTGATGCGCGCGATGGGGCTTGCGTCCGCCCTTGCGTGCTTCGCCGCGCCGTGGAGCGTCGAGACCGCCTCCGCCTTCAAGATCATCGAACCATCGGAAGACGCCGTTCTCAAGGCCGGCGGCATCGTCACCGCGCGCGTGGACTTGGGCACGGACCGCGGCATCGTCAAGGTCCGCTATTATTGGTATCGCGCAGGAGATGAGGTTTTGGTCGAGCAAGAGGACTCCACCGCCACGGGCTCGATTATCGCGCCCGTAGCTATGATCGGAGAAGCCGAACAAGATCCGCCGTTCGGAGGGCCTTTGTCCGTTCCGCGAGATGGAATCGGACCGATGCGATTGTTAGCGGTCGCGGACGTCTCACGGGGACGACTTGGCACCCGTTCCGTGTTCGATGAAATCATCGTACGCGTGGAACCAGAGGCCGTCCTTCACGCCATTGACTTTGAGACGGATAAACCTCTGCAGCTCGGTCGGACCGGACAATCGTCCGCTTTCGGTCACGTGGATTCCCTGGGGAAAATCTTCGAATTACCGGTCGTCGGCGAATTCTCCGACGGCGTGACCCGCAGAATCGCCGGACCGGAGACGGGCACCGCCTATGATTCATCCAATCCCCGCGTCATCAAAATTCTCCCACACGGTCTCTTGCAGATCACGGGCAACGGGAAAACCATCATCACCGTCTCGAATCGCGGCAAACAGGCGCGCCTGGACGTGGAAGTCAACGTCAACGACGAGCCCAACGAGCCGCCTCTCGCGGACGCCGGATCCGACAAAACCGTAAAAGCCGGGACGAAAGTGAAACTGACCGGCATAAAAAGCCGAGACCCTGAAGGCGACGCGCTCTACTACAGTTGGAGCCAGGTGCGCGGCAGCAAAGTAGCGCTTCTTGACGCCGATAACTCCGAAGCCTCCTTCCTTGCGCCGCCCGTTTCGGAGCCGAGGACTTACCGGTTCAAGCTCCGGGTGACGGATAAAAGAGGGGCGGACAGTCTCCCAGCATTCGTCAATGTGACGGTGGAACCGTAGAGGCTCAGGAAGCTCCGCCTACGTCGAAATCCAACGGCCCCACTGACCATGGAGTGCCGTTCTCCACAGCCATCGTCTCTACACCTCGCTCAACCGCATCGGCCCGTAAGTCGTGCGGGCTTTCTTCAATTGTTCGACGTGGCGCCGGAGGGCCGGCCCGAACGTGGAACGCAGCACGTCGCCGTGATAGGGCGCGAGGCGGTCTTCGACATCGGCGATGGCCTTCTCCATCTGACGAACCAATCGACGGCCCGATCCTGTCAGCCAACCGAGACGACGGTCGGCATACCGCAAATCCTGCAAAGAGTAGCGCACGGATTCGATTTCTTCCAACCCGCGGAATCTGGCCCGTTGCAAATCGCGTCGCGTCAGTCCCGCGCGCTTCCATTGTTTGTTTCCCTCCCGACCGGACGCCCATGATGAGAGCCGCTCAAACAGCATGGCGCCCATCGTGAACGTAAAGGTGGCGTGCAGAATGCCTCGAAGGGGACGGAGGCTTCGTCGCCAGGGCGAATAGAAAATCCGTTGATTGCGATCGCCGTGATACATGACATGCTTACGCAACAACAGATTCAAGAGATGATGGCTGTTTTCATGGATCAGATCGTCGATCAGGTCGAGATTGTCGCGATCGAAACAGTTGATGAAAGACAAGCCGGGCCTATGGCGATAGCTGAAACTGACGACACCCCTGGCCTTCAAGGGCACGATCCGCGACGTGAGCAATTCCAAGACCGCGTGGCCGTCAGGCCAGACCGCTCGAATCGTGCGCCAGGCACGGCGGATTCTCTTGACCTGTCTCAGATCCGTCGGTTGAACCTTCCGAGGAGAGCGGTCGCTTCCATAAACAAGAGTGGGGCCGATCGTGACGGGACCATGAATCGTATCCGCCACTTTCGGCGCCGTCTGTCGTCTCCAGATCCATCGCTCTTTGCCTTTCTCTTGAGACCAAATCGGAAAAGTCGTACGTCCAACCCGCAAGACTATTTTCTCAGCCTCAACGAGAAAGACCGATCGGCCGGGAGACCGCCGCAAGATGCGGCGAACAGGACCAGGCGCTTCACACCACCCATCGTCCAGACCCGCGGGAATCGCAGCCTCTGGATCGGCCCGTTCAAAGTTCGCGTCAAGCGACCCGATCGTCGACTGCCCCGACGACATCCGTCGCCCAAACCATTTCGTCGTACGCATGGGGTCGAAGAACAACGCTTCCTGCGTCACTTCCCTGGCCAGACGGCCGCAGAGAGAGAAGAGCCGCTTTTCAAACCCCGAAACGGTCGGACCGCCGGAAGGAAAGAGATCGGACAGATAACCGTTCTCAAAGAATTTGTCTTGGCACTCAGCGAACAGTTGCCGTGTGAATTCCTTCCGATCCGGCTCCTTTTCCCACTGTTGGAGGAGATCGAGGAAATAGACCAGGTCGTTGAGCGTCTCAATCCATCCGACGACTTTCCAGGTCGAAAACCTCGCAAGATCCAGAGAACGGCCGAGTTGTTCGAACAGCCCGACAGGAAGATTCAGACGAGACGACACATCCCGATAATCGGTTCGCAATTCCCGACAAAGATCCCGCAGCAACCGGCTCATGGACAGTCGGAATTCCGCTGTCAATTGCGCCAGAGCCTGCGGGTTTAACAGTGACGTCATGAGGGATTCGAGATCAGACCACCCGTGCGCCGGCACTGTAACCCAGCGAGGGGAAAGCTGCAATGAGGAACCGGTCTTCGCGAAAATGAACGGGCGGCGTCAGGTCCCCGGAGTCTCAAAGCCAACCGCACCGGGCGAGAGATCAGTTTCGACGAGTCAATTGCCGGCAGCACCAAGATTCAGACAAGATTCAGGTCGGACAGGTTCGGATCGGGACCGCCATGGCTCACCGAGGCTTCACCCGTCACGCTCAATGAAGCGGCGACCC